>CANHQR010000015.1 GCA_947462815.1 Pseudobdellovibrionaceae bacterium
CCCGCAACAACTCCGCCGTGAATTGAAACAGAAGGCTCGACACGCCTGCGAAAATTGCGGCTCCCGCTACGCGCTCGAGATCGACCACATCCGGCCTTTCGCGCGTGGGGGCCCAAGCACCCCTCGCAACTTGCGCGTGCTTTGTCGCGTCTGCAATCAGCGACGCGTGCTGAGCCGCGAATGACCACGACGCGCACTGAAATGCATGCGCTGAATAGCACGCACGGCACAGCGCGCACTGAGTAGCGTGCACTCAGCCAAAAATAATGAGCGACGACAACTCAGCTGCAAGTCATCAGCGTAGATGGCCGTATTCTGTGGAGGTGGGGAGTGAGGAGCGGACATCCTCAATGGCGGCGGGAGGAAATGAGAGAGTACCAACTCAAGGGGTCAGATCCGGAGAAGGAATGGTTTGGAAAGGATCGAGGCGTTCGATGCATTGGGTAGAAAACTCCCCATTCAAGTAGCTCACTCGGCCGATCATTTGGCCGGCGGGGCACTCGAGAAGCGCAGGACTCAAATTTCGGCATTGGCTCGCAAGAGTCCGCGGATTGACGGCATAGAGATATTGCCCCGGCCCGCAGGGCGCTGGCAGCGCTCGGCACTTCGCTCGTCCCTGGCTGTCGAAGCCGTGGAAAATTGGACGTGAAGCATCGATTTGTGCACAGGAGACCGCTTTCGACTGGACGAGATCGAGGGGCACCTGAACATTGATGGGGATGGGCGCGAGTTTCAAGTCATCGCCCTCATAAATGAGGGTTCCCTCAAATTGAGCGCCGCTCGCCGATAACTTGAGTCGCGGAAAGTCGGGACCAGGAACGAATCGAATCCCGCAGTTGGGTAGGGAAGGCGGACATTCCGCGCCAAAAACTCGAAGGGTCGAAATACTGGTGAGCTTGCTCTGATGAATCCGACACGAGGTTACGCCGGCGCTGGAGTCGCAGCTTTGATAGGTGTTGGGACTCAACGCGAATTCCCTGAGGCGGACTTCGACATTGGTCATCAGCGCCCGAATTCGAAGAGTCCGCAGATGTTTTTGTTGAGTTGTCTCCATTTGTGGAATTGCAAACGAAGCGATTCCAACGATTACGACGAGCAGTAAGGCGACCACCATCGTGTTGCCGCGATTTGACGAGAGTGAAGGTCTGGGCATGCTGAATTTATGTCCCATCAATGATCTCCGGAAGAGCCAATGCGCAAGTGCCAGAGATTTGAACCCGTGCACGAAACTTCGCTCCGCAGGTTTGCGTTGGATAATTGATCGAGCAACCGAAAGATCTCGATCCAACGGGTGTCTGATTGAGAGAATAGGAGGTGTTGGGAGCATTAGGGGGTGGACTGCACGTCACTTCTTCGAACCCCACCACGGCCCCCGTTGGCCCGAACACTGGGTTTGAGCCGCAGACGTAAGATGGACATTGTCCCGGAGTCGCTTCGATCGTTTCCACCGCGCATGTTGCGGATGCGACCACGTAGCCTTTTGGGCAAACCGTCGCATTGATTCCGTCGGGCGCAGAGTAGTCCTTCAGCCAGTTGGTCGACGGCTTGCCAAGAAAAACACACTGAGGACGTTGAACAACTCGTGCGTCAAAGGAGTTCGTTGCCACTCTGAGAAGCGCGTAGTTCGGTGGGCAAGTGGGACCTCGACTCGCTTGGCACTTCGGAAGGACTTCACCCTCAAACCCGTTGGCTGCAAAGTCGAGTCCGATCGCGAATTGATCGATCGGGCAAGAGGATGCTGAGGATTTCGCGCAGTATCGGGCACCTGTATCTCGATTGAAACCCACCATGAATAAGCTTTGTGTTCCGTCGCAGGTAGAGAGCAGGTGATCTCGTTGGATGCCATCAAAAGAAATCGGAAGTGTAAAATCCTGGTCGGCAAAGCCCGAGAAAGTCTGACTTTCGCGTTGAGACGTCGGAGCGCCCGATAGAACACTGGTGCCGTCGGGCAAGACACCGATAACTCTGTAGGCCATCCAACATGCGGCCGAGTTTTCTGCATCGGCCGGCGTACATCGAACTTCGTACTCGGTTTTGAGGCGGCAATTGTCACGCCCGAATTCCGAGCAAGCTTGCAGGTTATGATCCAGTTTCCATGCCGTCTTATGCTCGGCGATCCGCCCTGAGCTGTCCGCGAGCGGAAATGCTGATGGAGGCGCTTGGCCGTTGCGCATCTGCGTTCGAACGGCTTCAAAAGTTGAGGGCTCCGTGAGGCTCGCGATCATTCGGCTTTCGAGCTCCAGCACGGAAGCTTGAAGACTGCTTCGCTGATTGGACTGGTAGCCGAGTCGGACGAGATTTGAAAGTGCCAACAAGGGGACGATGATCACGGGGATTGTCGCGAGGATCTGAATCAAGCTCTGGGCACGTCGCGATCGACCAATCCTACTCTTCATGCCGTCCCTCATGACGAACCCATACTAAAAGGATAGCAGCGACCGGGTTGAACGGCGCCTGGCCGTGCTCCCGGTGCGCCGTAAACACAATTTTGAATGACTCGACTGCGTCGATCGAGCCGTAGAGTGCCCGAGCAGTCGGCATAGGGCCCATGACTCGTCAGGAGGATCTCCTTATAGCCGGGGTCGCATTGGGACTCACCCGTCGATATGTCGAACAGATCAGGTTGAGCATTGAACTCGTCGTCCTGAGGATTAGGAGATCCGCACAACGCGGACTCGTAGCGATATTGAACGGTGTGGCTGATCGTATAGAAGCACCCACGAGGCGGAAGCGGATCGAGTGCGAGGCACTCAGGTGTATTTCGGCGAAATCTCCATCGCCATCTTCGGGTGTCAATTCCAAATCCCGATCGAAGATCGAGCCCGCAATTCCCGGATTGTTGAATTTGTTTGACGAGGTCGCCGTAGAGACGGCGTTCGGAAAACTCAGGGCTCGGTGGTGGTGGACCGTTGTGCACCCAGTTGATACCAGTGTGATCTGCGCTTGCCGCGGCTTCATCGAGGTTGGTGATGTTGAAAGTCGATTCAGGAAACGCTGTGATCACGCAGCGCTCTTGTGTCGAACTCACAAGACCACAGCCCGGGCATTTGCCAAAGCAGGGTGTGCAGTCGCCATTTTGAACATAGGCAAAGTCCACGTCGACGTCTTGATAGCACCTTTGATAGCAGGCCGCGCCTCCCGTCGCCGTTTCGCAATCGAGAGGCGGTTGAACATTGACCGTCGATCCAGAGCCCGTGGCGGGATCTTGCGATGTCGAGCAGGCCTGTTGGGAGTTGGACAGTCCGGATGCGGCGAGGCCTCGTGAGCAAAGTGCGCTTGTTTGCGCCAAAGGGCGGCAGGCCTCGAGCGTGGCGTTGCGACCCGCTCGATTCAAGTTGTCGAGATTCGAACAGTTGAATTCCGGTTGGATTTCTTCGCAAATGCCTCGCAGGCTCACAAAATCAAGTCCCGTCAGCGATCCTGTTTGCGCACAAGAGAGGTCGACCTCTCCACGAGTAAAGAGCAAACGTCCCGCGAGCGAGCGAGAGCTTCGTCGAGGCTTCGCGATCGGAAAATCGCCGATCGCTCGCAACTGCACCACTTCGATTCCCACTTCAATTCGAGGGCAACGTTGAGGCGTATCGCAAACATGCTGATAGGTGACTTTTCGAGTGAAGACACAATCTGAATTACACAGACTGCCGTCCGCATGGAAGGAAGCATTGAGAAGTGTGGTCAGATTGCTGGGCTCGAAATTCTGCGCCGTGGAGCTCGCAAAGCTTTCGCAATTTGAGCCCATGGCGTTCATACATTCCTTCAGATTTACAGGAATCGTACCGAGTGCCTCGATCACGCGACGATTGTTATCGACCAAGAGGCGCGCCTCGTTATGCAGCTCGTTGAGCACCGACTTTGTCGAGTGATGCCGCAGCTGGCCCGTCATACCCAATACCGTGCGAAAAGCGATGGCCGTCACGATGATCGTGATGGCGGAGCCGATGAGAATCTCCGGCAAACTGATTCCGGCTTGGCCTTGCGGACGGAGGTGCCTGAGCTTTCGAGGGAGTGAGCCGCGTCGATTTTCAAGCTGCCAAGAGCGATTTTCTTCAGGCGCAAAAAGCATGCGGACTCCTGGATCTTCAGATCTGAGTATTTCGGGAGAGCCGACCCGGCTTCGGCACCCCAGCTGAACGCGTCTTGTTCGATGATAGAGGCAGGCAGATTGAGGTGTCGAGAGCCAGATAAACAAGCAGCTCGAGGGGCTGTCGGGGGAAATCGGGTCATGATGCTGAGTTCAAGGAGTCGGGCTTCGACAAGCTGCAAAAAAACGGAGGCGCTTCTGCGGTCATTTTAAGCAACTTGATGCATGTCCTCATCAATCCTCATCAAGAGGATTGACCCGCTGACGCGAGCCCCACAAGACTTAAAGCTTCGGACCCAAGGACGGGACCAAAGGCCTGGAAACTGTGGAGCTTTGTCCGCCTGCGAACCCGCCACGTCGTGAGCGACGGGGTGAGATTCGCGTGCAGCCCGCTTCCCTTTCTGGAAAGGAACTCGTCCGTGCGCATTAAAAAACTTGAACTCATCGGCTTCAAATCTTTCAAAGATCGCACCGTCATTCAATTCGACGCCGGCATCACCGGGATCGTCGGACCCAACGGTTGCGGTAAGTCGAACATCGTCGATGCGCTGATGTGGTCGATGGGTGAAATGTCGGCGAAGCATTTGCGTGGATCCTCGATGGAGGATGTGATTTTCGCCGGAGCCGAAGGCTACGCGCCGATGGGAATGTGCGAAGTTTCGCTCACACTTGAAAACGACGGTGGTCCTTTCCCGGTTCAATACCTCAAACACTCGGAAATTATGGTGACTCGCCGTCTGCATCGCGGTGGCGAATCCGAATACTTCATCAATAAGGAGCCGGCCCGCCTTCGCGATATCCAAGAAATCTTCATGGATACCGGCGCCGGCGCGAAGGGGTTTTCGATCATTCAACAGAACGCCATCGGTCAGTTGGTGACCTCGAAGCCTGAGGATCGCCGCCACCTCATCGAAGAGGCCGCCGGAATCACCAAGTTCAAGGCGCGCAAGCGAGAATCGCAGCGCAAGCTTGTCTCCACCGAACAGAATTTGGTTCGCCTGCATGACATCGTCAACGAACTGAAGCGACAGATCGATTCGCTCGAGCGCCAAGCGCAGCGTGCGGAGCGCTACCGCAACTTGAAGCGCGAAGCCGAAGACTTGGATTTGTGGCTGTCCTCGCGGCAGTTTATTGAGCTGCGCGAGAAATCACAGACCGCTTTGGTCGAGTTGGCCGAGGCCCAAGCGGCTGAGGCCCAAGCGATGGCCAATACCGATCAGCAAGAGATGCAGTCGCAGGCCTTGCAAATGCAGGTTTCCGAAGCGCAAATGCGAGTCGAGGACCTGCAGACCGAAGCGCAGGAGCTCCAGCTGCAAGTGGGTACAGCCGAGCGCGAGATTCAAGAGCTTCGTTTTGAGATTGAGTCGGCTCGTCGCTCGCAAGAGATGACGGGCGGTATGCTCGAGACCAACGGCGCTCGCCGCTTGGCTTTGGCCGCGGAGGTCGAGCGTTTGCAGCGGGAGCTTGCGAGTGTGGCGGAGCGCGCGGCGAATTTTGAGCGCGATTACCAAGAGAAGAAAGAGCGTTGGGAAAACACCGCCAACCGTATCGAAGAAGTGGATCAAGAGCTGACGGACTCGCGCCGCGAGTTCCTGACCGTGTCACAAGCAGAAGCTTCGATTCAAGGTCGCGTGACCGGTCTTGAAGATGGCGTACGCGCCCTCGAAGAACGCGCGGGCGATGCTCGTGCTGTGCTTGAAGAATTGCTCACGAAGAAGCTCGAGTTCGAAACTCGGCGCAAGAAGGTTTGGAACGAGCTCGAGAAAAACCGCCAAGAGAGCTTGGATCTCGCCCGCGACGTCGACTCCTTCAAAGAAAACCGCGCCACGCTCGAGCGACAAATTGTCGAACGCCGCGCGGAAGTCGACGTATTCCGCGATGAGCTCGCGGAGATTACCGGTAAACTGTATGGACTCGAGAACTTGGCTTCGAACTTCGAAGGCTTCGAAGCCGGCGTGAAGTCGGTCATGTTTTGGCAGCGCCAGCGGCTCGAGGCCTTGCCTGAGGCGGATCGCGAACAAGTCGCCTTCCACCCGGTTGCTGAAGTCGTCGAAGTGCCGGCTGAGTTCGAACTGGCGATGGAGGCCGCGCTGGGGCCTCGTTTACAGATGCTTTTAAGCCCCAATGCCGACACGGCATTGGAGGCGGTGAACTTCTTGAAAGATCAGAAATCTGGCCGATCGAGCTTTGTCGCCGGAGGTTTGCAGACGGTCGAAACGACGGTGATCGAGCCGCCGCGTGAGCGGCTGCGCGCGATCCTCAGCGATGTCGTGCAAGCTCCGTCGAGTTTTCAATCCACCATCTCGCGTTTGCTTAAAAACGTCGCGGTGGTCGATTCGATCAATGACGCTTTGGAGCTGCGTCGCGATTTCCCAATGTGGACCTTCGTGACCGTCGATGGCGACACGGTGACCCACGAGGGCGTGATCACCGGCGGGACGGCTGAGTCCGCCGACAGTGGAATCTTGGCTCGTCGTCGCGAGATCAAAGAGCTTTCACTCCGTAAAGACGAAGCGGCCGGTAAGCTCGGTTTGGCGCAAGCGAGCCTCAAAAAGATGGAAGAGAATCTGCACAACATCGATCACGAGCTGGAGTCGGTGGAGACGCGCGCGCAAGAAAAAGAAATCTTGCTCGCTTCGCTGAAGAAAGATCTCGAGCGAGCCGAGCAGGAGTTGGCGAACGCTGAGCAGGCGATTTCTCGCCAAGAGCGCGACGTGCACTCGCTGGATTCGCAAGTTGAATCACGGCGCGCTGAGCTCGAAGAGTTGCAGATGCGTTTGACTTCGACCTTGGAACGCAAAGTGGAGTTGGAGTCCCAGATTGCTCAGCTCACCCAGGATCTTGAAGTGGTGAGAGGGGGCGCGGGCGGATTGCAAGAGGAAGTGGCGCGCTTGCAGGCAGAGGCCTCGCAGTCGGCCTCGACTCGCGACAATTTGCAGAAGCAGCTCGACTTCATCAGTGCGCAGCTTCGTGAGGTCGATGAAACTCTGGCGAAGATGTCCGAAGAGTCGCAGAAATCGAATCAGACGATTTCGACCTCCTCCGTCGTCTTGGAAGAAAAGAAGCTGCAATTGGAAGAGATGATTCGCCGCTTGGAAGACGCGCGAGTGGAAGTTTCCACGGCGCGCGATGCTTACGAGCGTGTCTCCGCGGAAGCCCTGGAACTGCAGCGCGTATTGGCGGGAGCAATGACCGCGAAGGCTCAACTCCAGGCGAAGATGAATGAAGCCACCTTGATCGCCGAGCAGTGCCGTATGAAAGAGCAATATTTGGTCGATCAAATTCGCGAGCGCTACATGGTGGAACTCAGCGAGGTTGCGGAGCGCTACCGTGATCGCGACGGCGACACGTCCGAAGCTGAAGCGAAACTCAAAGACCTTCGCGAAAAGATCGGCAAAATCGGCGAAGTGAATCTGTCGGCCATTGAAGAGTTCGACAAAGTTCGCGAGCGCTACGAGTTCTTGTCCAAGCAGCAGCAAGATCTGGTCGACGCCAAAGAGCAGCTCAAAAAGGTCATCGATCGAATCAATCGTGTTTGCGCGAAGCGCTTTAAGGATACTTTCGACCAGGTGAACGAGCGCTTCACCAAGGTCTTCCCCGTGTTGTTTGGGGGTGGCGAAGCGCAGCTGATTCTGGTTGAAGACCCTGAAAAGGGTGAAATGGGTATCGACATCATCGCCAAACCCCCAGGTAAAAAGCTGCAGAATATGTCGCTGCTTTCGGGTGGTGAAAAAGCGCTGACGGCGGTGTCGCTGATCTTCTCGATCTTCCTTGTTCGACCCTCGCCGTACTGTTTGCTGGATGAGGTGGATGCGCCGCTCGACGACGCGAACGTGTTCCGCTTCAACGACTTGGTCAAAGAAATGGCCAAGCGTTCGCAGATCATCGTTGTGACGCACAACAAGTTCACCATGGAAGTGGCGAGCCGCCTCTACGGCGTCACTATGGAAGAGCGTGGTGTGTCGAAGATGGTCAGTGTGAATCTGGACACCGTGCCTCGTTGATCGAGGTGCTGTTTAAGGCACGTCGACTTCGCCCGGCCTACGATGGGTGGCTTCGAATTCGGTATCGACGAATCGGCTGTGTTGCGGTAGGACGCGCGCATGGCCGAAGAGCCCTTCTTGAGTCTCGGAACTTTTTTGGCGATCGGAAGCTTCGCGATCAGTCTGCTGGTCACGGTGGGCGTGGTATATTGGTATTTCAGCGCCCGAGCTCAAACTCGCCCGTTCGAACAGGCTGAGCGCGAGTCGGCCGATCCGCAGATGAGCGCCGACGCGGATTGAATGTGCAAAAAATGAGGATTCGCTATGCATGAAGTTCAGTTCTATGTGCTGTTGATGATTGTCGTTGTCGGCGGTGCAGGTGGCTTCGCCTTTTGGGCGAATCGCCGTGGCCGCCAAGACGTCGAGGCCCTGCATGCGGAAAAAGCCCGGCGTGCGAAAGAGGTCGAGGCGTTTGGTGCGACTCAGCCACGGGAAGCACGGGTCGAGCCAAAGACAACCGCAGCCACGCCTGCAACCATGACCGCAACCACGCCCCTGGTCACGGCGATCCCTGTGACACCGGATGTGTGGACCAAAGCGCTAGGTGGAACTCGTGCGAGTTTATTCGGTCGATTGCAAAATATCTTTGGTGCGCGGCCTGTGCTCGAAGGCGCGGAGCTCGAGCAACTTGAAGAAGTGCTGTACACCGCCGATTTGGGGCCGCGAACTGTCGAGGCTTTGCTGGGCAAGGTGACCGAAGAAATTCGGCGCGAAGGCGGCGGCGGGTTTGAGGCCGTTCGCTCGGCGCTGGCACGTGAAATGCGCGAAATCTTGCTTCGCGCTCAGGGCGAAATGCCGGCGGAAGACGTGCGTCGCCTCAACGTGTGGGCGCAATCGCCCTCGGTCTTGATGGTCGTCGGTGTCAATGGAGCGGGTAAAACCACGACCATTGGCAAACTCAGTGCGAAGCTTGCGGCTGAAGGTCGTCGAGTTTTGGTGGCGGCGGGCGATACCTTTCGCGCAGCGGCAGGTGAGCAGCTCAAAGCTTGGACGGAGCGCGCGCAGGTGGAGATCTTTGATCCAGCGGGTGTTGAGGATCCCAGTGCCGTGGCTTATCAGGCTGTGGAGTATGGCAAGGCCAAGGGCTTTGATGTGGTGGTGATCGACACAGCGGGACGACTGCACACGCAAAAGAATCTGATGGAAGAGCTCAAGAAAATGAAACGCGTGGTGCAAAAGCTGATCACCGAGGCTCCGCACGAGACTCTACTCGTATTGGATGCCAACGCCGGTCAAAATGCGCTGATGCAGGCGCGCGAGTTTCACGCAGCCTTACAGTGTTCGGGAGTTGTGCTGACCAAGCTCGACGGCTCGGCCAAGGGTGGTGTCGCCATTGGCCTCGCGCATGAAGTGGGTTTGCCCATCAAGCTCGTCGGCGTGGGAGAAAAGATCGGCGATTTGCGGAGTTTTGAGACTGAACCCTTTATTGAGTCCATTATTTGAAAGGCCTCGGGTTTGTCGTGCTGAGTCATTCGGGTCGGCCGACAAATGAGTCACTCGCCGAATTCGGCGGTTCGGACGAGAGGGTCGTCTGAGAGGCTCTCAGCTGCTTGTGGGTCGGCGCTCTTCCGTTTTTTTGAGAGTGCGTCAAGCTCAGGAATTGACTCGCCAATTATGCGCTATCCGCATAATGTGAAGGGGCATGGCTGGACTAGACAACGAGCGCCTTCAGCAGAGATCTCCTTCGCCTTCGCGAAAACCACAGGATGGCCCGATGGAATCGGGACGTGTGGCCAACGCAGGCGTCGGCGGCGGCGGAAAAAAGTCTCCGATGGAGACTTTGGCGGATCGATTGGCAGCAGCTCCGAATTCAGATCGGAAGGCGATGGCCTCGACGGTGAACATCGCCGGGGTACCGCTTCGACTGAAATCTTCTCATGACGATCAGACCGTGAATGAACTGGTTAGCCTCGTTGACCGAAAGGTCCGCGAAGCTCTGCCACTGACGAAGACTGGTTCAATTCAGAACGCCGCGATTTTGGCGGCACTTCACATGGCCGAGGAGTTGGTCATGTTGAAGCGACGAACGCGAGATCTTATCGACGAGGTCGAAGAGCGAACTCGTCGGGTCATTGAAGATTTGGAGCAGTCCAGCCCCAAACAGGGGTGAGTTGTGACTGAGGCGAGTCAACAGACAAGCAAACTGCAACCGAGCATGGCCTCGTCTTTGGACGTTCCGGGCCAAGCACCAGCGGGACTCGCCTCGAAGGCTGAGCTGCGCCGTTGGATTCATCAGCGCATCTCCCATTCATCGGCCGTGAATTCAAATAGCCCCGCGGCAGATCGTGCGTCACGCCTCAACGAATTGCAGGCACGCGTCGAAAGACTTCTCGCCATGCATCCGGGGCTGTGGCTGGGGTATCGAGCCAAGGACCATGAAGTCGCATTGCCCACATCCGTAACTTTGGCTTACCCGCGTGTTGAAGGTGAGCGGCTTGATTTTTGGGTGGGCGGACGTGAATTGGCTGTCTCACGCTATGGCGTGGAAGAGCCAGACCTTCAGGATTCGAGCTGGCGAGCCGTCGACCTTTCCCAAGTGGTGGGAGTTTTAGTTCCTGGGATCGCCTTTGATGTACTCGGGCAGCGCTTGGGCCGCGGTGGCGGATATTACGACAGGTTTTTGCGTGAACTTTTGTTGAAGAGGACATCGGTATCTCGCCCGCTCATGGTGGGTGTCGGTTGGGCGGAACAGCTCATCGATCAGGTGCCGACTGAAGAGCATGATGTGATTCTCGATGGCGTGTTGACGGATCGACCGACGATCTGGCGATTCGCGGCGGCGCCCTCGGCGGGTGCTGGAAAGAAGGGTGGACGATGAATGAAGTAACACTCACGATTGTGGCCTTGGTGGCAGGCTTGGCGGTGGGAGCCGTGGCCATGCTGCTGTATCGAAACGCGATGGACGAGCGCTCGAAGAAATCCGCAGCGGCTGAGGTGGAAAAAATGGTTTCGCGTGCTCGCCAAGAAGCCGGCAAAATCGATCGCGACTCCAAGAATCGCGCCAAGGATTTCGAGGCTCGCGCGCGTAAAGCCGCCGAGAACGATATTCAAAAGCAGAAAGAGAAGCTCCAGCGCGAAGAAAAGAGTTTGGTTGAGCGCGAACAGCGACTGGAAAAGGAGCAGCAGCAGAAAGAGCAGGAGCTGCAGGCGCGTATGGGCGAAATCGCCGCGCGCGATGAAAAACTCAAGATTGCCGAAAAGAAACTCATCGATTTGGAGGCGGAGGCCGAACGCCAAGCGGAGGAGTTGAAAGCTCGCTTGGAGCAAGTGGCCAAGCTCACGCAGGCTGAGGCCAAGCGTGAGATGGTGGAGGCGTTGACGGCCGATGCGCGCACGGAAGCGGCACGCAAGGCTCAAGAGTACGAGCAGGTCGCAATGCAAGATGCTGAAGAGAAGGCGCGACGAACGATTGCTGTCGCGATCGCACGCTTCGCGAGTGAGTTCACGGCTGAGCGCACCGTCACCGTCATCAATTTGCCCAGCGAAGAGATGAAGGGGAAAATCATCGGTCGCGAGGGCCGCAATATCCGTTCTATTGAAGCGGCCTGCGGTGTGGACTTGATCGTCGATGAAACTCCAGAAGCCGTTGTGATTTCATCCTTTGATCCCGTCCGTCGCGAAGTCGCCAAGCGCACTCTGGACAAACTCTTGGAAGACGGCCGCGTGCATCCCGCGCGGATCGAAGAGGTGGCGGAGAAGGTCAAAAAGGATGTCTTTAAGGTCATGCGCGAAGACGGCGAAAAGGCTGTGTTCGATTTGGGTCTGCATGGTCTGCATCCCGAAATCATAAAGGTCCTCGGCGGGCTGAAATACCGCATGGCGCTTTCGCAGAACCTCATGGAGCACTCGATTGAAGTGGCGCAACTGGCCGGGATGATGGCGGCGGAGCTGGGCGAAGACGTCAAGCGCGCTCGTCGCGCGGGACTCCTGCATGATTTGGGTAAGGGTCTTGAGCACACCGTAGAAGGTTCGCATGCCATGGTCGGTGCCGACTTCTGTAAGAAGTACGGCGAAAGCGATGCCGTCGTGCATGCGATCCGCGCCCATCACGACGAAGAGAAGCCAGCGAGTGTGTTGGCCTTCATCGTTCAGGCGGCCAATGTGTTGTCGAACTCGCGTCCGGGTGCTCGTCGGCAGTCCATGGATGGTTACGTACGTCGCATGCAGGATCTCGAGAGTATCGCGAACTCCTTTGAGGGCGTGATCCGCAGCTTTGCGGTCCAGGCCGGCAAAGAGCTTCGCGTGATGGTTGAGGCCAGCCGCGTGAGCGATGAGAACGCTCAGTCCATGAGCTATGACATCGCTCGCAAGATCGAGCGCGAGATGAGTCACCCGGGTCAAGTGCGAGTCAATGTGGTGCGGGAAGTTCGCGTCGTCGAACACGCGCGCTAAGGGCGGGGCACTGTGAACTCAAGCGGACTTAAGAAAGCGACGCCTCAGGAGCAGCTGCAAATACTCAAGCGCGGGCTGGTGGATTTCATCAGCGAGGCGGAGCTGCTCAAGAAGCTTGAGGCTTCTTACACCAAGAGCAAACCCCTGGTGGTCAAGTGGGGCGCGGATCCCTCGCGTCCTGACCTGCATCTGGGTCATGCCGTGGTGATCGAAAAGCTTCGTCAGTTTCAAGAGCTCGGGCACGATGTGCACTTTTTGATCGGCGATTTCACCGCCATGATCGGCGATCCTACCGGCAAAAATGAAACGCGACCTGCGCTCACACGCGATGAGGTGTTGGTGAACGCCAAGACCTATGCGCGACAGATTTTTAAAATCCTCGATCCTGAACTCACGAAGACCGTCTATAACTCTTCTTGGCTGGACGCGCTCACACCTGTGGATTTTGTGCGTTTGGCTTCGCAGTACACGGTGGCGCGTATGCTCGAGCGCGATGATTTCTCAAAGCGCTTTAAGGGTGGCGTGCCGATTGCGCTACACGAGTTTCTCTATCCGCTTGTACAAGGCTATGACTCTGTGGCCATGAAGGCCGATGTGGAGTTGGGTGGCACGGATCAGCTGTTCAACTTGATGGTGGGTCGGGATCTGCAGAAATCCGCCGGCCAAACTTCGCAAATCGTCATGACCACACCCATCCTTGAAGGTCTGGATGGGGTTCAGAAAATGTCGAAGTCGCTAGATAACTACATCGGTTTTGAAGAGTCACCCCGCGATATGTTTGGCAAGTGCATGCGCGTGTCGGATCCCTTGATGCTTCGCTACTATGAGCTGGTGACCGATGTGCCGCTGACGGAGATTGCGACTTGGCGTGAGCATATGGCTTCGGGGGCGATCAATCCCCGGGACCTCAAGGTGCGCTTGGCGCGAACGGTGGTGAAGCGCTTTCATGGCGAGGCCGCGGCGGTCAATGCGGTTGAAGAATTCGAACGCATCTTCGTCAATAAGGGGTTACCCGATGACATGCCGGAGCGGTCTTTGCCTGCCTCGCGATTTGCTTTGGAGATCGATGTGGCGGCGCTCTTGAAAGAGCTTGAGCTGAGCGCCTCTTCGAGCGAGGCGCGCCGATTGATCGAGCAAGGTGGTTTAGAGATTGCCGGCGAAAAAGTGCGCACGATCAAGGCGCGCTTTGCTTGGTCGAGCGGGCAGGATGTCGTCATCAAGGCGGGTAAGAAGAAATTTTTGAAACTCAAAGTGACCTGAAAGTGGGATGAAATGAAAGTGAAGTTTGTCCCGCAGAATGTGGAAGTTGAGATTAAGCCCGGCCAAAGCGTGATGCATTTGGCGGAAGACAACGGCATCTACGTGAAGTCGGTCTGTCGAGGTGTGCCGAGCTGTGCGGAGTGCCGCGTACGAGTCGTTGAAGGGCAAGGCAATGCTTTAAGTCCGACTCGCGATGAGTTGAACCTCATCGGCTCAGGTTGGTTCTTGGATCAGCGCCGCTTGTCCTGTCAGTTGCAGTGTATCGGTAACATCACCGTCGACATGTCGGAGCAAATCGCCAAAAGCCAAGGCTTGGTGCTCGGTCAGAAGAAACGCAAAGCTCTACAAAATGATCGTGTTGAAGACGAGGTCGTCATCCGCGATCCCAGCGCGAGTCGCTCAGGCGATACGGAGGGCGAGGGTGCTGGAGAGGCCGATGCTCCACGTGCTCCGGCGCGCTCCGCTTCGGGTCACCGCGATCGTGATCGCGGCGGCCCGCGGTCACCCGCAGATCGTCAACCGCGAGCCGATCGTGGACCTCAGCGCGAGGCGCGGGGAACGCAAGGGGTTGGTCCGAATGCGAGCGCCTCGAGCGTCCAGACCTCGAATTCGACACCTCCCAACTCCAGTGCTGGGCCTTCGCGCCGAGATGGGCGCCCCGAAGGTGGCGGTGGGCGTCGACGTCGTCGTGGTGGAGGCCGCGGTGGAGGTGGTGGCCCGCAAGGCGGGGGCGGTGGTGGACCACAAGGTGGCAACGCACCTTAGTTCTAGGCTCGGGCGAGTGAAGTCGGTATCGAGGCTGGTCGGCAATCTTCTCGATCCGCAGATCCTGTCCTTGGCTTGAGGCGTGACTGCGGTTGCCCCCCGCCCACACACACCCACACACACACATACACATACACACAGACGTTTCCTGATCCAACGACGAGCAGATCGTTGATCTCGAGATAGTGGCCTGTACTTGTTTGGGTCCAGGTGAAGCTCGCCTTGCTTGTCCCAACCCGTAGTGGTTTCAGAGAAATCGGCGGCTCATTTTTTGATGGCCCAGCCATCGCCATTGTTCACACTCGCTCTTACATACAAGTTGCAGTTTGCATCCAGAGAAATGGACTTCACATAGTCGCTACTGTGGGCGTGAGACTCAGATTCCATGGCGGGCTTTCTGAATTCAGAATTCGAAGATCGCCCGAAGCGACATGGTTCACCAATTTGATGGGTTATAGGGGTCATCTGCTTGAGTCGCAGCGGGGGCCCGTGCGTCAGGTGTCGGCACGTCGACCCATTTCACCTCAGGCAGCACGCCCGTTTGGAGATACTTCTCGTAGATTTGTGATTTGAGCTCCGGAGGAATCGTCGAATTCATGATTTCTCGAAGCCGCTCCTCATCCTGGGGATCGACGTGGTTGGCTTTGTTGGGGTCAACGATCGCGGCGAGTTGCAGTTGGGGATTTTCCCTGGAAGCCATCGGCTTCCCTTCACCCTGGTGAGAGCTTTGGGCTTGATCGATGAGTCCTTTTGCCAACTTTTGCATCGCAAGCTCGTCGGCATGCTCGGTTTCTAAGGCGCGTCTCTGGATCGCGGCAGGAGGAGCTCCGGGACGAATCGATTTACTGCGGTAGGCCTCCAGAGCGCCGGCGAGCTGATGTAGGCCTCCGGACTGAGGGCCCAGATCTCCCTGTTGCCGAAAGTCAAAAAGCAGGAGGCTCGTCAGCACGAGTACGATTCCAAAAGTGATGAACAGGAAGCCCTTAGCCATAGGAGCTTATCGGTCCGCTGGACCTCAAACTTTTGCGTCTCGATCTGAGGCAATGCAGGAGTAGCTGTGACGAGGATTGATTTGAGCCACGAGGAGCATTAGACGTGAAGACATGATCAAACTTGTCATGCTTCGACACGGTGAAAGTGTTTGGAACAAAGAAAATCGATTTACCGGCTGGAAGGACGTTGGTCTTTCTGAGACCGGGCGTGCTGAAGCAACGCGCGCGGGACGAGCCTTGCGAGAGGCTGGATTCGAGTTTGATCGCGCCTATACGTCGCGGCTGAAGCGTGCGATCCACACCCTCGATTCCGTGCTGTTCGAGTTGGACTCGTCCTGGTTGCCGGTCACCAAGGCTTGGCAACTCAATGAACGTCACTATGGTGCGCTGACGGGGCTCAATAAGTCTGAAACTGCAGCGAAGCACGGTGAAGATCAGGTGAAAATTTGGCGTCGGTCGTATTCAACTCCGCCGCCACCGATGGCCAGCGATGATCCTGAGCATCCTTCTCGAGATCGCCGATACGCCGACGTACCCCGAGCACAATTGCCGAGTTGTGAAGCTCTTTCTCACACGGTCGCACGCGTGCAGCCCTACTGGGATCAAGAGATCGCACCCGCTCTTCGTTCAGGACAGCGGGTTTTGATCGCGGCTCATGGGAACTCAATTCGTGCCATCTTGAAAATGCTCGAGAATATTTCAGAGTCCGACATCGTCGAGTTAAATATTCCGACAGCAATTCCCTTAGAAGTGACGTTGACACCTGACTTGAAGTTCGTCTCGCGTCGCTACATTGGCGATGAGGCGATGATTCAGGCCGCCGTCGCCGCCGTCGCTCAACAAGGTAAGGCCAAATGATCGAGCGTCCACGCCGTTTGCGCGCATCGAGCTCGATCCGCGACATGATCCGCGAAACTCGTTTGCATCCGTCGCAGTTGGTGTTGCCGATTTTCATCACAGAAGGTCGTCGCCTACGGCAGCCGATCTCCTCCATGCCGGGAGTGGCGCGTTTGTCGATTGATCAAGCGGTGGAAGAGTCCAAGCGAGCCCGAGATCTTGGAATTCGAGGACTGGCGCTGTTTCCAAAAGTCGAAGAGTCGCTCAAGACGCGCGAGGCTCACGAAGCTTTGAATCCGGAGGGCCTGGTGCCGAGAGCTCTTGCCGAGCTCAAGGCGAAAGTGCCAGACATGTATCTGATCACTGACGTCGCTTTGGATCCCTATTCGAGCGACGGCCACGATGGTTTGGTGCGGGACGGCCGGATTCTCAACGATGAAACGCTACCGGTCTTGGCGGAGATGGCGCTTGTGCAAGCTCGTGCCGGAGCGAGTTGCGTCGCTCCCAGCGATATGATGGACGGGCGAGTCGCGGCGATTCGCGCGCGTTTGGAGTACGAAAAGTTCCATGACGTGGCCATTCTGTCTTACACCGCGAAGTATGCTTCCTGCTTTTATGGTCCGTTCCGCGACGCCTTAGATTCAGCTCCGCGAGCGGGCGACAAAAAGACCTATCAGATGGACTTCGCCAACCGCCGCGAGGCCCTGCGCGAAGCGCGTCTCGATCTTGCCGAAGGCGCCGACATCATGATGGTGAAACCTGCCGGTGCTTACTTGGATGTGATTGCGGACTTGCGCCGCGAGTTCGATGTGCCGATCGCGGCTTATCAAGTCAGCGGCGAGTACGCGATGATCGCTGCAGCGGCCGAGCGCGGCTGGGTTAACGCCGAGGCGGCCTACCTTGAAAGCGCGTTGGCGATTCGTCGAGCCGGGGCGGATTTGATTTTCACCTATGCCGCTTTTCAGCTGGCCCATTTGAGTGGTCGTGTGAATTGATTGAGAAATGACGAGGGCTTAGCATCATTGGAGCGGAGGCTGAGGGCCTCCCCCCCATTCGATGGGGTCGGCCGAGGCCTACGGGACTTGGTCCTCACAACCACGCAAGTGCTCCAGCTCAACGGTGCCAAATTGATGAGAATTTGTTAGCCTAAGTGAAGGACTTTCATGCGGCGCATCAAATGCCGAGAAAGCCCTTCAGGCTTAAGTCTCCGAGCTTTCACAAGTTTTTTAGATTTCAAAGTGCGACGTCGCGCTCTGTTAAGCTGGCCGAGTCTGTGCTAGAACCACTGCTTCGCTAACCGAAGCTAACTGGAGGCGCAGCGTGAATCACGATCGGCTGAATTCTATTCCTTCTGACGAGAAAATCCTGAAGACCCGAGCTGATGAATTAGCTGATGACGCCGACGAGATGGATCAGGATGAAGGTTTTGGTGGTGGCGGTGGCGCCTATGCATCGGCCTTCGATGGCGATGAGACTTCGCTGCAAATGATTGAGGCTCTCGAGAAAGAGGCGAAGCGCCGCGGTCTCGATGAGGAGGTCGAAGAGGATCTCGTGGACCTCGATCAAATCGACGACATTTTGGCATTGCCCGAAGATCAGTTCCCGCGCTTTACGCTCGCTAAGAATAAGGCTCGTTTTCTGCGCATGGTGAGCTGGTATAAGAACAAACAAGAGTGGTTGGAAGTGGCGCCTTTGTCGGGCGTGCAGAAGATGTTCAAGCAGCAGACTAAAGAGCTGGTGGGCATCCGCGCTTCAAAGCTCGACTTTGAGATGGAGCTTGAGACGGGCACATTGACGCCCTCGCAGCGCTCGTACCGTCGCGATGAGCTGAAGATGTGCAAAGTGCACGAAAAGATGGCGGTGAACCTGATCGCGAAGATGCAGGTGAAAATCAAGTCGGGCCGCCGGTAATTCCAGATGCGATCGACTCCGGTCGGTTGACCTGAAATTCTGCCCACTGAATTTTGCCCGTTAAATTTTGCCCATTAAATTTTGGATGACCTCTGGATTGTCTGGAGATTTTAAGTGCGAAGCCCGAATCGTCGTCACACGATTCGGGCTTTTTTTTACCGTCGCGGGCGAACCGACGGAGTCGGCGTTGCGGCTGGGATGGGTGCAGAGGGATAGCCGGCCCTCTGGATCGCATTGCGGATCGAGTCGGGGAATTCGATGTTTAACAACTGGAAGATGGCGAAGTCCGGCCGTGGCGCAATGAGGTCATTCGAGTTCGCCACGAGATTGGTGATAACTCGGCGCTCGCCGAGACTGACTTGCGAGGCATCGTTAACCTGCATGGCATCGATGAGCCGATCGCGAGTCAGCAGCACACGGAAGGTGATCTGGATGTCCGTGATCCCATGTCGTCGGGCGAGTTGGTGGAAGCTGACAGGAACACGTGCGCTTCGGAAGAACTCATCGTAAGCGAGCTTAAAGTTCTGCAACTGACGTCGGCTGTGGCGAAGCAGATCTGGATTGCCGTTACAGTCATTGATGTCGCAGACGCGCGAGTGACCGCCGGCTTGCCGATCGGCCAGCTCCAGCTGGATGGCATGTCGTTGTGCCAAAAATGCGATTTCTTCCTGAACGCGCTCAGCACTTTGAATCGAAAGCGTCTGCATTCCTACGTGGCGATCTTCAGGTATGGAGCGCCAACAATCGATGGCTGATTTATTGGCACAGGTCTGACTGCTGGTGACGACCTCCAATTTGAAACTCAGGTTCTTGAAGGGTTCTTGAAATTGCCCGCGCTCGACGGCCTGTCGGCGGGCCTCGCGCTGGTTGTTGACCTCATCGGCCTGCCGGCGAGACTCGGCTTGTGTTCGCGCCCGACGATCATCTTCATTGGCGCGTCGACGTCGATCATCATCTTCGGATTCACGAAGCCTTCGCGCGCGATATTCATCATCGCGTCGGCGACGCTCGCGGTCTTCCTCCTCAGAACGACGACGGCGCTCGCGTTCTTCGTCTTCGCGTCGCTGTCGCTC
This sequence comes from Pseudobdellovibrionaceae bacterium, assembly GCA_947462815.1. GTDB lineage: Bacteria > Bdellovibrionota > Bdellovibrionia > Bdellovibrionales > JAMPXM01 > UBA2339. The sequence continues at coordinate 19,355 of CANHQR010000015.1, forward strand.
GGGATTGTAACCGCCAACTGTTGCACCACCGACGGAGAGGCCTGATCCGGCCCGTACGCCACCTGCTTGGATGCCACCAAAAGTTGTGGTGCCGTCGGGATGAAGAGTTGTGCCGCCCACAGAAAGTCCGGGTGCGACCTCTACGCCACCGAATGTGACTTGGGCTTGCGCGAAATGCGGGGGGCTCAGGGATGCACCCACGACAGCAAGTTGAGTCGCGAGGCGAAAGGCATTGCGAGCGCGAATGCGCTGAATGATTCGTAAGGATCGCATACGTGAGCTCCGAATCTTGGGGATCAGCCATTGTTTTGCCAACAGCTGACGCGTTTAAAATTTCAGCGTTAGGGAGGGCTGCAATTTTGAGAGCAGGCCGCGGCTGTACGCTCAAGTTCGAGTTCGCGTCGCGATCGAGGTTGTCCTCAATGTCCACAAAATTCGATTCGCGACAGAGGTCGGGGCTTGAGGTTTGTCGAAGAAGTCGACAGCTCGTCTTATTTCGGGACTCATTTCGATGGCTTGCGAATCCGTGCCACTCGTCTCAACGAGTGTTTCAAAGTGAGGAATAAAATTCCGCAAAATGACTCATTTTCTGACGAAAGCCAGCCGATAGGTACATTGTGAGGCGTTTTTTGCGCCTTTTCAAAACAGCAGATGAGACAGTTTTTGGCGTTTCGAGTGCTCCACTGATCAGGTCCGCTGGATGATTTTGAAACGAAAACCCCTGGGGTTAGGGGACGGAGGGTCCACATGGTACGTTCGTCGTTCATCGTCGTTTCCGACGATCAAGTCTTGATCCAGAAGGCACATCAATTTGGTCTTCTGAATGGAGTCTCGGTGCGGGTGATGACGCCGAGTGAGTGGGAGACAATGTCGTCTTCAACTCAGGTGTCGTTGGTGCCTGGCCAAAGCCAAGCTGAATCGACGGGCGCCAAAGTTCTGCAGTTCCCGTCGGCTTCGGCCAATCCGGCTACGGGCACAGGCAAGATGGTTTCGACCATCGAGCATCTTGAAGCAGCGGCGATCGAAAATGCGATCGCAGCTTACAAGGGCAATTTGACCGAGGCCGCAAAAGCCTTGGGAATCGGTCGCGCGACTTTGTATCGCAAAGTGCGCTTGTTCAATATCGATCCTTCAGCGGCTCGTCGTCGCAAAGCCGCTTAAGGCTTGCGGATCCTGAAGCATGTCAAACCCGACGACTTCATCCGAAGCCGTTGATCGCCTCGGCGATCAACGGAGTGCGGTGCAGGTTGTCGGGTTTGGTCTATTCAAGGTTCTACTGTGTAGTCTCGTCTTCGCCATTTGTGGGCGAGGCGCCTTCATTTGGGTCGAAGCTCGCGGCCTCGAGCAAGCATGGTGGCGCGTTTGCGACCTCGTTGAGGCCGAAATGCTACCGCCGGCCGATGAACACGAGCGTCGAAGACAAAATGACTTTATCGAAAACTGTCGAAGAGATTCGACCGCAGAGATCTCGCTGATCTTAAAAGCTCGTGAGCCCAAGCGAGAGTTCGCTCGGCGCATGACGGACCGATTGTCGATTTTTCGAATTTCTCATCTCTACATTTCAGCGCCTCAAGAGACTTGGGCCATCTGGCAGGGGGAATCCGTCGATACGGGTGCGCGAGCCAAGCTTATCGATGGTGAGGTGGTCTTGGTGGAAGTCCTCGATGATTCGCCGGCGCAAGAAGCGGGGCTTCGTGCGGGTGATCTGGTATTGAGCGTGGGCTCGCAACCTCTGTCTGAGCCGCAGGAGGTGCAAAGTCTCAGTGGGGTTTGGGAGATCTTGCGCACGCATCGTGAAAAACGTGAAAAAGACAATTCTCGCGAGTCGCGACTGAGTGTGCCCATTCAAGCTCGACCCTTGCAAGTTCCACTTGCGCCGTCGCTCTGGCGTCTGCAATCTGGCACGGCCTATATGCGCATTCCCAGTTTTTTGCCGCAGGTATTTGAAGGCGAGGGCTGGCAAGAGATGCTTGTGGCGCTGGGCGAGCTCAGTCGACGTCGTTCCCCTTTGATTGTCGATGTTCGGCGCAATGCCGGCGGAAGTTTTCCGGCAGCACTTCGAGCGATCTCCGCACTTCGCTGTCGTCCTGGCCTTGTGGGTTGGGTGCATCGAGGCTTTATACCCTCCATCGAAGAGGCCTCGCAGTATGCACTTCCTGATGATCTGTCGGCGCAAATTCAGTTGGAAAGACTGACGCGCGATGGAGCTTTGTCGCTCATGAGTCACTCGCAGCAACTTTGCTATTCGGGGCCGGTGTTGGTTTTGGTGGATGAAGAAACAGCGTCGGTCGCTGAGATCTTTGCACAAGCCATGAAAGAACGTCCGGAAACGCGTGTACTCGGTTGGCCGACGGCAGGACAGGTGGTGATGGCTCGCTGGTTTGAGTTGGACTCGATCGGACCTGGTTACAACTTGGTGTTACCTGTGGCGCGCTACGACTCCGCAAAGGGACAAACGCTCGAGCGCCGAGGAGTGCGACCGGACGTTGAGTTGATACGCGATCTGCAAAGTACTCAGCGCCTCGGTGATCCATGGCTGTATTGGGCGGATGAGTACGCTCGGTCCGGGCGCTTTCCTTCTGGAGCGAGTGTCTCATTCTGAGACGCTGTCAAAGACTCTGACATGTGCAGAGCGAACTGACGTCGTGAGATGAAAGAGCTCTCGAGATTTCAACAGCTTATGCCGATAAGTCCTCGTAGAGAGCGGGCCCTTGAGTTGCATTGCTTCAGGTTGAAGCGTTGGGAGGAATCGATGCCACCAGATGATCGTTCTGATGATCGTTCATATGGTCGCAAAGATCCCAAGTCGTCAGGAACTCAATCGGGAGGAAACCGCATGTCCCGCAAAGTGATCGATATCAATGAGCGTTTGCCATCCAAAGATCCGCTCGAAAAACTTAAAGGCATGCGCGTGCGCTTGGATTTGGAGCAAGCTAAAGTCGCGATTCCGATGTCACTCTTGTCGATTCTTGCTGTGGTGACGATGTTGAATTCGCAAATGTTCTCCGGACCGCGATCTGCAAGCGTGCAAAGTCGGGATTTGGCGAGCGAGGCCGTGCCGTCGCGCGGAATCGCCAGTGTTCCCACGGGAACTTCCGCCGAAGAAGACAGTCTGGTCCGTCGACTCGGGCAAGAGGGTTTGAGTAAAGGCTCGGCGCTAGGGCGGAAGCCCACAGCCTTGCAGCGCTTCACTCTTGGGGCGCTCGAAGGTCAATACGATGTGATGTTGGACGGTGAAAAAGTTCGCGCGCTGACCTTAAGTCCGGCGGCTCGTCCCGTGGCCTTTGGTGACAAGTTTCTGGATCAACATCGGGAGTTCTTACCGGCGCAGTTCGACAAGGTTCTGCAGGTGGGGAACGAGAGCGACGATCAAGGTCGCCATATGACCTACCAGCTCTTGAACCGATTGTCGTTACCAGTGGCCACAGTCGATGTGCGGCTCGATGCTGAGGGTCGTCTGCTCTCGCTGAAGGTCGCACCCGAGACTCGCTCGTACGAATGATCTCAACCCCGCAAATGATTTGACGGATGACCGGACGAAGGTTCCGTCCGGTTTCATCGCGAGACACAAGGCTCGGCTCCAGCCGGGCCTTTGGCTTTCCGAAAAGCCATCATGGTCATTGAGAATCCTTTCGAGCCCCAATCGGCGTCAAAGTCGAAGGACCTCGCGGCGTCCGCGATGGGTGCCGCTTCGCCGCTGGATCGCCTTGCGGCGCACATCGCAGATTTGGTGATCCTTCTTCCCCTGATGGCGATCGCGATGGCACCCTTTCGCCGTGAAGCCGTTTCGGCGCGCATGTCCCAAGATGTCGCGGCATCAGATCTGGCCGTTGTGAACGCCTTGATGGCCGCCTTCATGGTGGGTGTGCTTTGGGAAACGCTGTTGATTGCGTGGAAGGGCACGACGCCCGGGCGAGCGATCTTTGGACTGCGAGTTGTGGATTTGTGGTCGGGGCGTCGGCCGAGACCGCTGAATGTGTTTTTGCGCGCGCTGTCTTGGTGGCTGAGTGTGCTGTGTTTGGGATTGCCCTTTATGGCGGTATTCTCGAACGATAAGCGTCGCCCCTTACATGATCGGGTGGCCGACACTGTGGTCGTCACGCGACATGCTCGCCGTGTGGCCGCACATCCCACGTCCTCCGAGTTGGCCTTTGGCGCGATGTTCATGACCGCGGGCTTGGTGATGCTCACGAGTCTGGGTTTGCTGCTTTCGAAGAAATGGTCCGACAAGGAAACGACAGCTTCGGCGAACTTCGCGAGCGAAGCTGGGGCACTTCTTTGCGATGAGATCACGCCGATTCATGAGGAGTGGAGACCCGCGCCGGGCCAGCCGCAAGCCTCACGACTTTCCGTGGCATTGACGATGTTCTTTGCTTCAAGGGTCGATGCGACTTGTTTGCAGCGCGAAGCGGATCACGTGCTGTGGTCAAAAGAAGATTCCACGCTCGGCTATCTCGCTCTTGCGGTCTCTCGACCGGGCTTGGAGGGGCGCAAGTATCGCGACAAAGTTTGTGCGGATGATCGCGGCAGCGAAGCTTGCTTTGTGGCGCGAAGCTTTCACCCCGTTTCCGACATGAATTTACCTGAGGGCTCCTCTGACGAAGAAACTTTGGGCGTCCTGCAAAATTTGATGACAGAAGTGGAAGCGGCGCCACCTCTGAGTGCCAGCTCGGCGGAGTGGTATCGAGCCTTTCGTATGGAGAGATGGTGGCGATCAGATGCTGAGGCGGGACTGGCTGCGCTTCAGTCGCCGGCGCCGCATCGAGATTTGGATGCGACTTACACGGCCTGGCGGGCGCAGTTTCTATGGCAGTTAGGGCGTGAGAGCGAGGCGCGCACTATGCTTGATGAGAAGCTGCCTTTGCTTTATCCGCGCGAGCGGTTCCGGGCGCAAACCGCTTGGTGCGGAGCTGAGCTGGCGCTGCAAGGCTGTGGGGTGAGTGCGAAGAGGGTCTGCGCAGCACCGCTCGAGAGCCTCGAGCGTCATGAGCCGATCGCACAGTTCCTCAGCGATCGACAGGTTATCGACTTGTACCGAGGTGCAGAGTGCCGCGATCAGGGACGGCCCTCGGCGAGTGTGGTGGCTCGGCTATCGCGCGAAGCCTCGAGTGAAGTTCGTCGTTGGTTGACGGCGACGCAAGCTTGGCGAGAAGGCGATCGTCGTGCCGCGCGTGAGGAGATTGAAAAGCTTTTGGGCGTTGATTCGGTAGATATGAGTCCGGCTGCATTGACAAAGTCTTCAAAATCCTCTCCTCAGATCGCCTCGATGGCGAAAATGAGCGATGAGTCTACGTCGCCACCGACTGAGGCTTCGGGTCGCGCCGACTTATTTTTGAATATTTCCCCGGAGCTACAAGTCGAGAGCCTCGCGCGCCTCGCGGAAATGCTCGACACCCAAAACGATGTTGATCGAAGACTGCTCAGATCTCTCACAGATCGCTGGTTGGGCGCGGGACTTGATTCGCGAACAAGGGATCTGCATGTCACAGATGCGGGTTTGCGCCTTCTGCGTCGGCTCGTCGAGGGTCGAGAAGTTCGCTCGGCTCTCGATGTGGCGAAAGTCCTCGATGAGAGCCTCGGCCGCGTCCCCAATCTGCGCGAGCGTTTGGCGATTCTTAGCTTTCAATCTGGCCAGCGTGAACTCGCCAAGTCCATTTTGCTGACGCCGGGTGGACAGCGCTCCAAAGGGGATCGAGCTGCTTCAGCGATCCGCGCTCCGGCACAAGTCGCATCACAAGGTCCCACGACACCGCCTTTGCCCGCGCGGGCTTCCACTGAACCTTTGACCCCGGCAGAATCTCGCGTGCTATCGGAAATTCGTCGGAGTCGCCGATGATCTTCCCGCTTCTTCGCGGCTTACTTTGGTTTCATCGTGCGCCTCTCACGTGGCTGTTGGTCGCTGTAAATGTCGGCGTCTTCGCCTGGACTTATCCGGCGTTTGAGATAGCGGATCAAAATATCCAAGAGCTCGTCGAAGACAGCGACTTCGTGCATACGCATGGAATGTTGTATGCTCTGACCTTGGAAGAGACGGCATTAGAAGAGATGTTTTCGGAAGAGATGGCATTAGGGGAAAGGGCTCTTCAAGAGAGGACGTTAGCAGGGAAGACGTTGGCGAAGCCTGCGTCGCCCTCAACAGATCGGTCGCCCTCAAGCCTGCCGACACAACTTCACCCGCATCCTTCCGTCTTGCAATTGGCGGACCGCGCGCGCCGAGGCGATCCTGTGGCACGGCGCTACTTGGGAATCATCGCACTTCGCGATGGCGAGTTTATGCAGCTTGCGAAGTCGCGAACCAACTGGACGGGGGATCAAGTGGCCATTAACGCTTGGCGCGAACAGTTGGCGCGACTGGTGACGCTTCAGGAGCGGCATCCCTCTTTCCGTTTGGGCTTGTCAGCGGAACGACACGGCTGGATCTCTTGGTTCTCCTACCAAATCGCTCACTCGGGTGGACTGCATCTGTTTTGGAATATGCTATTTCTTTTGCTTTTCGGAACTTTTGTTGAAAACGGCCGAGGTTCACGCGCGGTTTTTTGCATCACGTGGGTGGGCGGCCTAGCGGGGGCTCTGGCTTACGTCGGGATCTCCGGACTTTCGGCTTCGCCGCTGGTTGGGGCCAGTGCGGCGGTCTCCGCGTTGATCGGTGTGGTCGCTGGACATTTTCGCCGACGCTTGCCGTTTGTTTACTGGTTGTTGCCGTTTCGCGGTTACTACGGCGTCGCTTGGTTGCCTGCGTGGATTCTGGTGCCGGTCTTTTTGCTTCCCGATCTTTCAGGCTGGTTAGCCTCGCAGCCCGGAATTTCACAAGTGGCCTATACCGCGCATTTGGGTGGCGCCCTCGCGGGCTATGCGCTGAGCTTTGTATTTCCTGAGCGCCCCGGAGCTTACTCCGAGTTGGCCCAGAGCCTGACCGGAACCGCTGCCTCGAGTAGTCGTTGGGCGGCTTGAGCCCTCGCAGTCCGACGAGTCCGAACGATTTGTCGCGCTGATCCAGGTTGAAGTGATCTATAGAATCAGATCGAGATATCCCGCAGGCGACCTTCGACGATCGGACGCAGTGTGGGAATCCATTGCTTGAGTTCTGAGAGATCTCGCAGCTGAATATTTTGTCGCATGACCTCGTCCAAGAGGTAACCGATGAGAGCGGCTTCCTCAGGCTTAAGTTGCAGCTGATCAGCGGCCGACTCCATCCACTTATCGAGATCTTTGAGTGAGCGCGAGATCATTTCCAAAGCCTGCTTCTGATCCGGCGTGAGATCCGCGACGACTTTGAATTTGACGCGAAGGCTGAAGCCGCACTCGCGCGCCCACCACTTCCATTCGCCCCGCGAGTTGGTGGACTGATGCACGTTCGCAAAGTGATCGTAACAGCCTTATGCGGCCATTTCGGGGTCGCGATAGAAGGGAAGAACCGCAATCTTCACTTTTTTGAGAAGCTCAGCACACACGGCCTCCAGATCCACGCGCACATCAGCGGTGAGTCGGATGAGCTTACACTGCCGCTCGAACCGCCATTGATGCCATCGAGTTGATCCAACCAAAAGGAATCCTGAGTCCCGTCTCCAATTCAACGGTCTGGAGGCTTTGGGCTACGATTCCGGCTGGGGCAGCTCCCGAGGAAAAGTAGTCGGATTCGTAGAGCCAGGTGCCTTTGGCGGGTGGCAAGTTCTCGCGGCCGAACCCCGTTGTCGAAGAGGGTGTTTGCGGGTTGGAGGCCACAGTCGAGGTACCCTCAATAACTTTTAGGTTGGTGTGAGCTTGAAAGCCGGGCGCGCAGGCCGAACTCAATAGGCCAATGCTGATGAGAGTGAGATAGCTTTGAAATCGGGAGCGAAGTGAGTGTGGCATTTCCAACCTCATGTCTTGTGAACTCACCAAGATCGAAATGGATGAAGAGCAAAGATGATTCCCACCAACTTGTCCCAGGCTAAAATTTGATTTGGCGGGAGGCGCAAGACATTAAATGAGACCTCAGCCGCGCCGCCGTCGCGCTTCAGTTGAGAAAAATCAGCCGATGGCGATGGGCGGTGACGCTTTGAGCTCGACGCTTGTGCAATGAATCGACAGGTCGTGAGGTAGGTCAGTGGGGCCCGGATGACGTCTCATTTTGAGACACTTCCGCTTAGCGCAAGACGCGCTTGACCACCTTGCTGAAGACTTCGTTCCAATCAAACTTGGAGTCCAAGCGACTGAGCTTCAAGTCGCCGAGGCGGACCCCACTTTTCACGAGATGCGCTTGCCAAGTTTCCACACCTCGATCAATCAAAGTCACCGTGATGGGCTTGAGTTGTCCGAGATCCAAGGCGTAAGCGTAATGCGGATTCTGTTTCAGGGCCTCTTCAAAGGCATCCACAAAGCGCAAGATCTCCGGTGTGGTCGCGTCGCTTTGTACGAAGGCGCGATAAGCAAACAGTCCGTCGAGCACCGGTGTGAGCATGAAAAATTCCGGACGAAGTCGGGTGCGCGAGCATGCGATCTCAAAGGCGCGTTCCACTTGCGCGGCATCGAGCTTTTCGCCACACAAGTCACTGGTTTTGTCCAAGCGTCCGCGAAAGCGAAGCGTGGGTGTCGCCTGGTTGCGGCCGGTGCAGAACAAAACATCGCGAAGTGGATATCGATACAAGCCGGAAGAAGTTGTCAGAAGTGGGGAGTAGGATCCACCGGCTTTCAGCTCGTGGGCCAAGCGCGGTCGCGAGTCCGGTCGCTCGAGATCGATGAACTCGAGAAAGTGACTGCCACAGGCCACCACGGGATCTGGTGCCCCGCTAAACGGAATGGTCACCACACCTTCGGTCGCGAGCAGCCCTTTTCCTTCGATCTCCGTTCGATCGGGAAGCAGGCCTTCAAGTCGCAAAGACGGCTCACTCGAGGGGCCATCTGTCCAGCAGCTGATCACTTTGAGTCGTGGCCAAACTTTGTTGGCAAACAAAATGGGACGATCGGCATGTCGCTCGTGTAGCTCCTCCACTTCGAGTCGCCGGGCCTGGGGTTCGATCGCAGCGACGACATCCTCCCAATGTGTTCGCATGATTTCGAAGATGGGGAAAAGGAACGTAGGCGACCAAACTGAAATCAAACCCAGATCGGCTTCGCTGAGCAGTGCCGCCGCTGTTTTGACTCGCCACTCTTGCAAGCGAGCCTCGATCTCGGGCGATGAGGAGCTGGCGTCTTCAAGATGCAGACTTTGCAGCTGAGGCACCACCATGAACTGAGCGAGGGCCCATTTTGCGATGGGATTGAAGTAATCGAGGTCACTCGGCATGCCGATCGGAATTCCGCCAGGTGTCGCCCAGGCGCCTCGGCGAATGGCGGGTGAAATCGACCAATAGCTTTTTTGACCGATGATTTCGGGATGTCGCCAATGGAGGTCCGCAAGCCAAGCGCTGGTGGCGGCCTCGAGCTCATCCAAAAATGGTCGCGTGTAAGGTATGAGCTTCGCAAAGCTCGATGAACCGCTCGTGCGTTCAAAGGCCACCACGTCGGCTGTGGTCAGCTCACCGCTTCGACCTTCAGTCGCGCGGCGAATCCAAGGTGCGAGCTCATCGTAGCCGCGAACTGGAACCCGAGCTTGAAAGTCTTGGAAAGAACCAATGCGATCAAATCCGTGTTCGCGTCCAAAACGCGAGTCGAGATTCGCGCGCAGAATCTGGCGGAGACGCTCGAGCGAAGTTCTCTCAGGATGCGCCAGCTGGCGATCGAAGCGCTTCCACGCTTGGCGAATTGAGCGCAAGTAGGCCGTGTGCAGCGTGCGACGCGCCGAGCGCCGAATGAGGTCCGAGGCCTCGAAGTTTGCTTCGAGGCGACGCAGGCTCTGCCATCCGCGCCAGGCGGTGTGTCGCACGAGATTTGACACGGGTTCTTACTCGTCAGCGGGAGCAAAGCCGCGGCGAAGCGTGTTCTCCGTCACCACACGTGGCTCCATGTATTGTGTGACATAATCCGGGCCGCCAGTCTTTGAACCTACACCTGACATCTTGAAGCCGCCGAAGGGGTGGCGATCCACCATCGCACCTGTACAACCGCGGTTGATGTAGAGGTTGCCGACTTCGAAGCGATCCCGAACATAAGCGATGTTCGCGGGGCTTCGCGAATACAAACCACCGGTGAGACCGTACTCGACATCGTTGGCGATCTTGACGGCATCCTGCATGTCGCGCGCGCGAATCACCGCGAGCACGGGGCCAAAGATTTCTTCTTGTGCGAGTCGCGCGTTGGGTTTCACATCGACGAAGATGTGCGGTGGCACAAAGTAGCCATCGGCGGCACAGCCCTCGCTGATTTGTCCTCGGTAAAGCAGCTTCGCTTCGCGTGTGCCGACTTCGATCATTCCATCGATGCGCGACTTCGCTTCGGCGTCGATCACCGGCGGAATGTCCGTATCGGCCCAAGCGGCGTCTTGCGTCTTCATGATCTTAACGGCCTCTCCGAGCCGGGTGACGAAGCGGTCGTAGATTTCATCGAGCACAATCACGCGCGAGCAGGCCGAGCACTTTTGTCCAGCGAAGCCAAAGGCTGAGTACAAAACGCCGCCGATGGCCTCATCGAGATCCGCATCGCTATCGATGATGATGGCGTTTTTCCCGCCGAGTTCGGCGATCACTTTCTTCATGTGGCGCTGAGCAGGCTGAACCACGGCGGCGATCTTTTGGATGTGAAGGCCCACGGCCTTTGAGCCCGTGAAGGAAATCATGGAGGTGAGGGGAGAGCTGGTCAGTGTATCGCCGATTTCCTCGCCAAACCCGTGAAGCAAGTTCACCACACCGGCGGGATAGCCGGCTTCTTTGAGGGCCTTCATGAACCACGAGGCGATCACAGGTGTTTGTTCCGCAGGCTTCATGATGACCGTATTGCCAGACACAGCAGCGGCCGTAACCATGCCGCAAAGAATTGCGAGCGGGAAGTTCCAGGGCGCGATACAGACCACCACACCGCGCGGACGATAGTGGTAGTGGCTGGTTTCGCCGGGCACGCCGCCGACTTTCAGACCGTTGGCGAGGCGGCGCATGTCGCGGGCATAGTAGCGGCAGAAGTCGACAGCTTCAGCCAAGTCGCCATCGGCCTCGGCCCAGGGCTTTCCGGCTTCCAAGACTTCGAGGGCGGTCCACTGCACGCGATCGCGCTCCAGAATATCGGCGAGTCGCTCGAGCAAGCGAATGCGTTCGTCCACCGAAGTGACCGACCAAGTGGCGAAAGTTTCGTGCGCGGTTTTGAGTGCGAGTTCCGCCTCCGCCACACCCGCTGCATGGGCGCGGCCAATGAGCTGCGAGGGTCGCGAGGGGTTACGCGACTCGATGAATTTGTTGGTTTTAATCTCCTTACCACCGATCACCAGCGGCCAGTCTTGCCCGAGTTGGCGCTCCACTTCGCTCATTGTTTTCTCAAGTCGCGCGCGTGGCGTGGACATCGCGAAATCGAGGAGCTCGAGATTGCGGAAGCGATCTTTGGGTTTGCCGCTGGCGTCCTTTTTTTCCAGATCTCGCGGGTCGCTGGATGTGGGAATCAAGCCTTCGGCTGGGTCTTTGAGCAAAGCTTCTGTCGATGCGCCTTCCGCGAACTTTGAGCGCAGAAAGCTTTCGTTGGAAGTGTTCTCGAGCAAACGTCGCACCAGATAGGCCATGCCGGGAATGAGCTCGCCCACCGGAGCATACTCGCGAACGCGGTAACCCTGCTTTACCAGCGAGCGTTTGAAGGGATCCGCCATCCCATAGAGCATTTGAATTTCAAAGCAGCGCGGATCCACGCCGAGGCGCTCTGCGGCCACGAGAGTCGCGGCGATGCTGCGCACGTTGTGAGAGGCGATGGCCACGCGAATGTGTTCGTGAGCTTCCAGCAGCATTTTCGCACAAGCTTCGTAGTTGGCATCGGACTCGCGCTTGTTGGTGTAGACCGGCACTGGCCAACCCTGTTGCTGGGCGAAGACAGTTTCAAAGTCCCAGTAAGCGCCTTTTACGAGGCGGACGGTGAACGGCACGCCACGCTCGCGCGCGAAGCCGATCATACGACGGACGTCTTGCGCAGAGTCGCGCAAATAAGCTTGGAGCACGCAGCCCCAATGCGGATAAGTTTTGAACTCGGCTTCCATGAGCAGCTCGCAGAAGACTTCGATGGTGAAGTCTTTGAGCTCGTACTGTTCCATGTCGAAGTTGAGGAACACGCCGCGCTCCATCGCGAGGCGCATGAGCGGACGCACGCGATCTTTGAGCCGCGCTTTAGATTTCTCCCAGGCTTTGAGGTCTAGGCCCGCATCGAGAGACGAAAGCTTCACGGAAACGTTCACGCGCGGAATCGGCCCTTTGTGATCTTCGTCAATTTGCGCGATATGATCCCAGTTCGCTGCGTCTTTGGCGAGCCAGGTGATCAATTCGGCATAGCGGCGCGTGTAGTCTTGTGCCTCGGCCTCGGACAGGCAGGCCTCGCCCAATAAATCCACCGTGAAAGCGATTTTGTTTTTCCGAGCTTTCTTCAAGACCGGCAGGGCTTCCTCGGCGCTTTCACCGGTGATGAACATCTTCGCCATTTGCACGACGTTCTTTTTCACCGCACCCGCCATCAGGCCCGGTGCGAGCGAGCCTAAGCCGACGCCGAAGTTGAAGACCTTCGGGAGCTCCTCGCCACCTTCGGCGAAATATTCTTTCAAGTGGCGGGCGACTTCGCTTCCCGAGTTCAGATAGGGGAGCACGTCGACGAAGCGAAACATCTGCGTTTTGAAGCTTTCGTTCTTCATCGACCATTCCATGATCTGGCCGTACCAGTAGTCGCGACTAAACAGCGAAGGGCCTTCGGCCTCGGCCATGGCGAAAATGCTTTCGCCTTTGGCCTTGATGGCCGCTTGTGTGGAAGAGTCGACGGGGGTGAAGGTTGTTTCGGGCATGAGGTCCCCTTTTTGAAAGAGCGAACGCGAATGAGGCTGGGGTCGAAATCTAGCCCAGCTTCGCCAGTCTGGGGAGTGGGGAATTGCGAAGTGCGTTAGCTTGAAATTTTGCCTATCGGCAAGGCGAGACTTACTCGACGAAAGAGGCTGGGTTTGAATCCATTGCGGAATGGCGGCGCCATATCCCGTCTTGCCAACGATAATGCCGGGCATGACCGGGGCCCCAGGCTTCGCTTCGGCCCAGATCTGTGTCGTCAGAGCTTAAAAACAAGGCGGCCGCCTCCAGCCAATCGAGGTGCGAGCAAATCAGGATCGCCCGATGTTTGAGGCGAATCGGCTCGTCCAACCGATTGAGAAAATGCTGAACGCGCCTCTCAAATTCGCTGGCTGATTCATGGGCGAAGCGCTCGTCGAGCTCCTTGAGTACTTGCGGCGCGACGGATGGTCGCGAGCTCGCTGTCAACAGGGGCCCGACGCTCTCGCGCGTGCGCTGTTTCGGTGAAATGCCCACCCAATCGTAGGCGGGACGTCGCGGGTGTCGCGCGAACTTCTCGGCTTCGTTGCGACCTTGGGCGGTGAGTGCATCGCCGCCGGCAGGATCACGCTGAAAGTGCCGAAGGAGAGTGAGCTGGGTCGGTGAGGCGTCGGTCGCGTTTTCGTTCATGGTCGCTCCGAATTTGAGATGGCCGAAGGTGAATTGGCAGGCTGGGGCGGAAGGCTCGAGTCCGGGTGAGTCGCAGTTTCATTTTTGAGAAAGGGCTGGAGCGCCGCGAGGTAGAGGCAAATCTCTGCGCGCTCTTGCGGTGCCATCGCATTGGGCTCAGAAGTCTCGAATGTCGGGTTCGACGAAGCGCGGGGAAATGAGGCGGTACAGTCGACGTCGAGCTCACGCAAGCGAATTGCGAACTCGCGTACAAGTTGAAACTGGATTCGGTAGCGGAGTGCTTGTTGTCCCTCCAGGGTTTGCGGATCCGGCGCGTGCCGGTGGAGTGGATAGAGGCGCTGCAGGAGCTCGGCAAAGTCGCGAACACCGAGCCGCCCCGGATAGAGAAGAACCTCATGCGAGGTGCGTCCCAGCATTTGCCATGTGATCGGTAGTCCGAGGGGGCTCCTCGACTCGGCTTGAGCGACTTGCCAATGGCGCATGGTCTGTTTGAGGGCGCGAAGGGAAAAGGGTTGATGATCGCTCCGTTTCGACCAATCCGGCTTGGGCCAAAGCGCCAAGTCCTCAGGTTCGAGAAGCGCGTACTCAAGAGGAAAGCTGGAGAAAGCATCCAGAAAAAGCGTATCGCGAGCGCGAGCGCGAAGTGGCTCAAGACCCCAAGGTAAAATCACAAGAACCCCACAGGTGGCGAGGAGCAGCGAGCGCCCAAGTCGGGCGCCTCGTGGTTTCGCGAGGCCTTCCAGCGAACGAGAGATTCGCGCGAGCGAGTGAACGAGCACCAGCAAAGTGAGTGGCATCACGTAGAGCAGATACCGCGACGGGACTCCGAGGGGTTCAGTTTGCGGGACCGCAGAGTGGGGATCGAGGGCCAAGCGCGTGAGATAAAAACTCATGGACAGAGCGGCGAGGAGCCAAGGCCAGAGTCGAGCGATCGAGAGCGAAGTCTTCACCGAAGCCGCTTCGGCCGGCTCTATTGTCTTCGAGTTTTGGCCGAGGGCGAAAATGGCCGTGGCGGCGAAAACGATGAGGCTCCAAGTGAGTTCCGGGGCGAGCAGGCTCGCCTGCGGTTGAGCAAAGATCATTTGCCAGCGACTGAAATCCACCGAGGGCGGCGCGAGTTCGCCGAGACTCGCCAGCAGTGAGAGCTCCGCCAGTTGCAAGACGCCAATTTGACTCAGCAGCGAAGAGACGAGCAGCGCCAAAAGTGCAGCGACCCGTAAGACCGAAGCCCGCAGAAACTTTTGTGCGAAGTGAGTGGCGCGATCGCCCCAGTTCGAGCGAAAAAGTTGAGCGGTGGCGAGGGCTATGACCGTGAGGGTGATCCACAGGGTGGTGTTTGCTCCGAACGCAGAGCGAATCTGCCAGCCGCCATCAAAACTGAGAGCGATCACACATTGCCCCAGTGTCAACACGCTCAGCCAGGTCAACCAGCGCGCCAAGCCTTGGCGACCCGCACTCCAAAGCACGATGGGCAAAACACCCCAAGCAAAAATCAATATCGAAGGTCGAAGCGGAAGCATCCAAACTAAATTGAGCAGAAACCCACGAAGCTTTAGTCGGTCTGCCACTTCGGCCTGCTCGACCAGCACGAAGCCAGCGATCAGGACCAATTGATGTTGCAGGCTGATGGGCCAGAGATAGGCATCGATGAGGGCCGGGGAAAAGCACCAAGCGAGTCCGCCCAACCAGGTGAGGCCCTCGGATACGCCTTGTCGCCACAAGAGTCGCATAAACATGAAACCACAAAGCACATGTAAAAGAAGCTGAGCGATCATCCATAGGATGGGCTGGTCACCAGCGAGGCTTTCAAAAACGGTGAGGGGTAGGACGAGGCCCACGGCCCGCTCTTCTTGGAGCGACGACGTCAGAAGCGACCAGGCGCCGCGCGCTTGCAGTTCGGCGATCAACCAGCTGGCGTCGTCAAAAAAACTCTGTAGGTACCATCGCGGACCGAAAGCACTCGTAAGGGCCAAGAAACTCAGCGAGGCCACGACTACGGATCGGGCGTGGGCTGTGGCCAGCGCGACTTGCAATTTTTTGAAGAGGTCTTTGAAGTCGCGGAAATTAAGGGCACCTAGCATGCAATCATTAGATCGGTTGAGCGAGGGGCGGATCAACTGGTGCGCGGCAAGTCGGCAGTGCGTCAGTTGCCTCGAAGTCGGCTCTGTCGTTGGCAATTGAAGGCAAGGAAGACCGACATACGCCGTGTGCGTTTTCCGTTGTCGAGTGCAAAAAGTCGATGAGCTTCTGATCGAACTTCAGTAAGCTCATGGACTATGTCGAAGACTGATGACTCGAAGCTCAAGTCGGCTGAGCGTGTGCGCAAAGTGCTGACGCAAGATCTGTTTGTGCGCGCGGCCGCCGTGAACGCCACGGCCGTCGTCGATGAAATGCGAGGCATTCACAACTCCTTCCCTGTGGCGACCGTCGCCACCGGACGAGCCATGGTGGCCTCTCTTCTGATGGCCTCACATCTCAAGAACAAACAGGAGCTGTCGATTTATATTCAAGGCAATGGTCCGCTTTCGCGCGTTTTTGCCGAGGCGAGCTTTGAAGGGAAAGCGCGCGCGTACAGCACGGCCCCTCACCTCGAATCGCCGGCGGACTCGCAGAAAATTTTGTTGGCGCCCGCGATTGGGATTGGACTTCTCACAGTGACGCATCATTTGCCGATGGGAGGACCGCCGCATCGCGGAACCGTGGAGCTCTTGACGAGCGAAATCGGCGACGACATTGCCTACTACTTACAGCAGTCGCATCAAATTCCGTCCGTGGTCGCACTGGGTGTTCACGTCAATGCTTATGGTCGTGTGGACGCCGCCGGCGGAGTGTTGATCGAGTTGATGCCGGGTCACACGGAAGAGACGGTTCGCAAAATTGAGGCGGCGGTCAAGGCGGCTAAGCCCGTTTCGCAACGCCTACTCGAAGGTGCGACGGCCGACGATTTGCTGCGCGATTATCTGAGTGATTTCCAATTGATCGAGATGGAGCACGACTATCCCATCGAGTACAGCTGTCGCTGTACAGCTGAACGCGTGAAGCGAAGTGTTGGACTTCTGGGACTTGAAGAGCTCGATGAGATGATCGAGAAAGCTGAAGAAGTCGAAGTGGGCTGTGACTTTTGCGGTCGCAAGTACAAGATCACGACGGCCGAGCTCGAAGAAGTTCGGCGCAGCGTTTATAAGTCCAGCTTGAATTAGTCGAATGATTCTAGTTTGAGCGAGGATCTTGGCGTTGGCGACGGATCTTATAGTCGCCGATGGTGAGAGTTCCGTAAGTGAGCTTCCGCACGATTTCGAGAGTTTGTTCACGAAGTTCTTCGGCGTACTCGCTGCGAAGAGGCAGAGGGATTGCCGCTCGCTGCTCGGCGATCGTTTCGGCAACCACGGCATCGACGACGCATTCCGGGCGTTCGCCTTCGACCAAGGCGTTGCAGAGGTGATATTCGATGCGTTCGCGTAAGCTTTGCCATTTTAAGTTCAAGCTGCTTCTCCAAGAGTAAGACACGGCATTCGGCTGACTTAAGCTGATCGGTCGAAGGCGTCGCGAATTTGATCAGGCGCAAGTCGAGGCGAGGCCTCAAGCTTTCGCGAATAGAGAAAAGTCTCGTGGACCTCGGGCTGGCCTCGACCTAAACTGAGGCTATGTCCACACCCGTTTCCGGGAAAATTCCAAAAGCGGCACTCACACAAGACGAGCTTGAGCTCCTCGTCGAGCAGCTTGGCACTTGGTCGGGGGCGCAGTTTCAATCGATCACGGGCCTGCAGCTTGGCGACGCCCCGGAGGCTCCGCAGGATCTGATTTATGAGCTGCACTTTTACTTGGGGCGTGCACGTTCACTCGGCGGGCCTCGGGTTCTCATCCTCGATTTGGACCGCACCTCGCCCCAGCTCTGGCTTCTCGAAAGCGAAGCGGAGATTCAGGCCTGGCAAGCTTGCGTGCGGACCAAGCGCAAGCGACCTATGGAGCTCTTTTTGCGCTCACATTTTATCGGCCAACGCCTCTTGAGTGTCGAAAGTCGAGGTCCGGGGCTGGTGACGTTACAGTTCACCTGCGAGTCGGAGGGTCTGGCTGAGCTGGAGCTGAGCTTACGGCCGCGAGCCTCACAATTCTTGGCTCGCAGGCGCAAAGTAGGTCGGGATTTGCAGCTCACCGAGTTCAAGCCCGAAGCCAGCCAGGCATGGATCGCCGCTGCGATACAAGAAGTCGGGGTTGGCGCGCTCGCCGGAAACAGGATCTTCAGCTTGCATCGTCAGCGTAACGAAAACTTCTTGGGGTCGATGGGTGCGAAGCCGAACTCAAATTTAAAGCAAGATTCAACTCAGGAGTCTGTTCAACATTTAGGTCAACAAATAGGTCAACATAAGGGGCGAGATTCAAGCCAGAGCACTGCGCCAGGCCGTCCCACAAGGTCCGCGGCGGTGGGCGGTGTCGAGAAGACCGCTACGAAAATTTCCCACTCGCGATCTGCACGAGCCCTCGGAGCGGTACGAGCGGAGATTGAGGCCAAGAGCCAAGTACCGTGGCGGGCTTGGGCACAGCATGTGAAAGAAATTGGTTTTGAAGCTCCGCCGCTTTTTGCGAATGCGGAGTTGGAGAGAATCTGGAATCGCGAGGCCCAACGAGCGCGCGTCGAGGGAATTAAGAATCACGATTTGGCGTCGAGATTCTTCGAACGAGCCAAAAAAATCGAACGCAAGCTTGAGGGCACTCGAAAACGTTTGGCCATACTGGAGAAATTGGCTGCAGGCGAAACTGAGCCCCCTGCAGATCGAGGCGCTCGGATTCGGAGATCTTCAGCCCTTGCGGGCGGAGACGCTGTGAAGAGATCGACCCCCTCTCTCATGGAGCAAGCCGAGGCTCGTGGCCGGAGCGTGGCAATCGCCGAAGACCTGATCTTCTACATTGGCAAGAGTGCCGAAGATAATTTACGACTCTTGCGACGAGCTCAGAGTTTTGATTTCTGGTTTCACGTCCGAGGCCGAACGGGAGCCCATGGAATATTACGTCGCGCTCGAGGTCGAGTGGTGAATGAGAGCGAGTTTTTGGCGTGTGCCCGGGCCTTGATCGAGCAGAGCTTGAAAAAACGGGCGCTCGATCTGCGAGGCGAAAGCTTTGACGTCAGCCTTTGCGAGGTACGTTTTGTAAAGCCCGTCAAAGGTGCCAAGGGACTCGTCCACTTCACCCATGACCGCACGCTCCGCATTAGATTCTGAAAATATCTAAGATTTTCTTCACAACGTTGGTTCGGCTTTGGATACTTTTCCTAGCTACCCAACACGCCAAGTGCGCTTACGTTGAGTCAACTTCCAGCGCCCATCGGGATAACTCATGAAGCTGAAACGGCAAGAGGATTTGAATTGGGGAAGATTCGGAGCCATGCTTGCTCTGACGATTGCAGCTACTCCAATCTGGTGGATGCAGTCGGGCGCGCGCGAGTTTCTTTTAAGCGGAGCCGCTGAACTTTGCTGGCCGGGATTTGACTCGTGCGCTGAGTGGCGTTTCGTATCGCTTCGGCAGATTGACTTCGTCCTGATTTCAATGGGCGCCGGAGCGATCTTTTCATCGATTTGCTTGTGGTTGAGGCCAGCCAGTCGGCTCTCGTTTTGGAGTCTGGCCGTGGTGTTTGTCGCAAAGCTTTTGCTTTCAGCGCTGGATTACCGGTTGCGTGGCAATCATCACCAGATGGCGAACTTGGTAACTTTGATTTTTCTCATCTTACCTCGGTCGGCAGGCGTGCCCATTTTCGCGTTGCTGATTCCTAGTTTTTATTTTGCAGCGGGTCTCCTGAAGCTGAATACCGAGTGGTTATCTGGAGCGGCGCTCGCAAACCGCTTACCGCTCAGTGGTTGGCTGCTGGAGTTTGGTCTGATCGGCGTTGTGCTCATGGAGTTGATAGGAATCTGGTGGCTTCTCGATCGCCGCCGGAGCCCATGGCGCTTTTGGGTTGTTATTGTGGTTCTCGTTGTATTCCATTTGGTGTCGATAAAATCTGTTGGTTTTTTCTATCCTGTAGTCATGGCGGCCTTAGTATCCTGTTTCCTCTGGCAACATTTGGACTGGCCATGGCCTAAGAACGAAGCCAAAGAGGCCTTCCCCAGGTTCTTCAAATCTCCGTTTCAGTTTTGCAGATCAATTTGGGTCGCGATGAGCTGGCAGTTTAAACTTGCATGGCTAATCAGCTTAATCTTCTTAGGGATCCAATTTATACCGGCGTCCATTTCCCCGCGAAACGACCTGAGCGGTGAAGGACGTCTAATCGCATCCAGCATGGTTCACAATCGGACCGAGTGTCGTGGGTTTATGGTTGGAAGATGGGGAGTTCACGAAGCAAAAATTCCTATGCCAGTGATGCAGTTGCCGATTCGGATCTGGTGTGATCCGCTCGTGTTCTATAATTACGCGCGACTGGTTTGTCGGCAGAAGTCTCCGGATCGACTGGACTGGTATTTGCTGTCGCGCAACTCTTCTGAGGAAGCTTACCAACTCATCATACGCGCTGAAGACTTTTGCCGAGACTCTCGAAGATTTCCTTGGTTCGGTTCGCTTCCATGGAGGGCCGAATGAGGCTACTCGTCGAAATAGTCCTTGGATGCGTTTTGTTGTTCTGTTGCCTTTCAATACGGTGGCCAACAGGTCGGGCCGAACCTCCGCGCGAAGGCATGGGCCTAGTTAAGTTCAACCTCGAGGAGTCATCGAACTCGCCGTCAAGCTCAGCCCGCTGGACTAAGATTGACGATAAAAGCTACCGGCTGCTGATTCGCGAGACCGCCGGAGGGCGTGAAATCGCAGCTGCGACACTTTCTTGGTTGGAAGAGGGCAAGATTTTTACGAGCGAACAAGGGGACCTCTTGATCTACCAGTCTTCTCAGATCTGGAGTCGCGATCGTTCAAGATGGCGAGCATGGATGGTCCGAGATGGATGGGCTGTGGAGTCTGCGACCTGGAAGAAGGGTTTGAGTGATGGGTTTTGGGAACTGATTTGGAAGAAAATGAGTCAAGATGGGAATTCCCGCCAGGAGAGAGAGTGGCGAAACAGAGATCTAGAACGTGTTCATGGGCCCTGATTGTTCTTCCAGAAGCTCAAAGGAGACTGAGGTATGTCGACGGCGCTTCATGACCGACGAATTCAGGCCCGAATGATAGGTTTTATTCTGACCCTAGTCTTCACTACTTTCTGGGTTATAGCAGTCGATGCAGCTCCTATCTCAGAAAACTGTCCTGCAGCTTCTCGATGGCCAACGGGCTACGTCACGCTGTTTCGAAGTTCAGACGTTATTGAGGGTTTAAGAATTGAGGATGATCATGCGATCGGTTATGGGTTAGTAGATCTGGTTAAGTTTTCTCTTAAGGAAGAGCAATTTCATAATTCCCCCCCACAGCCTAAGCCTTTGGACATAAAGAAAGAGCTGAGCTACGGATCGTTCCGGTTCAAAACTCTCAGAGAGAGTTTCGGACCTGGTTTGATGTTGGTGGAAAACGTATCGCATATTTGTGTCTCAGTTCCCAGGCGGGCTCGCGAAGATCGAGAAGTCTGGTCCGACCTTGAGGTCTTTCATCTGAAACAGGATCAGGATTTTTGCTCCGCGAAAGGCCCGAGCCCGGCGCTTCACCCTGCAACTCAAAGGCTTTTGAACTTCGGCGCTCAGTTGACTGGCCCTGCGAGTTTCCGAGCTGACCGAGATCTTGAGTTTCTCCTCCGTTTGTTGGCGCAGCCCGAGGCTCGTCGACTGCACACTGAGCGTCCTGAAATTTTTGAGGCTGTTCTCCAGGGTGTGTTGTTTCATTCCAATTTTCTTTTTGCTGAGCTCAGCCGGCGCCATCCTTGGTTAAGTGAGGGCTTCGGCTACGGCTATCAGTTCGATTATAAGGCGCGGCAATATTGTAGAAATGTAGCGAACGAGGCTCTGGCATTACGCAGTACGAGTGATTTCATCGATGCTTGGGGTTCGTCCATCGCTCATCGACGAGACTTAAAGATTCAAGACTTCAAGTTCCTTTACCCGATCTTCGGAGTACTCAGGCAAGTTCTTCCCACTCATGGCGAGGATCGGCTTAACTTTTTAGTTTCGAAAATTCTGCAGCCTCTTGCGAACTCTGCAGTCGACCATCCGGCGACCAAGATTTACTGGCGATCGGTTTCTTTTCAGCTCTTAGAGAAGCTGATCAAATCTTGGTTTGAGGGAACTGAATGGTGGCCTGAGCGGACTGACTTAGTCGCGACTAAGTATCGCAAAAATTTAAGATTTGATCTCGTCGGCAACTTTCCATTTTCGGAGAAATCAAAGCCCAACGCTTTCGGTTTCTTTGTTGAGCCACGTTGGACACTCACTATTCCCAAGCAGACCGCCGACGGTGAAGTCCTTGTCGATCGGGTGACCCAATGGCGTCAGCGCCGGACTCCTATCAAAGCGCACACTCGCGTGGTCGCTGAGAATCAACTAAGACATATACCGCGCGAGCGACACGATCACGTATCAGCTTTTGCGGACGGAGCATTTGACGTTGTCGTTGCGACCATGAGTTACGGACCTGAGCGCGACCTCAAGCTTTTGGAAGAGCAAAAAGCTTTTTACTCGGAATTAGGATTCAAGTCTTGGCGCAAAACCCGAGATGAGCAAGCACCACAAAGCTTTCAGAGGGGTATTGAAAGTGGCGAGTGGGATGTACTACTTAAGCAAGCCCATTCGGCCGGCGATTTGGTGAATCTCATGTGGATTGGCCAGGAGGGAGATTGGTGGCGAGCCGAGCGAATTCGAGCGGACGGGCGAACGGATCGGGTACATTTGTTCGTGCCTGAGATCAGTAAAAAAAGTTCGAAGTTTTGGATCAGCCTCGAAGCTTTTCGCAATTGGGTGAAAAATCGCGAAGCAGCGACTGCGCGCGAGTTGGTGTGGATCAACTTGTCGTGCAACTCCGGTGCAAAAGCCGTCCGAGAAATTCAAGCTGTTAATTCAGGTGTATTTGTTCCAATTGCTTCTGTTGGCCGTGTCGAGCCCTTGCAGCGATCGCAAAAGCTTGGCCTTGAGCAAGTACCATTGATCATGGGATTACTGGACGGAAAAAGCTTTGCAGAAATTCAGGAGAGTCTTAATTTAAAGCGCGCCATAGCGGGGCCTGGCACTGAGTTCGCCTTCCCCAATGATGCCAATCTCATCCGCAACTTGCGGCTTTTTGGTCAACGATCCATCAGAATTGACCAAGTGGTTTCTAACCCTAGGTCGAACAGCGGACACATGGGCTACTAAGATGAACTTAGATTTGCCGTATTCAATATCTTCAGGGCTCTACCGAGGACTGACCGGCAGGGCCCCACAAATCGGTCGAGCTAAGTCCTCTTAACTTTGAAAATTCGGTCATGGCTCGGTCGATGGTGTTTAATCGCCTCCGTAGAAGCGGTAGCCACCGCAGGAGGGTGAGGGGCAAGCCGCTTGGCCGCGTTGATAGCCTGAGTTGTAACCCTCGCGATGGCCTTGTTGCCGACCCAGGTTGTGCATTTTTTCCAGCAACACAGGCTGGTTGCTCGTCACATTATCGAGGGACTTAAGACAACTTTGGAGATCTTCGGCGGGAGTCTGCGCCGGTAAACGCGAACAATCGATTTTTGCCGTTGCATTTTGGTCGGAAGCAGCTTCAGAAGCATGCGCGTAAACTGCCGTGCAGAAGCTTCCGACGAGCATTGCGGCGAAAATGTAATTGGTCAGGGACTTCATAGGCACCTCTCTTGTTTAATGTTAGCGGATCTAATTTCTCGATTTTTCTGTTCCAGTTGGCAATTCATGGAAGGAGCAAGTTCAGGACCACTTGCCAAACTTTTTGCTGGAGCTGAGAATCGTAAAGGGGAGTGATTGCCAACGAACGCTGACGACTGTCTATAGTTTTGACACCGCCTTTGGTTCACGATGGGCCATTCGACTTTTATCTTTGGGTTAAATACGGTCGTAAGAGTTTGAGCGCGGAGGGGTTTGAGGAGTCGCCCTGTGCGGAGGAGGTGGATCATCGGCATCGCAAGGTCACTGCATTACGTTTGGGAGTTGATCTACGTTGGGCTTTTGATGCTGCCTATGCCAGCTTTGGCCAAGCCGCTGCCCGGACTGGGAGACGCAATCCCCGCAGCGGGCTGTGCTATTTCGCAGATGTGGCCCGATGGTTATGTGGCCCAGGGCCGAAGCCTTGAAGCGCTCCAAGGCTTGCGAATTGTGGATGGAGTCGTCGAAGTCTACGGCTCCCGAGATCTGCTCAAGTTCTCAATCTCAAAAGAGAGCTTTGACCGCACGGACCCGCAGCCGGCACCTGCCAATTTGCAAACCCAACTCAATCATGGAAAGTGGAGCTTTCGAATATTTCGGGAGAGCTTTGGGTCCGGTGTTGTTTTGGTTGAGAAACGAAGTCAACTCTGTGTCGTCACACCCAAGCCAGCTGCGGAAGATCAAGAAATCTGGGATGATCTTGAAGTCTTTCATATCAAGCGAGAGCAGGACTTTTGTGAGGCCAAATCACCAAGTCCAACCTTGCATTCGGCAACGCAACGGCTTCTCAACTTTGGAGCTCAGCTCGAAGGTCCAAATCGTTTTCAAGCCGAGCGAGATCTTAGGTTCCTGCTCCGAATTCTAGCCCAGCCCGAGGCTCGCCGGTTACATCGAGAAAATCCTGATTTTTTCGAGGCCGTTTTGCAGGGGGTTTTACATCAATCAAATTTTCTTTTTGCGGAAATCAGCCGACGCCATCCTTGGCTGAGTGAAGGCATGGGTTATGGGTATGTCATGAAGTACCGGCCTCGCCGTTATTGTCGGAACCTCGCTAATGAAGCGCTGGCTCTACAAAGTGCGATGAACTTCGTTGAGGCCTGGGGATCAGCTATTGCGGATCTTCGAGACCTGAAGCTAAAAGACTTTTATTTTCTTTATCCGAGCTTCGGCGTTCTTCGACACATTCGCGGCGATACACTCGATTATTTGGTAGCCAAGATGTTGCAGCCAATTTCAAATTCGGCCGAAGTCCATCCAAGCACGAAGATTTATTGGCGATCGGTGTTGTTTCAGTTGATCGAGATGGTGGTCAAGTCTTGGTTTGAGGACACTGTCTATTGGTGGGAGCGCACAGATCTTGTCGCGACAAAGCAAGGAGAGGCGTTGCGGTTTGACTTAGTCGGAAACTTTCCATTTTCAAAAAAGTCGAAGCCTAACGAATTCGGACTCTTCATCGAGCCGAGCTGGACTCTACCCATTCCTGCGCAGACTACAGATGGGCAAGTCTTGGTTGATCGCGTGACGCGGTGGCGTCAGCTTCGCACCAAGTTTACGGCGCAAACGCGAGTCGTCGTCGAGGATCATGTTCGACATCTTGCTCGGGATCGTCACGACCACAGCACCGCCTACGGTGACGGCAGTCTCGACATCGTCGTGGCCACCATGAGCTATGGAGCGAAAGGGGACGTCAAGCTGACGGAAGAGCAAAAGGCCTTTTACACAGAGCTTGGCTTCACGTCCTGGAAGAAATCGCGCGATCTTGAGGCCCTAAAGAGCTTTCAGCAAGGCATCGAAAGCGGTGGGTGGGACATATTATTGAAGCAAGCGCATGCCGGGGGAGACTTGGTCAATCTCATGTGGATCTCTAAAGAAGGGGAATGGTGGCGAGCTCAGCGCCGCCGAGCCGACGGTCGTTTGGATCGCGTCCATCTCTTTGTTCCAGATGAGATCGCCTCGGGAGGGACGACCATGATTAGTCTCGAGTCTTTTAGAGATTGGGTTCGTCGTCGCGAAGCGCTTCATAAGCGCGAGTTAGTTTGGATCAACCTGTCTTGTAATTCGGTTGCGAAAGCCGTTCGAGAGATCCAGGCGGTGAATTCGGGGTTATTTGTGCCCATCGTGTCGGTACGTCGTGCTGAACCTCTGGATCGGAGTCGCAAACTTGGCCTTCAGCAGGTGCCGCTCATGCTGGGCTTGCTCGACGGCAAGAGCTTTGTGGAAATTCAGAGGGATGTCGAATTGACGAATCGAACAGCGGGTTCGGGCTTGAAGTTTGCCTTTCCCAACGATGACATTCTGGTGAAAAACTTGGGACTATTCGGCGGGCGCGCCGTTCGTGTCGATCAGAGTGTGACCACGGCGAGATCCGGTGGAGAGCAGGTCTTTATGGGGTATTGAGTCCGAAGGCCTCTGCTTGTCCAAAAAAAAGCCCCGCCGCGACAGCGATCGCGGGGCCTTTCAGAAATCGCTAGTTTAGACTCGACTATTGAGATCAATCGCCACCGTAACCACCGGAGTACCCCGAAGAGTAACTTCGGCCCGCTCGATAACCTTCCTCCAAGCCTGAGCGTCGACCATCGGCGAAGGCCTTCTCCGCTTTAGTTTGGCTCGAAGCCTGCTCGGATCGAAGCGCTTGGAGGCAAAGCGTGAGCTGCTCGTTGCTGGTGTCCGCTGGCAATCGCGAGCAGTCGAGCTTGGCTACTTCGGCCTTTTGAGCCTGATCTGCGGCTTGCGCGATACCCGTCGTCATTGAGGCACAGGCGAACAATGCAGCGAGCGTGAGTTTTGTCAGAGATCTCATAAAACTTCCTTTCTATGTTCGATTCCCATGTTCGATTCCCATCGGAGTCAGACCCAAGAATCGTAGTTGATCGTTTCGATTTCGATGTCGCCATCGACAAGGCTCGAAGAAGCAAAGGCGAGACCAGTGGGCCGAAGTTTAAACTGCTTCTTAGGACTGACAGGCAAGATGTGGCCCAATCGGGCCAACGCCTGTTTAAGAGTTCGACGACACGCTCAACAGGTTTTCGCTTAAATTTTAAGCTCCCATCAAGGCATCTCGAGTGAGTTTGGGAAGGCTGAGTGCGCGGTGGGGCTTGACAGGGCAATTGGGAGACCGATGATAATCGCGAGCTGGGCCGAAATGATAAATCTGAATGATTTCGCGAGCGTGAAGACTTCACCCGCGCGGTCCAGCCAAATGAGTTTCCGATCTGAAATTGATGAATTTGAGAATGTGATCAGTCAGTTTGAATTTCAGCTGTGAACCAGCTGAGAGCTCAGAGGAGGAATGCGAAAGTGTCAGGTCAAGTTGCTTCGTCCACACCATCAGCAGGTTCGGCGCAGAAGTCCTCAACATCCACCGCTCCCCTCATGATCGAGGTCAAGGGCCTCCGCAAGAGTTACGGTCCCATCACCGCGATTCGGGATATCAACTTCTCGGTGCGAAAAGGGGAAGTGGTCGGGTTCTTGGGGCCCAACGGCGCAGGTAAATCCACCACGATGAAGATCATCACCGGGGCGATGGCGCCGACGGATGGTTCCGTCAAAGTTTCCGGCTACGATGTTTTTGAAGATCCCATTGAGGTCAAAAGGCGCATCGGCTATCTGCCGGAGAATCCGCCCGTCTACAGCGAAATGAACGTCGAAAGCTATCTGCGCTTCGTCGCTCAGTTGAAGGGTGTCGCAGCCGCGAATGTGGGCGTGCAGGTGGAACGAGCCATCGAGAAGACAGATTTGGGAAGCGTTCGTCGCCGCCTGATCGCCAATCTCTCAAAAGGCTTCCGCCAGCGCGTGGGAATTGCCCAAGCCTTGGTTTCGAATCCCGATGTTTTGATTTTGGATGAACCGACTTCGGGCCTTGATCCTCGTCAAGTTGCGGAAGTGCGCTCGTTGATTCAAGAACTCAAGGGCGAGCACACCATTATTCTCTCGACCCACATCCTTCCTGAAGTGCAGGAGATGTGTGAACGCATCATCATTATTAATCGCGGGCAAATCGTCGCGGAGGACTCGCTCGCGGGTCTGACGGAACGCATGCAGCACTCGCGGAGTGGTTTGGAGGTCAGTGTTCGATTGGCTCGGCCCTCAGAAGCCGTGACGCGGGCTCTGAGCGATGTGGCCGGTGTATCAAGTGTTCGCTTGGACGCGGGCATTTATAAAGTCCAACTGTCGGTGAATCAATTGGACGCCGTCGAGAAATTGGCCGAGGCGGCCGTTGCCACGCGAGCCGGGCTTTTGGAGCTTCAGCATCAGGCCTTTGATCTCGAAGACATCTTTCTCAAACTCACAGCGAATGATGATCAGGCCGCCGTTGCGGCAGGGGGTGCGCAATGAAGTCGTGGATTCGTGGCACATGGGTGCTGGCCGCTAAGGACTTGCGGAATCTCTTTTTGAGCCCGCTGTTTTACATCATCACCGGACTTTGCACCATTGTGTGGACCCTCGTTTACTTTTTGTCGCTGCAGGAGTTCGCGAGCCAAGCGACGATGGCACAATTCGGCGGCCCCCAGGGTGGACCAAATTTGCACTTCGTGGTGTTCGCGAAGCATGTCTCGATTGTGAACTTGGTGATGATTTTTGCGGTGAGCGCGCTCTCCATGCGTCTGTTCACCGAGGAAAAGCGGGCCGGCACCATGCCGCTTCTGCTGACTTCGCCTGTGTCGGCGACGCAGATCACCCTCGGTAAATTCAAGGCGGGTGTTGCGGCGGCCTGGGCGCTGCTCGCCATCTCGGCCGTGTATCCCGTGAGTTTGGCAGTTTACTCCAGCATTGAGTGGGGGCCTTTGGCGACGAGCTATCTGGGGCTCATGCTGGTGGTGGCCTGCTACGTCGGTGTCGGAATGTTCGCCTCGAGTCTCACCGACAACACCGTAGTCTCAGTCATTATGGCATTGATTTTAAACGTGCTTCTTTGGTTTGTGGGCGCTCTGTCTGAGGCCTCGCCGGGCGGTGCGGCCAACGCCGTGTTCGAGCACCTGAACTTCGGAGCTCATTTCGTCAACTTCATCAAAGGCTCATTGTCGGTGGCTAGCATCGTTTTCTTTGCTTCCGTCATGGCTTTGGCCGTTTTCCTCACTCAGCGCGTGGTTGAGTCGGCTCGTTGGAGGTAACATGCAGAAGTTATCGCGTTTTGCTTTGCTGTTCTCTGGACTCTTTGCGGTTGCGGTCGTCGTCGCCCGAATCATCTTGGGCGGTTGGCACGAGGCGATGTGGGTGCCGCTGGGCCTTTCGGTGTTCTTTTTCTTCTTTGGAGTCTTCACCAATTGGCGAATGATGCTCGACTTCTTCATTCTGAAAACCACCAAGCACGGCATGAATATGGGAGTGCTGATTCTCACCTTCTTGGTATTGCTGGTGGTGGTGAATTTCCTCGCCGTGAGCCAAGACAAGAAGTGGGACTTCACATCGGAAGGTTTGAACTCACTTTCCGAACAATCGATTAAAGCCGTCCAGTCGCTGACCGCGGATACGGAACTCGTGTTTTTATTTCGTCGAGGCGAGGGCGATGAGCAGAATCGGCGAATGACTCAGGACTTGGCGAACATGTACACAGCGGCTGGTCCCAAGCTGAAGTTCAAAATGCACAATGCACTGGAGCGACCGGATTTGGCCAAACAGTTGGAGTTCACTTCGGGTCAGTTCGGACTCTTCCTCGTGCAAGGGGAGAAACGGCAAAAGGTCGAGCAGATCACCGAGGAAGAAGTGACGCGAGCTCTGCTCAGACTTTCGAAAGAGAAACGCAAGAGCATCTACTTTACAGTCGGTCATGGTGAAGCTGATTTGAACGGTCGAACGGCCGAAGGCTTGGCCATGCTCAAACGCGACTTGGAAAGTTCGTACGAGGTAAAAACTCTCGAGCTCTTTAAAGACACCAAAGTTCCGGATGATGCCGAACTGGTCGTCGTCGCGGGTCCCCGCCAACGGTTTTTGCCGGCTGAGGCCGATGCCCTCTTTGAGTACGCGAAGCGCGGTGGCAGCTTGATTCTCGGCTTAGATCCCGATGCGGAGCACGGGCTTGAGGGCTTGGTGAAAAAATTCGGAATCGAGTACCAAGGCAACTTCGTTCTCGATCCTCGGGCGATGATTCCCGGACGCGGGAACGTGGCCGCTCTCGGCACGAACTTCTCTTCCACAGCGGAAGCAACACGCCCTCTCACGCAGGGTTATGCCGTGTTCATGCTGAGCTCGGCAGTCAATAAATCGCCCGATGCTCCGCAGGATTTCCGCTTTGACGATTTGGTGAGAACTGATGAACGAGCGATTGGGACACCCTCGCTCGAGATGGCCAATCGAATGCAGCGACCCGGACCCCACACTCTCATGCTGAGCGCCAAGGGAAAGTTACCGGGTGCGGAGAAAGAGTTTGAAGTCGTCGTGGCGGGTGACTCGGACTTTATGCGCAATGAAATGTATCGCGGCAGCCTCAATCGCGATTTGGCGACCAACATGGTATCGGCTCTCGCAAAAGATACGGACTTGGTTTCGATCAAACCGAAGATGCCCAAAGGCACTGCACTGTATGTGACGAACACTCAGCTGATGATCATTTTGTTCGCCTTCTGTTTGCCTGTGCCGATTTTGTCTTTCTTCATGGGTGGATTCTTGTGGTGGCGACGCAAGTCGGCGTAAAGCGCGTGGAGGGTTGAAGATGGGTTCAGGACAAAAATCATCGCGCAAGTTTCCGATGACGCCCGTGTTCGTAGCTTTGGTCGCGGGACTGGCGACTTGGACTTATATCTCACAGTACAAAGGGGCTGAGGACAAAAAGCGAAACGAGGAGCAGTCCAAGGCGCTCTTGCCGTTCTCCAACAAGGACGTGGATCGAATTGAGCTGACTCGTCCTCAGGGGCGATTGGTGCTGGCGCGTGACGCCAAAGGCTGGCGCATGCTGGAGCCTCTGCAGGATCTTGCCGATGAACAGGCCATCGATCAGCTGCTTTCGAGCCTGACCGTCGAAAAAGTGAAAGAGACCGTGGTGGAGGCCGAAGATATCGCATGGACGACCTTTGGGTTGCACGAGCCAACGCACAGTGTGCTCGTCAAAACATCCAAGGCCGAGCGGCGATGGAAGATCGGCTCAGTGAGGGCCTACGACGGCGAACTCTACGCGCGGATCGGCGATGAGAATAAAGTCGTACTTCTCGGCGGCGTCCTCCTGGCTCCGATGGAGAAACCTGCCAAAGAACTCCGCGATCATCGACTTTTTCCGGTGGACTCTGGCTCGCTTCATCCTGCGTTTACACGGGTCGCATTGAAGACACCGAGTCGAAGCCTTGAACTAGAAAAGTCCGAGGGGACGTGGAATCTGAAGTCAGATGCGACACCGACTTGGCCGCTCGAGGAGCGTAAGGTCACCCAGCTGATCGACAGCGTGACTGCACTTCGAGGCAACGAAGTTTTGGCCGAGGACGCCAAAGCGGCAGCCGCTGTGCGCGCACATCGTCTCAATGGACCCAAGGTGCTGGTGAAGCTGGAAGCCCCTGAGGCTGATGGTCGGGCAGCGGCTCGTTATGAAGCCACGCTGATTATTCCGGGGACCCAAGACGCTCACTTTGCGGCCACATCGTCGGCGCGACCACAAGTCTTTCAGCTCACTAAAGCGCAACTCGATCGTATTCATGTGGACGCCGATGAACTTCGCGATTTGAAGTTCCCGTTCACGTACCAGCTCTCCGATGCGGCCCGCGTGGAGTTCGTCTCGACGAAAAGTTCTATGCCTTTGCCGAGCCTCAAAAAACAAGACGGGCGATGGGTTTTGGAGTCCCGGCCCGAGCTTTGGCCCCAACATGAGTTAGATGTCGCGAAGGTGGACTCGATCCTCTCCGAGATTCAACAACTCGAAGCGGTGCGCGTGGAGAGCCGATCAGCCAAGCTACCTCAGGCAGGTGACTTGGGTGCGATCAGCGTGAGGATTTCGGCCACCGATGGCCGCGAGTTGTGGTCGGGTGTTTTCGCAATTGAGGCCGCAGGGGGCGGGAATACGTCGAAGAAGCATAATGGTCATCAGCATGCCGAGGAAGAGGATCTTGAAGGAGGGGCTTCGCAGAGTCTTGTCGCCACAAGTTCGCGTGTGCCGGGCAGAAAGTTTTTGTTGAGTAGCGCGGCTCTCGATAAGCTGAAGTTCGAGCAGGTGATGAAGTCAAAGGCCCCCCCCGCGGCAACTTCCTCGCCGGTTCCCATTGAGAAAACTGCGGAGAAGAAATGAACGCAACCTTGTCTGAGGTCCGCCAGCAAAGTCCCACACGCGTCGATTTGGCGGGCGGCACCTTGGACTGTTGGCCGCTGTATCTCTTTTTAGATAATCCCGTCACGATCAACGTGGCCATCGACATCTTTACAGGCGCGGAGCTCAAGTCGCTTCCTTCTCAACACCTTCGGCTCGCCACGCGGGATCTGAAAGTGACGCGCGAATACGCGAGTTGGTCAGAGGCGTTGGCGTCGACAGAGCCCGAGCTTTCTTTCCACCGCAGCATCTTGCAGTACTTTTATGAAGAGCATCGGGAGCGCGTCCAAGCGCGCGGTTTGTCCCTGGAGACATGGTCTCAGTCGCCCGTGGGCGGTGGCTTGGGTGGCTCGTCGTCTTTGACGATTTCGGTGCTTAAGGCGATTTCGTCTTGGTTGGGTCTGCAGTGGTCGGTGTCCGATTTGGTGCGCTTGGCCTCACATCTCGAAGCGCGCATGCTTTTGAAACCGACCGGCACCCAAGACTATTTTCCGCCACTGGAGGGTGGACTTTGTGTGATCACGTACGGAGCCGAGGGGCCTCGGCATGTTCGGCACCGCTTTGAACCGAGTTTTTTCGCAGGGCGATTTGCGCTGGTTTACACGGGACGAAGTCATCATAGTGGTATCAACAACTGGCAGGTTATTAAAGACTGGTTGGATGGAGATCGCCGGACTCGCGAGGCGATGTTGGACCTGGCGAAAATTTCTAAGCAAATTACCGAGGTGGTGCTCCAAAGAAACGCGGAAGCTATGCCGGAGCTTTTGGCGCGCGAATATGAAGCTCGAACGCGTTTATCAGAGGGCTTTTCCTCTCCTGAAATTCGCGCTCTCCACGAGATCGCTCGTAGCCAAGGCGGACATGTGAAGATTTGCGGTGCCGGGGGCGGAGGCTGCGTGATGTTGTGGTCTCCGAATCGGCAAATCGAGTCGCTCAAAGCCGAGGTTCGTCGGCGCGCGCCTCAGTGCCAAGTGCTTGAGGCCCAACCGTGGCAAGTCTAAAACGGAAAGCCAAAACTGCGCGGTCCACAGTTAAGTCGGCCTCGACGCGAAAGAGTTTGCGCCTTCACCGCTTTGCCGGAGTGGCGATGGGCGGCGGTAAGTCGGAAAAGACGTCCCTGGCCATTATCGAGTATTACCCTGCAGAAAAACGCCTGTTCCTTCGTGCTCTCCGTGATCGGATCGCGGATGAGGATCGACTCGAGCCCCGGCGAGACGATCAGCGCGGCAAGCGACGCGTGTCTCATGACCAAGTCTTGTTTGAGCTACTCACCAAGGGCGAGAAGGGATTGGAGATCATCGCCTTCGATGCGCCTTTGCAGCTTCCGAAATGCATTCGTTGCACCTTGCCTTGTCCTGGATATGAGCGCTGCGATTTGCCGGCGATTCGTTGGCATTGGGAGATGTTTCGGGCCCGCCAAGCCAAGAAACGTCCAACGAAGATCTTCACGCCCTACACAGAGAGGTGTGCTGAGGTTTGGATCTCGCAGGAACTGGAGGAAGAGTTCCACCCCTCTCACGCTCTAGGAGCGAATGCTGCGCCCTTAGCGGCCCGCTTACACTATTTGGCTCGGCGGTTGCGCGCGGTGAATAGCCGTCAAAAGGGTCGCAATAAAAATGAGTCGAAGACGGAGCTCATCGAAGTCTTTCCCAAGCTGAGCGTTTGGCGGATCGGTTCGCAGCTGAAGCTCCCGAAATCTCAGCTTCGCTTTCATCGCCATGGGCAGGAATCCGATGTGGCTCGACATCAGTTTCTCAAGGCTTTAGTCGAGAGCGAGCAAGCTTTCATTTACCAGCAAGACGTCAAACTCATGGTGGAGAACCCGCAGGTGTTCGACGCCTTCATCGCCGCCTACACGGCTTTTCTCAAGCACCTGGGGCGCACGCAACCTCGACCTCCGGGATATCCCAAGGACGAGATCTGGATTGAGTTTCCGGCCTGAGCTTGGGAAATCTCGAGCTTCATCATAGGATGAAGGTATGATGCGCGCGGTGAAACTCGCTCTTCCACTCACTGTGATGCTTGTTGCTGGGCTGGCGCCTCGACGGCGGCCTTGCAGCTTGCAGCTCCGCGGTGTTTCCCGACGGGGGGTGCGTTCCCTCGGACTCGTCATTCGCGTGCTCGTGCTCGTGCTCTGGTCATCGCCGAGCTTGGCGCAAAGGTCAGCTTCCGCAATTTCCTTGGGCTTTCAGCCGATCGAGCGAATTGCGGTTTTCCCGATTAAGTTGGATCAGCAGGCTGAGGTCGACCAGCTCACCCGGCGTAGCCTCGAGGAAGCCTGGTGGCAAGTGCGCGAAGAGTTGGTCGGCACCGGTCGCTTTACGGTGGCCAGCCGAAGCTTTCTGATGCGTGCCGATAGTTTTCAAGCTCGCGGTCAGATGGAAGCGGCGGATGTGGTCATCTTGTCTAAACATCTCAACGCTGAAGCCATTTTCACACTACGTCTTGAGGGACGCCGGCTGATCTTGGCCGCTTGGGAGGGGCGTAGTGGGCACCTCCTCTGGGATCGCAGCACTGAGCTTCACGCCTCGATCTTGATTCGCGAACAAATCGGTAAAGTGGCGCGCGAGCTCACCCGCGAATTTATCGCCGCTGTACCCTATCAAGGTGTGGGATTGGTGGACTCGCTCACGGGCCAAGCTGTCGTCGAAGATGGAGACCTCAGAATCGCTCGGGTGGAGTTGGGTCAAGGGACTGAGCTCGGCGAAGGGGATTTGGTCCATTGGGTGAACCTGGAGCGTGTGAATCTCAAGCCGCTTCTCAGCGGGGGTCTTCAAGCCCGCGTCTTGGCCGAAGGCCGCATTCTCAAGATCGAAGATCGCGTGGCGCAAGTGGAGCTCACACGGATTCAGGACCTGCGCGTGGTGCGAAGTGGAGCTCCTGTGCGCATTCCGAAAGAGGCCGAGCGTCTTGCGAGCCTCGTGAAGTTCAAAGAACAACAAGTCGGCGGAGCCGGCCTCGCTCCTCTGTTGGCCCTCGAAGGCCTGAAAGCTGAAGAGAGCAGTTCGCAAAAGAAGCCTTTGGCCACCACGCTCTCGATTTTAGGTTCATTGGCGGCCGTGCTGCTGCTCGCATTTTAGAGGTCTCCGTTCTGAAAGAGGTCTTCATCGCCCGTTTGGAACCACCTCGTCGGCAGAAACGGGTGGCGTCGAACGTCGAAGAGATTTTGCGATTGCCTCTCAGCCATACCGTGACGTCAAAGCGTAGACTCGGCTAGACTACAATCATGGCCGATTGGCAGTTGCGCTCTGAGATTGACGGAGATGTCGTGTTTTTTCGCTACGCGGGCGAGAGTCTCGAGCGCGCCTTCAGCGAGGTCTATGTCTGGGATTTAGATAAAACCTATCTCGACACTTCGTGGGCCTCCATGGGTGAGCTCTGGCAAACCGCGATGGAGCACGCTTTTCAAAAGCGCAACGTTCCCGGTACGGCCACCTTGGTGCAAGCTTTGCGCAGTGGTTGGGAAGAAAAGCGGGGCCAACTCGCCTTTCCCATCTACTTCATCACCGCGAGTCCGCCGCAGATGGAAGAAAAGATTCTCGAGAAACTCGAGCTCGATGAGATTCGACCTCTCGGCGCCTTCTTCAAAGACAATCTTAAAAACTGGAAGCCCTCGCGGTGGTGGCGTCTCACCAAGCAGGTGGGCTTTAAAGTTCAGGCGCTTTTGCAACTGCGTACGCGACTCAAAGACGACGTCAGGCAGGTTCTCTGGGGAGATGACTCGGAGAGCGACGCGATCATTTATACTTTGTATTCGGACATCTGCGCGCGTCGATGGAGCGAAAAGGATCTCATTGAGATTCTTTCCCGACTGCATGTGATCGGTGAGCAAACCGAGACCATCCTCGAGCTACAGCAGCAAATTCCCGTGCAGGATCCGGTCGATAAGATCTACATCAATCTCGCGACGGACACGGATCCCGAGTACTACCTGAAGTTTGGGCGTCGGTGTGTGCCGACCACGAACACTTTGCAAGCGGCTCTCGATTTGTTTCAGGACGGACGCTTGAGCCTCTCTAAACTCATCGAAGTCGCGACAGATCTCCGCGACAACTATGCTTTCTCTCGCGAGGACATGGAGTGGAGCATCGACAATTTGGTGCGGCGGCAGATCTTGGGGCGTCCCGCTTTGGAAGCGGCGCTGTTGGAACTTCAGGGTGGAGGCTTCGTCAATCGCAGCTTCCAACCTTCTCTCAAGGCCCGCGATGTGGCCGAGGCTCGCGACGGGCGAGTGTACAAGCTCGAGGGTGTGCACGACGAATGGATTCACGAGAGCATCGACTACTTTCATGAGTTTCGCTGAGCGAAGCCCTTGTCTAAGACGCGATGGCTGAATTCCCTTTACTGAAGGGTAATCGGGAACTCGTTGATTTGAATCGCTGAACCGGAAAAGCCGCGGAATAGCACCCGGCTCATCGCCTCGATGACACAGCGATTGAAAACTTCATCCTGAAAAGGTGCGGATTGAATTTTCACATCTGCAGACTTTCCGCTCGGCAAAATGCGGAAACTCATTTTCACTTCGCCGCGCGGGAGTTGGGCGGCTGCCGTCGAGCTTTGAGTCATTCGATTGACCATCGCGATGTAGCACTTTTGAAAGCCACCACCTTGTTTGCGAACTGTATCGCGAATCTCACTGTCACTGAGGCTTGCATCTGAAGCCTGCGACACGGCTGGAGCCGGCGGGGAAGCAAGGC
Source organism: Pseudobdellovibrionaceae bacterium (assembly GCA_947462815.1). Classification (GTDB taxonomy): domain Bacteria; phylum Bdellovibrionota; class Bdellovibrionia; order Bdellovibrionales; family JAMPXM01; genus UBA2339. Next base: position 55,563 of record CANHQR010000015.1, read on the forward strand.
CCGTGGCTGCAGGTGGGTTTCCACCGGGAGGTGTTCTTGGTGCAGAGGGGGTCGTTACAGGGTTCATTGCAGGGTTCGAGGGTGCACCGCCTGAGGGAAGTGGGACCACAGGCGCCGAGCCCAAAGCCAGTTCCGCCTCAGCGTCGGCCGGTCCATCGACGCCCACGACTTGTTCGGGGACGCGAATTAATGGCACCTCGTCCAAGGCGTGAGCGAGATCGGCGGATTGGAGGTCGATCAAACGACCATCGCGCCAGAGTGTGAAGCCTCCGGCCTCGGCGTTGGCGATGACCTTCACGCGGCCCGCAAGCAAAGTGGCTTGGGTCTTTTCGTTTCGAGTCGGATCAATTTCAGCGACGAGGCGTGAATTCTCCATCAAACGCAAACTGGGGCCCGGTTGATAATCGATATCGACGAAGGCCCCAGGGCCCGTGCGCAGAACCTGTTCGGCGAAAATAGCTTCGCCATTACCTAGTTGCCGGAAGCTTCGTGCTCGGCGTGGCCTGAGCTCGACAAAACCTTCCAAGTTGGTCACTTGGCCGACCATTCGACCCTGATCTGCCAACTGAGGCTCACTTTCACTTTGAAAGAAAAAAATCGCGGCGATGGCGACGCCGGAGGCGGCCGCGATCGCGAAAGCCTGTTGGGCCTTTTCCAAAGCTGTGGCCCGATTCGATTTTGAATTTGTCGTAGATCCCGGCTTCCGTGCCAATTCGTCGACTCCCAAAGCGCCCGAGACGCTCTCGATTATTTTGTCATCGAGTCGTGAGTCGGGCCAATGACTTCTTTAGAGTTTGGCTGGGATTCGCGAACTTACTTATTGCCGGTGGAAGTCGTGGTGCCAGGAGCCGTGGAACCAGGAGCTGCGGCGCCAGGAGTTGTACCGGATGCGGGAGTTGTCGAGTCGGCCGTGCCCGTCGCATTGGGAGCCGTGTTCGGAGCTGCTGCTGGAGCTGCATCTTGAATCGAAGTCGGTGCGGCGCCTGTCGTGGCGGGAAGCGTGTCCAAAACCGAACGGCTTTCCTGTTTCGACGCCAAGGAGAGCAGCAGTGCGCAAGCGCCGAAAACGATCGCCGCCCAGCGCGTGAGCTTTTGCAGAACTGTGGTCGCGCCCGTTGCGCCTAAAACTGTGTTGCTGCCGCCACCGCCAAACATAGCACCGGGATTATTCGACTTGGGGTCTTGCAAAAGCACCAAAGCGATCAGCAACAGACAGGCGATGATGTGGACGGTGGCGATCAACGTAACCATGTGGATCCTCTTTTCGAAGACCTTGATATAACGAAGGCTTTGGGCGAAGGTCCAACTATTTTTGCGCAGCGTTATAAATTAGGCAGCCGAGTTGCTGGAGCCCGCTGAATCTTTAGGCATGGCTTCGCCGGTCACGGTCCCGATTGTGGATGTAAAGGTCGAGGTCAGTTCGCTGCGAGCGATCACTTGACCCACCACATGACCCGCAAGTTGCATGAAGCGAATATCGAAGTCAGACAGCGCGGTTTTCGTATCGGGCAAGCGAGCTGACACCGCTCCCCAAATCTCCGCACCGAAACGAATCGGCACGACAATAATGGCGTTGAAGGAGATTGACTTGGTGAGTGTGGCCACTGCCGCCATAGTCGGATCTCCTTTGAGGTTGTCGAGCGCCAGAATTTTCTCGCTTTGTAAAACGAAGGCGATCTCGGGGTATTTTTGTAGATCAATATTGAAGCCATCGATGTCGCGTTTGTCATTGGCGCCGCGGACCGTACCCTTTTGCGCATCGAGATCGCATTGAATCGTTGATACGCGCACGGCCCCAACGGTGAGCGCAATCATGCCCATCAAGTTGTGGAGTGCGATCTGGACAGGTTGCGGCTTTAGGCTCTCGCGCAATAGAAGTTCCGTGAGATGGAGATACTTGAGCGCCAAGGCTGACGTGGATTGATCGGTCGCAGCTACTTGTTTCACTTCGCGCTTGGGCTGCATGTGTAGGACCAAGCGGCCTAACACATCCTCGGGCTTGAGCGGTTTCACTAAATAATCCGCGGCTCCATGACGCAAACACTCGCTCACATTGTGCACCGAATTGTGTGCGCTCATCATGAACACGCGCGACTTGCCCTCGCCAATTAGATTTTCCTGGCGCATGTGCTTGAGAAAGGTGGGTCCATTCATTTCAGGCATCAGGAAGTCATATGACACGAAGTGCGGTTTCCAGTCTTTACTGACTTTGACAGCTTCAGGTCCTGAGGTGACGAATTTAGCTTGAAAGCCGTGGCCTCGCAAAAATTCGGCGAGCTTCTCCGCCACCAAAGGCGAATCATCCGTGACTAACACGCGTGTTGTACTGGGATAAAGGCGCTCGCTCATACCTAACTTTTCGGCATTTAATGTCGAATTCCAGAGCCTTGCGCATCGAGTCTAGACCCTGGTCGAGGAGTGCCCATGACGTGACAGAAAGCTGAAGTGTAGGGCACGAATGGGGCATGCATTTTCTCAGCTTTGAAGGCCTGGATGGGTCGGGCAAATCCACCTTGATGAAGACGCTGGCCAAGTACCTTCGGGACTTGGGTCGAGCTGTGATTACCACGCGTGAGCCGGGCGGCACACCCCTCGCTGAAGACGTTCGGAATTTGATCTTGCGCGTGGGCGAGGAGGCTCCGGTGCCCCGCTCTGAGCTCTTCCTCTACGAAGCTAGCCGCGCTCAGCACGTGGCGAAGGTGATTCGGCCGGCTCTCGACCAGGGAACTTGGGTGTTGTGCGATCGGTTCAGCGAGTCCTCGGTCGCTTTCCAGTGCTATGGGCGGCAATTGCCTCGGCAGCAGGTGGACCTCTTGAATCGCTTTGCAGAGGACGGCGTGCGGCCTGAACTGGTCGTGTTGTTAGATCTGCCTTTGGAGGTCGCTCGCGCCCGTCAAGGTCGTCGAGCCGAAGCCGCCGATCGCATGGAACGCGAGGCCGACGACTTTCATCAACGTGTGCGCCGCGGTTTTCTCGAGCAATCTCAGGAGGAACCGGAGCGTTGGTTGGTGCTGGATGCTGCGCTGTCGGCCGACGAGCTGTTTTCCTTAACGCGTGCGGAGCTTGAGCGGCGGGGTTGGTTGTGAACCATGTCTTCAAGAGCGACATGCCCACGCCGTTTTGGTCAGATGAGTTTCGCTCGCGAATCCTGGGGCATCGCGAGGTGCTCGCGCGGCTGGAGAGCTTGGCAACACAAGGTCGAACGCCGCCCTCGCTGATCTTCTCAGGTCCGTCGGGAATCGGCAAAAAACGCGTGGCGCTGGAGTTTGCGCAAGTTTTGGTGGGTGACCGCAAGTCTTTGGATTTCGAGGCCTCGATGGCGATGACGGAGCACATCCTCTATGTGCGTCCGGATGGGGCCTCCATCAAGATCGATCAGGTTCGCGAGGCCAATCAGTTTCTGCAGCTCAGGCGTCTGGGACGATCACGCGTATTGATTTTTGATGAAGCGCATCTGCTCAACGAGCAAGCGGCCAACGCGATGCTGAAGAGTGTGGAGGAGCCACCCGAGCAAACGCACTTTCTGTTCATCACGCCCTCGGCCTCGCAGGTCTTGCCGACGATTCGCTCGCGTTCCCAAACTCTCAATTTCGCGCCTCTGGATCGGGCTGCACTGTCGGAAGCCCTGAGACTTCAAGGTTTGAAAGTCGCGTTGACGCCCGAGCTGGAGGCTTTATGCGGTGGCTCCGTGGCCGTGGCGCTCGATAACCTCGGCGATGAAGTCGCACTGGAAATTGCGCAAGCGGTGAAGCGATTCATGCAAGCTTTGGGAACCGAACAGGCGGGACGTGAGCTGCAAACTTGGAAAGACCTGGTCAAAGAACGCGACCAGCACATTCTGGTGAGTCGACTGTTGGTCCAAGAGATCGCCGCTTCTTGGCGAGAGCAAGTGCGTAGGCCTGAGAATCCCCTCGACCGCCGTCAGCTGGAAAAGCTTTCGCAGTTGGCGCTGGAGTCCCAAGCCGATCTCTATCGAAATGTCGATCGGCATCTCATTTGGGAAAATTTCCTGATCGCCTCGCAGCGGGCCCTGCAAGAAGCTCGTGTTTCGCGTTGAGATCCGCGGGCGGGAATCGCCGTGGAAGTTTGCGTCGGGATGCGTAATGAGCGACAATCAGATTGTGTTCAGAGCATCGTGACCAACGAACCAACCGATCGGCGAGGTGGGCCATGTCGCAGTCCCATTCAGGTCCAGCGCAGAAAACGAACAAGCCCGTGACCGACACCTCCTTGCGTTGGATCGACATTCACGTGCACCTCAACATGCTCAAAAGCGATGCGGAGGCAGCTTTGGCCACGGCGGCGGCGCAAGGTGTGACCCGCGTGATCACCATCGGCACAGAGCCGAAAGATCATCCTCTGGTTTTGGACTGGGCGGCTCGACGTTTTCCGCAGGTGGCCTGCACTCTCGGCGTGCATCCGCACGAGGCGACACTTTGGTCGGAGCAAGTCCGCCAGTTTATCTTCGACAATCGACAAGCCAAAGGCTTGGTGGCCGTCGGCGAAATCGGCCTGGATTACTATTACAACAATAGCCCACAAGATGTGCAGATCGCCGCCTTTCGCGAGCAGTTGGAATTGGCTGAGGAATTGGGACTGCCGGTGCAGATTCACACCCGCGATGCGGACGCGGATACGGCGAAGATCTTGCGCGAATTCCGCGGCCGAGTCCGCGGGCTCCTGCATTGCTTCACCTCCTCGGCCGAACTCGCGCGCGAAGCCTTGGATTGCGGTTTTGATTTGAGCTTTAGCGGCGTGGTGACTTTTAAGAATGCCCAGGCTCTGCGGGACGTGGTGCGGAGTGTGCCGCTCGATCGTCTTCACGTCGAAACCGATGCGCCGTTTTTGGCTCCCGTACCGATGCGCGGGAAGGGCAATGTCCCCGAGTTCGTGCTGCACACCGCCCAGGCGGTGGCGGAGATCAAGTCGGTCTCGCTCGCCGAGCTCTCGCGGCAGACAGTGGCCAACGCTTCTCGTTTGTTTTCGCGACTTGATGGCTAAAGACGGCGAATAATGCAGCTTGTCGCCGGTTGGCCCGAGTCGTCCCCCGGTTGAGCGCAGGGGGCTGTCGAACTTCCTGAAAACTTACGGCCTCTTGCGCGTTGCCCTTCGGCCTCGCGGGGACTAAACTCGCGCGGAAATCCTGGCCGTTTTCCAAAGGGTCTTGTCGTGGTCGAAGGTCCACCTTCGAGGAGGCGTTTTCGTGGCGAAACTTCGCGTTGGCATCAATGGTTTTGGTCGCATCGGTCGCGTGTTTTTCCGAGCTGGCTTTGAGCAGCTCGAGATTGTCGGTATCAACAACATGGGCGACGCCAAGCAGGCGGCACATTTGCTCAAGTACGATTCGACCCATGGTGTGTTCCCGGCTGAAGTCAGCGTCGATGCCGATGGGCAAGCGATTCGCGTGAGCGGCAAGGCGATTCCTCTTTCTTCTTCGAAAGACCCCGCACAAATCCCCTGGAAGGCTTGGGGAGCCGACATCGTCGTGGATTGCACCGGTGCCTTCAACGATAAGCGCGAGGAGCTTCTGAAACACATCGCCGGTGGTGCGAAGAAAGTGATCGCTTCAGCTCCGGCGAAGGCGGCCGATCTCACCGTGGTTTATGGCATTAACCATGAGGCCTACGACCCGTCTCAACATCAAATTCTCTCCAACGCCTCTTGCACCACCAACTGTTTAGCGCCGGTGGCCAAAGTGCTCCATGAAACCTTCGGAATTGAACGAGGCCTGATGACCACGGTCCACGCCTTCACCAACGACCAACAAGTCTTGGATGCGCCCCACAAGGATCTCCGTCGCGCACGTACAGCGAGTGCTTCGATCATTCCAACGACGACAGGTGCTGCGAAAGCCGTTACCGAAGTTCTTCCTGAGTTGAAAGGCCGCTTGGACGGCACTTCGGTTCGCGTGCCGACGCAAAACGTATCTTTGGTTGATTTGACCTTCGCGGCGCAAAAAGATCTCACCGTTCAAGCCATCAACGATGCGCTGGTTGCGGCTTCGCAAGGTGCACTGAAAGGTGTCCTCGCCTGTGAGTCGGCTCCGCTGGTGTCTGTGGACTTTAACGGCAACCGCTATTCGTCCATCGTCGATTTGCCGTCGACCATGGTCAGCGGCACCCGCATGGCAAAGGTTTTCTCCTGGTACGACAATGAAACAGGCTTCTCAGCTCGTATGGTAGATTTGGCAATTCATATGGCCAAGAAAGGTCTCTGAGTCATGAGCGCAGGCTTCGGCAAGATCGCGACCGGACTTCAGGGCATCAAGAGCATCGAAGACTTTGATTTGAAGGATCAGCGCGTTTTCATCCGCTGTGACTTCAACGTGCCGACCGAAGGCCCTGCCGGTCAGGTGAAGATTACAGATGATACGCGGATTCGCGCGGCTCTTCCCACGATTCGCTATGCGATGGACAAAGGTGCAAAGGTGATCCTGGCCTCGCACTTTGGTCGTCCCGAGAAGAAAGAAGATCGCCTACTTTACTCTCTGGAGCCGGTCGCGGATCGCCTCGGCGAGCTTCTGCAGGCTGAAGTGATTTTGATCGAGGAGCCAACATCAGATGCGCCGAAAGCTCTGCTGCCGGGCCTTAAGCCCAAGCAGATTTTGCTTTTGGAAAACCTGCGCTTTGAAGAAGGTGAAACGAAAAATTCTGTGGAGTTTGCCAACATCATGGCGAGCTATACGGATGTTTACATCAACGATGCCTTCGGAGCTTCTCATCGGGCTCACGCCAGCATCGACGCGCTCGCGCGCGCCGTGGCGAAGCGCGGTTGCGGATATCTGATCAAGAAGGAAATCGAAAACCTGAGTCGCCTCACGTCGCATCCCTCGCCGCCGTTTTTGGCGATCATGGGCGGCGCTAAAGTGAGCGATAAGATCAAGGTGATCGAAAACCTTATGGACTCAGTCGATGGTTTCTTGATTGGCGGCGCGATGGCTTACACCTTCTTGCAGGCCAAGGGTGTGTCTGTCGGAAAGTCGAAGTTTGAAAAGGATAAAGTGGGCTTTGCCAAAGAACTCATCGAGCGAGTTGCGGCCCGTGGCAAGAAACTCCTCTTACCGATTGATCATGTTGTGGCGAACGACTTCTTGGCGCCCTCCCAAGTCGAAAGAACGACGGGAGATGATATTCCCGCAGATCGCTTGGCACTCGACATCGGGCCTAAGACGACCGAGCTGTACCGAAAAGAGATTGCTCGGGCCAAGACTGTGTTTTGGAACGGACCGATGGGTGTGTTTGAACGCAGTGAATTTGCCCAAGGCTCATTTGGTGTGGCGGAAGCCTTGGCGCAACTCTCGCAGTCAGGCGGTCTCGCCGTGGTGGGTGGCGGAGACTCGGCGTCGGCGGCCGAGGCCAGCGGCTTTGCAGCTCAGATGTCGCATATTTCCACGGGTGGTGGGGCCTCGCTGGAATACCTCGAGGGCGCTAAGCTTCCCGGTCTGGAAGCGCTGCGTGTGCTGCGCGAGTCCGTGACTCCGAAGTTGTGAGGCTTAAGACTTTGAGCTCGAGGAGGATCGGCATGCGCCATCAACGAGCTCTTTTCCGTCGACCGAAGTCTTTCTTTCTGAGCGTCCCCTGGACGTCCGCTCTGTCGGGACTTCTCTTGGGACTGACGTTACCCACGATACTGGTTGGCTGTGCGATCATGCATCACACCCAAGTGGGCGAGATCGACTCTCAGGCTGTTCTAAAAGGCCGACGTTTCGAAATTCTCATCAGTGAAACGGGTGTGAACTTCGATGAAGTGGCCCAAGTCGGTAAGGCGCTCACGCAACATCAGAAGACGCGCGACGACATCGGCGGGGTCGCAGGCTTGATCGCCCTGTTTCAGATGGGTCCGCGCACGGGCAATCAGGTTTTTTCTCCCGTGTATGCCGATAAAGCCTTCGATCTGATTCGCAAAGAGTGTCCCCGCGGAACAGTCAGTGGGTTGGTCTCAATCCGTGAAACCGCCAAGTATCCAGTCGTCAGTGGTGAAATCGTCAAAATCATCGGCTATTGCCGAGAGACATGAGGTGCTTATGAAAACATTCCACAAG
>CANHQR010000016.1 GCA_947462815.1 Pseudobdellovibrionaceae bacterium
GACTGCGATTGAAGTCTTTGAGGATCGAATCTACGGAAGGCGAATTCTTGAGAGTCTCGACGGCACTCGCGTACACCTTCGTCTGCTCAGCGCGCTCGTGACTTTCTTCATCGCGGGTCAATTGAATCAAAGTTTCTGACTGCGCGACCGCAACATTGGCGTAGGCGCGGCCGGCGCCATTTTGATTGAAGACCGGAAGATCCATCATCAAACGCAAACCGTACAGATTCTCGTTTTGAACGCTGTTTCGCTCGAGCTTCGCCATTGGGCCCAGTCGCAATTGCGGCCAAACTAGAGACTTTTCGTTTGAGAGTCGCGCAAGAGCAAAATCACGATCGGCCATTGCTTTCATGATCGCCGGAGAGCTTTCGCCAGCAATCTTCGGAATCTCCGGCCAATCGGTGGGAGCCGCCGGCAAAACTGGCTTCAACTCAGCCAGTGAATGCCCAGTCGATACGTGAAAGTAATGTTCAAGTTTTCTCTCTTCCTCAAACATTTCAGACTGTTTGATTTTCGCATCTGCGAGCGCCATGCGATATACCGTAAGCGTAACTTGTTGATCAGGCGCCAGCGCCGGACGACTCGATTGCTGTGAGATGATTCTTTCGAGAGTTTCTACGGTTTCTTTAAGAAGAGACTTTTCGATTTCGACTTGGCGTAAGCGATGAAGATTTCGAACGGTTTCGCGTACGAGATCGGCCTGAACTTCTCGTTGCTCAGCACTCAGGATCTTTCCTTGTGCTTCGGCAGATGAGATTCGAGCACTTCTCCGACCGCCCCATTCGATCGGTTGCAAAAGCCCGATGTCGGTGCTCGATGCGTCACCTCCGTCTTTTCGGCCGGTCGCCGATTGAATGTCGATTTCGGGATTTGGAATCTGTCCGGCAATATCAACCAGTGATTTCGATTGATCTGTTGCGAGTCGGGCCCGTTTAGCCATTGGACTTTCCGCCATCGCGCAGGCGACGACATCCATCGCGCTTTTTGGTAGCGGACACTCCGGGTGGCTTCCGTGCTTGTGTTCCGTTGCCTCACTACCGGATGCAGCCACCGAAACTGAAGCTTTGCCGATGGCAAGAAGCAGGATCGCTGAGATAGCGATGTGTTTCATTTGAAACCTCGTTGGTAAAACTCTTGATATAAAAAAATGAAGGCGTTCGATCGTGATTTAGGATCGGGTCCTAAGATCAAACTTTCGGCGGACGTCGGAGAGTACCGTACGACGGCGAGTCGTGATTGAAAGCGTAGGCGCTATACCGATTAACTACGGTCGCGCCCTGTGTCGGCATTGGAACGGCATTTGAAGTCGCAACGTGGCCGCCGTGGCAGTGCTGACAAGCCTCATGGGAAGAATGGTTGTCGCTGTGAGATTTCGAGCTTCCTTCGGACTGGCAAACTTCATCTGCAGTTTGATTTGAATCGCAGTCACCAGCGACTGCCTGGCCGAGAACAGCGCCAGATGAATGAGAGATTTCTTCGATCATGCATGGATCAAAACACGAGGAGAAGAAAATCAGCATGATCAAAAAGACGCGCATCAGTTTACCACCATCGGAGCACGGAGCTCGTCTTTTGCTTCATTGATAACTTCGTAAGCGGATTTGAGGAATAAGCACGCAATGGCGACGCCAACGATTAGATCTGGCCATCCCGAATTCAATAAACCAACAAGAACGGATGCGATGATTACGCCCACATTCGACACGATATCATTGCGAGAGCAAAGCCACGTCGAGCGCATGTTGATGTCATCCGCACGGTGGCTATAGAGAAGAACAAGGCAAATCGCGTTTGCTACGAGTGCCACTGCGCCAATCACGCCCATCGTTTCTGCGACAGGCACCGAAGCCGTCAAAAAGCGATAGGTCGCTTGTCCGAGGACGACAAAACCAAAGATAGCCATGATGACGCCTTTAGAAAGTCCCGCTCGTGCACGCCAGATCGCACCACGATTCAAAGCAAAGAGGCTGAATCCGTAAACCGCTGCGTCACCAAACATATCGAGTGAGTCGGCCATCAGGGCCGAAGAACGTGAAAGCCAGCCAAAAGTGAATTCGACGACGAACATGAGAGCGTTAATTCCAAGAACCCATTTAAGAACGGTTCCTTGTTTCTCGCGCAACTTCGCGAGTTCGGCTGATTTAGCTTCGCAGCAGCTTTTTCCCATGTTGCTCCGTTCTAAATACTAATCAACACCCTGGAGTTACACCAGGGTCAAGTGGTAGCCTGTCTGCTATGAAAATCGGCGAAATCTCAAAAAAGACCGGCCTCTCGATCGACGCTATTCGTTTCTACGAAAAATCGGGACTTATTAAGCGACCGCTGCGCTCAGAGGGAGGATACCGAGACTTCAACTCGGACGCGGTGGCCGCCATCGAATTTATCGCGCACTGTCGCTCGCTCGATATTCCGATCGCAGAAATCAAGAAGCTACTGAACGTTCGTTCTGGCACCGCGAAATCATGTCGCCAAGCCAACGAAGTTATCAACGAACAACTTGAGAAATTGCGCATTCGGATCAAAGAGCTAAAGAAACTCGAGAGGAGTCTCGCGCAACTTCAGTCTGTTTGTAATGAAGAGCTGGATGCAAAAGATTGCCGGATCATTCAAGGCCTGCAGAGCCTTTGAGCCGATTTACTTCCTCAGAAGCTTTCGGATTTGTTTTTCGAGAATAGGCCCATCGCCGCTCTTAAAGCCCCGGTGGATATATCGAACGACGCCGGTTGAATCGACGAGATAGGACGTTGGCATGACCTCGACCCCAAGACTCTTCACGAGGTTGTGTTTTCGGTCGTCGAGAAGCGGATAGTCGATTTTGTATTCTTCGAGGAAATATCGAACGTCGTCATCGCTCTCATCGACATTGATTCCGAGAATCGAAAAATTCTTGTCGCGAAGATTGAGATAAATTGTGTTCATTTTTGGCATCGCGAGCCGACACGGAGGACAGTCGCTTCCCCAGATGTCGATCAGAACGACTTTTCCTTGGATCGTTTTGCGATCAAACTTCGTTTTTGAGTTGAGAAGATTAAGTTCAATTGCAGGAAATCGATCGCCAACTTTCACGCGCGCGTTTGCACTCGAAGTGATCAAACATATCGCGATGAACAGAAAAAATCGTTTCATGCCGGGTTCCTGCTCATTCGTAAGATCCTGAAAGCGCCGCTTGCCACCACTACCGAGATGATGAGTCCGACAACGAGATCGGGATATCTCGATTGAGTGAGAGCGACGAGTCCTCCAGAAATGATGACTCCGGTATTTGCGATTGCGTCGTTTGAAGAGAAGATCCAGCTCGCTTTCATGTGGTTTCCACCGTCGCGATGCTTGGAGATCAACCAAAGGCAAAAAACATTCGCGCACAATGCGATCAAAGATATTGCGATCATGAGAGTCGACATGGGTTCGCTGCCCATGAAGAATCGCCGAACAACTTCGAAAAGACTTCCTCCGGCGAGGAGTAGCTGCAACCAGCCGCTAGTTCGAGCGGCCATGTTTTTGGCGGCGATGCTTTTGCCTACGGCATACAAACTGATGCCGTAAACGAGCGCGTCGGCCAGCATATCAAGTGAGTCCGCGATTAATCCCGTCGACTGAGCGACGATGCCGAAAATGATTTCCACAAAGAACATCACGCCATTGATTCCGAGAAGCCAGTAAAGCGCTTTCATTTCGGCTTGATCGGTCGCCTGGATCGCTTCTTGGTTCGGAACACTCCCGCGCTGAGCTTTGCGGGTTTCCTTTTCCACCGCGCCATAGCGAAGCGGCTCTAGAAGGCCCAACAAATACGGCACAGAATCCGAATGAGCCACCGTGACCGTTCGTGCATTGAGATCAAATGTTACGTTCTCGATCTTCGTGCTGTTCTCAAGCGCCATTCGAACGAGGCGCTCTTCGGATGGGCAGTCCATCTTGGGAATACTAAATACAGTTTCTTGCAGTTCGTTCGCGGGAGTCTGAGCCATACAGTAATTAGAAGACCTGGAGTCACTCCAGGGTCAAGCTTCTGTTCCGAAACAATGCAGCCTAAACGCAAGCCAGATGAAATCCATTATCCATTGCGATGGATTCGAATTCGAGCCGCCCGAGCATGCGGAAATTTCTGAATTCGAATACATTCTCCTATTCCAAGCGACTTCACCGAATTTGGGTGAATGAGATACTCCTCAACCTCGCGGTTGCTTCGGTTTCCGGTCTCGATGTTGAATCCTAAAAAACTACTTGTTTGCAACGTCGTCTTCCAGACCTTTCGAGTTCCTCCGATTCCGGAGATCAGTTCCGCCGATTCAGGACGCTTCTGAAGAAACGCAAATAAGGTTGCGGTGTTTCCCATCAGACGACCGCAGAACTGCGGCGAGATGCGATCGAGATCCGAGACTTCTTGGTGTGCGAGAACAATGCCGATGCGACTGCTGCGCGCGCGATCTAAGAAACTGATGAAGTCTTCCTGCGCGAGGTCGGCAAATTCGTCGATGATAACCGTGAATGGTTTGCGATCGCTCCCGGCGACTTCGGAATCGATTCTCGCCGAAACGGCTTTAAGATCTTGAATCACGAACCGACCAACGGCGCGCGCGGTATCTCCATATCTTCTTGTATCGAGAAATATGAAAACGATCTTTCCGGCGCGTACCGCTTCGAAAAGATCGATGCTAGCTTCTGATCCCAAAATGCGCTCGCCGAATTCAGAATAGACGATCGATTCGAGCTGCGTACGTAAGCCCTGAAGAGAGTTGAAGTTGTCACTGCCGCTTAGAAACAAACGCGCTTCGTCCATCAGTTCGAACTCTCGTTCGCGATCCGAAGGTATTTGGCTCAAAAACACTTCAATCGCGTCTGCGTGTTTCGCGCATCGAAGTATCGCAGCTAAATCGAGTCGAATGCTGCGGTTGTCGCGAAGCCAACAAAGACCGGTGAGCAACCGAAGAAGGAAGCTAGCAGATTGATTGCGGTAAAATTCTTCGCTCCAGTTGAGACTCGTCATGATTCGATCGCGCAACTGAGTTGCCGAACCATTCGACAACAAATTGTAGTTTGCCGATTGATCGTGGGCACTCAACGAAAACACCTTGAGATCATCAATTCGACCTGCGGCGCGGACGTAGGAGCTGAATTGTTCGATCGTTTCACGATCGCCCTTTTGGTCGACAAATAGAACTCCGCGACCGCCGTCGATACGGCTTTTCAAGATATGTGAGATCAACACAGTCTTTCCGAAACCACTCGCGCCGACGATGTGAACGTGATGGTTCAGCTGTTTTTCGGTGATCCATTCTTTGGGGTATAGGAAGCCGCGAGCGCGACCAATATTGACCACGGCGTCACCTGGGCGCAGTCCGATATAAGTGCGGACCGTATCCAGCCAATTCATTTTCCACCTCGCAACGTAGTGCCCATTGGTTTACTTAGAACGACTTCAAATATATCGCCGTAGACTCGACACTCCGTCGACAACGCCTCAAACACAGGCTCCCGTAGGCATCGGTAAACGACCTTTCTCAAACCACTCGGTTTCGTACGCGATTCGCGAATGAGTCGCACGTAGCGCGAGACTTTATCTCGGTAACGATCACGAGACTTCATTGCGATTTCAAGTTCGAGTGCTGTTGTGCCGACACCAGGTAACTGGATCAGCGCGTCGGGAACATGCACGCCCGTAAGCCCTATGTGTGTAGCAAAGCCTTGCTTGAGTCGCCGGTCTGAAACCCACGACAACTCAGGCGTTGTGCGTTCGTATTCCATACGAACCGTGAGGAGCTCACGGTCGTGAACGAAGGTGCGAAGATCGAGACCGCCGGTCGGTTTCGGAAAGACGCGCTCAGGGTAAACCGAGCTCAAGGCGTAAAATGCTTTGAACGTCACAAAGTAGACACTTGCGCCGCCTTGAATACCGACACCTGCGCGAAGAAATCCACCTTGCGTGAGTTGCCTCAATCGCTTCCTTGTCCATTCGTGAGAGGCAGCCAGCACTTCGCCATCATGAACGCGTGAAAAGAATTTTTCGAAGACCTCGGCGCAGCCTGCGAATTTCATATCGAGCATAAATTCGAGAACCCGCAGATCGCGCTCTACGAGTTCAACTCGCATTCGCGAACGACGCTTTCCGAAAAACGAAAGCTGTTCTTCACGAACCGATTCGACAACTTCGCGCGCAACAACCGACACCGCGTCCTCGCTACCTACTGAACCTTCCTGAATCCGAACCGCACCTGTTTCCATTCCCATTGTCTCCCTCCCCAGAGAGAAAAAAAGTTCCAGGCCCACCCTCATCACCACTTCTTCAGTGGCTTCTTAGACTTTGAAATAAGCAGCTCCTGACCACCTGCCCAATCAACTCGTTGAGGGTGGGTGGTCAGGAGCTGCGTTTGAAAAGTCAGCCAAAGAAGCCAAGCTTTCGCGCGCAGTTAGAGGGTGGGCCTTGGAACCAAAGCAGCCCACGGTTGGGATGGTCGTTGAGATGAAGTGGCACTCTCGAAAAAATCTTCGACGCTTATGACCCTCGATTTCTAAGTAGGAAATCGTAGGAAAAAGTAGGAAACCGCCCGGACCCGAGCGACTCCCGCAGGACCTTTTCAGAGGTCTGCGCCGTCGTAACTCATTGAAAACACTTGTGAGGAATTTTGCTAACTTGCCGTATATTTCGCCAAAAGGATTTGGGAAAAATGGGGTGACTGACGGGACTTGAACCCGCGACCCTCGGAATCACAATCCGATGCTCTAACCAGCTGAGCTACAGTCACCATCGACGCGCGCTCGGATCATCATCGGGTGCAAAATGGCGACTCGGAAGCCGCCCATCCACCCGCGCCGGCGCGGAAAAACGAAACGAGAGCTTACTGCATTCGGGCTTCGGGCGCAACGAGAGCCGCAGGCGACACGCATGGGGCCGCCGCCGCCCCTCGGGCTGCATGTCGCCTCAAAATCAGGCACGCGCTGCCTGCGAGCAACCGCGGCAAAACATAATGATTTCAATAATTTACTTATTCAATCTCAAATTCAACTTGGGTGACCACGCGGACCTTCTTCATCAGGCTTGAGCCGCTGCGGTCGCCGTCTTGATTGTCGATGCTGAACACACCCTGCGAGGCGGAGCGCAAAGCTCCGACATCAACCTTCATGGACTTGGCGAATCCGGCGGCGGCCTCACGCGCGTTTTGCGTGGCCTCCTCGAGCATCGGCGGCTTCACGTTGTTGAGCTGGGTGAAGTGAAAGTCCTTATCGGTGTTGGTGATCACGAGGCCCAACTTCAACAGTTCATCGAGCTTCTGCTCAGCGGCCTGCAGCTGATCGACTTTGCTGGTGCGAAGAGCGACGAAGGCGTTGGCGACAAAGCGCTTACCTTTTTGATCTCCATATTCACGCGCCTCTTTGTCGACCAGCGATGAGCCCTTGCTGATCTCCTCGGCGGCGAAGCCCTCGCGCGCGAGGAAATCCGTGACGTGCTTTTGCAACACGGGAAGGCGCTGCTGCACCTCCTCGAGGCGATCGCCGGAGACCACATAGCGAATCGTCCACGTGCCGAGATCTGCTTTGACCTCGCGCTCAGCCAGGCCGCGTACCGAGATCGTGCGCTCGCCGCGATTGAAGGCCTTGAGGCCCTCCCCAAGGGAAATGCCGGCCAAAGCAATGGCGACGGAAATGAAGAGCGACGATGTGAAATTCATAGTTGAACCTCGCGTGAGTGGGGGGGGGCGGACTTCACGAGAGTTTGGTCGGGAGGTTCAGCGAAGTCCAGCTTCGGCGGCCTGCGGCTGGCGCGACGCGCGTTCGTCGATTCAACATGAGGCTTGAGCCCAAAAGCTCACAAATCATCCAAATCATTTTGGACATGCTGAAGATTCTTATCCTGATCGATGGTCCACACATCCCAATCGGCATCACCGTCGAGATTGGCAAAGGCGAAGGCTTTGAAGCCTGACTCGGTCACTACGCAGTCGGGGCAAAGCTCACGCATGCGCGCGAGCAGCGTTTCTGGATCGGCCTCGTCGCGCGACTCACTGAGTTCGCTCAGTTGAAAGTGCCGCTGGGGATCCATGCCGAGAGCTTGAGTTTGCTCGTTGGCCGGCGACGCTTGCACGTAGCCGTAACTGTAGCGCGTCGACGACGGCGTCATGTCTCCGTGCTGGAGATCGCTCGCATAAAAATCGTGCTCGGCTTTGATGAGCATTTGCGCTGTGAAGAGTGTCGTCAGCGTGAGCTTGGCTTCGCTTTGTTGGGCTTTGGATCGGTGGCCGGAGAGCTCGGAGCTAATCAGCCAAGAGGTGCCGCCGACGAGTGCCCCCACGCCGGCGAGAGAGCCAAAGATCGCCAAGAGCCAAACGCCGAGCTTACTTTTCTGGGGTGCCGAGTTCTTGTTCATGCACCAAGGCTCACTCACGTCGGCAGTTTTGTCACTGGGATCAACTCAAGGCATTCGATATTCGTTCCAAAGGCGAGCCGCTTGAATTTCCAGGGCGGTGACGCCGAGGGGGCCCGTCACGTGTGATCGATCGCGTCCCACAAACTCCACCGCTGGACGTAGGGAGAGTCGATCTTGCACGAAGGCCGTCAGCCTCGTGAGTCGCGGAGCATAGCGAGGATCTTGGTGACTGAGCTCGCGCAGATCGCGGCCGACTCGAGCGGCGGGCTCGAGAATTTCATCGATGATGTATTGAAGACCGGCGCGTCCGCGCGCGCTCTCGCTGAGATCGATGTCGACTTTGATGGCCAGTTTCCAGAGCTGCCCCCAGAGCGATCGATCGTTGAGATCTGTGGTCAAACCCATCAAGCCATAAGTGAACATATTGTAGCGAGTTTGCAGCAGCTGGTTCACGCGCGCTTCGCGGGCCAAGACCTCTTTGATGTAGTGAGGACCTTGAGGGAGCTGGAGGCGACCGGCGTCGATCTCGGGCTTCAAACGTAAAGCCTGTACGATCAGATCGTAGATCGACTGTGGCCGTCCCGTGCGAGGATCGGCATGCTGTTTGCGATTGATCTTGTGCAGTCCAAAGGCCAAAGCATTGAAGGCCGAGGCCTTGTTCTCTTCGGAAGTCGCATCGGCTTGGGGTTGGGCCTGTGGCCACAACTCATGAAAGCGCGGTGCGATTTCATCCAGTCGCAAGAAGAACTCCACCATGGCCTGGTGGTAGAGCAGCTCGCGTCGTGCATCTTGCTGATCTAAAGCGTTTGCACCCAGAAGCTGAAACTCAAAGGACATGAGATACAATCCCGCCTCGGCGACACGGGCCTCAAGACGGCTCGCCGTGAGCATGCGTTCGAAAGCGAGGCGACGAAGATTCGAGGCATCGCCTTGGCGCATGGAATCGTAGAGTTCGCCTACGCCCGCATCGATGTTGTTGAGGCCGCCGCGCAGATCATCTTTCGCAACTTCGCCGAGCTCACCGATTCGGTCGTTCAGCTCGCGCGTGGTTTCGCGCATTTCGGCTGTGTTGTTCTTCATCTCATCGAGTTTTTTCATCTCGCCGCAGCCGAGACTTATGGCCGCGATGAGGGACACGGCGAAGAGGAAAAGCAAGGCGGACCGAGGCGACCTGGAATTTCTCATACGGGCAGGCATCTCATGCGAGTGGCCAGCGACGCAAGTTCAGGGCCGACGCCAAAGTGGGTGCCCATCCTTGAGCGGTGGGCTCGAAATGATGAGGCCGAGGCGCCGAAGCGCCCCTGTAAAGCCTACTCGATCAACGAGGAATTACTGGCAGCGTCCGTAAGCGGCGTCGATGCGATCGATCTGCGCGTAGGCCTCGGGCGTGGGATTGCTGCCCGCATACCAAGACGATTCGACGACGATCACCGTCAGGTTCTGTGTACCGTTCACGTTGAACTCGCGAGCGACCAGCTGCGTGGTGTAGAAGTGATCGATCACACCTTGATCGATGCGCTCCACGCGCACTTCGGTGCTGACCTCTTCAAAGCGCGTATTGGCGTCGAAGCGGCAGCGCTTGTCGAGTTCCCGGCGCAGTTGCGATTGCAGCTCGCCCGGAAGTTCAGAGTCCGCCAAGAAGAAAGTGCCGAACTGAACGGTTTCAGCGTGAATCGGGCTGGCAAAGGTCGCTCCCACCAACATCGAGACTGAAGCGACAAGTGTCATGAGGTTAAGTTGAGCTTTCATGGGCGGGTCCCCCTAAAGTGTTTCTACAGCCGTTGATTCGGCGAGATGCGGAGGGGAGAACTAGCAAACTCTGCGGGACTTGCAAGTCTCGCTGTCAGGTGGTCCCGCTTTCTCTTTGAGCTGAGAAAAACTTTTCGTCAGGAATTCGTCAGACCCGCGGTTGTTGGCGAATTGCCTAGAGTGGCAGCAGGTAGCGGTGGAGAGCGTGATCCATCATGGCGTACTGCTGCTCAAGGCTCACTTGCACATGGCGTGGAATGAAGCGACTGAGCAGGCCGCGAAACACTTCGCGATGCACGAGTCGCGTGCCGTTGGCCTCGGCATACAGCAAAAACTCATGCTCGCCGGTGAGGAGCCCGTGCACACCGCCGCGCCAGGCGAGACGATGGGTGTGACGGACTTCGAGAAGAGTGACGCGAAAGCGTAAGCCGACACCCCAAAGTCGTACGCTGAGGTGCGCGGGCTTTCCGGGCGCGAGGCCCTGGGGCGCTGCGAATTGGCGAATCAAGGGATTCCACTGTTTGTACTGAGGTGTGTCCACGAGGGCTTGCCAGACCCGATCGGGTGGGCAGGAGAATGTGAGGCTCGTTTCCAAGGTGAACATCAACCTCAGTTTGCAGCTGGCGTGAGGCGGCGTCGATGCTCGTCGTCCGAGGCCTCGACGAAAGTCGAAGCTTGGCGCTTCGCCGCGACGGGTACAAGCCGATCAATTTATCCTAAAGAGAGTGGGATGGACGACGTGAAGTCGACGTATGGGGCGCGGGAGATCGCGCTGAGGGTGGCTTGATGTTTCTCTTCAGAACTTGGCGGACCGTTTCGTTTTTTTTGCCCTGCGGATTAACGGGCGTCGCCTTCGTGCTCATGACTTTGCCGCCGCCGGAATCGCGGGCAGAGTCGCGGGCCAACCCTCGTCTCGGAGAAACGACGTCCAGTGCACCCGCTTCTCAAGCTGCGTCGCGACCCAACTGCACAGATTTGTATGCTGATCTTCCGCCCAACAATCGAGGCTCGGTGTGTGAAACTTGGCGCAGTCAGCGGCGGTCCGTGCTGGAGACTTACTCGGATGGCAGTGTGTTGCCCAATCCGCTGCGACTGAGAAACTGGAAGACGGATCGAGAGCTGCGCGTCTTGGGTGCGCAGCCGCCACCGGCCACGCTCATCGCGGAACAGCGAACACATATCGATGCGCTTCGGGAAACTTTCATTCAGCGCGTCACACAGGGTCAGCCCGAGTCTCGTTGGACGGATCATCAGCGCTATTTGGTGAACCGCATTCGCGAACTGCGCATCGGCTACGCGGACGCCTCCGTCGATATTTGTCAGGAGACGCCGATGAACGCCAACTACCATGCGGCGAGCAACACGATCACCTTGTGCCCGCTCGCTGCGCGATTGCCACGCGAATCGCTGCTACCTTTGCTGGCGCATGAAATTGGCCATCTGGCCGATCCCTGCAACTTCGTCGAGCCGCACCGGTTTCGCGGGGCTTTGCGAAATGCCGATGCTTCTTTGCGCATGCGTGAGCCGGCCATGGAAGCTGTACGGACTTGCCTCAGCTCTCGTCCACAAAGCGAGGTCGACGAAGTGGTGAGATATTTAGCGGGTGGGAATCGGCAGCGCGAGCAAGCTCTGACCTTGTTTGCGGGCGATCGAAACTCCGCAACTCGAAGATCTGTTGAGGCCCTGACGGCTTGTGGTCTGCTGGATAGCCCCGCAGTGCGAGCCCCGAGTACGTATTCCCAATATCCCTTTCTCGAATCGGCCCGTTGCGTGAGCCAGAACTTACCTGAAGATCAGCACTTGAATCTTCTCAACAACCGAGGCGCGCCTCGCGGTCAGACCTTTCAGCGAGATCCTATCGGGGAATCGACTCCGATCCACAACGATCATATTCGGTGCGGACATCCGGAGCGCGTCGGCAGTGATCCCGAGAGTCTGCACGATGTGCATAAAGAGTGCTTAGCTGATCAAATTGGCGCGGATCTCTTAGCCGCCCACATTGCGAGAAGTCCGCAGAGTTTTCGCGAGCGCCCTCGGCAGGATTTGTTGTTTTTCTTTTCGGCCGCGCATTGCGATGAGGCGGGAGAGTTCGACATCAACTACCCGCGCAGCCATTTGCGCGTCGGCACCTACTTGCAGATTCGCGAAGTCCAAAATTGGAGTGGCTGTGAAGGTCAGCGCTTTGCGCCGATTTGCCCGCTGGGTTCAAGTCGCGGGCGCGAAGGGCGCGACGGGCGCGACGGATCGTCGGCCGTGCCGCGCACCTCGCGTTAAGCGGCCTCAAGGCTTCGGGTGAACGCAAGCTTGCAGACGCCGGAGCAAGAGAGGATCGCTCGCCAGGCGTGCGCGAAGAGCTTGGCGATCGCGAAGCGGAGCGAGGGTCAGCTGCGCGTGTCGGGCGAGAGCTCGGTGGAGGGCCTGCCGTGCCGCCGGATGGGCCTCGAGATTGACTTCTTTCCCCTGAACATAAACGAACTGCGGCATGGCGCGATCCAAGTAGCTCGATATGTTTTCGTACAAGTCGCGAACGCGAGCCTCGGGCCGTTGGCCTCGGCAAGTCCCTCGATCATCGAGCCCTGAAGACATTTCGATTTCGATGCGATCTTGAGCGATCGCAGCGAGCAGATCGCCTCGGTAATAAGCGTAGAGCTCACTCGCGAGAAGTCTTCGCGTCCAAAGTCCAAGCTGCGCGTGAAAGCTGGGGAGCTGCGTCTTGAAGACGGCCAGCAGTTCACGATCTTCGGCGGTCGCCGCTTGTTCGACATAGAGATCCCATTCCGCGTGGGCGAGCTCGTGAAAGAGCGTGCCAGAACGCACCGTCGCGACGCTTCCCAGTTCAGCGCGAAGCTGCGACCAAGGTTTGAGAGCGAAGCTGGCATCGTGCAAAGTCTCCGTCAGTTCCGAAGGTACGATGAGTGTATTGATCCAATCGTTGTAGTGAGCCGCCGCGTCCGCGCCGACCCAACCCCATCGCTGAAGCGCCGAGGGCTGGGCGATGCGCACCTTCATGGCCACTTGCTGCAGGCGCGGCGAGTTCAAAAAGAACTCCCGCTCGATCGACCAGAGAAAGTTGCTCGCATCGGCAGCTGCGAGCTGCGGCGTGAGGACGAAAGCCGCGAAGAGTGCGCCCGCCAAGACGTTGAGACTTGGGAGCCGAAAATTGAATCCAGCTGATCCCTTCATCTTGTAGGCCCTCCTCCTTCAAGAATCGCCAGCTCATGCGGTGCGCATGGAACCTCGGCTTGAAGTAGTCGGTCTGGCCTAAAACACAAGAGGCCGCCCTCTTTTCCCAGTGGAAAAGAGGGCAATTTGTAGGCTTTGCTCAGCCCGCCGTCTGGCAGGCGGGCATTCGTTGTTGAACTTCCCGAATGATTTTATTGCGGCTGGGACGCCCCGATCGCAGGGTTCCCCAGTAGGCACCCATCACCTGCAGGAGATCGCGCTGGGCGTTTCTTGAACTGAGGAGCAGGCGCTTGGCAAAGCGGGCTCCGCACTCGAGATTGCGATCCGGCTGAAGAATGCTTCGATGCGAGTTTTGCGCTTTCCAGCTCATGCGTTCGTTGCGAGCTTCAAAGTCTTGCTGGAACTCGCGGTGCTCTCGATCATAGTCGAAGCGACACCCGTAAATTCTGGCGTCTTGATAGGAGAGCTGGAGCAATCCCTCTGAGACATGCTCTTGACCCGTCGTGAGATCGCGGCCGCTGATACTCGGCTCGAAGTACATCAGGTGGGGGCGAAAGTTGGATTCCGCTCTGGCGAGTGCGACAAAGAAATGCTGCAGAGTCTCGCGTCGCTCGTTCGTGGTCATTTGGTTCCAGCGCGGGCAGAAGCTCACGCGCAAGCGACCTGGCTCGCTCAATTCCGGTGCAAGGTGGCGATCGATGAGTTCGCGGATCTCTTGTTCTTGCACTCGGGAGGGCTCGGCATTGTTCGCTTGGGCGTGCGCCGAGGTCGCGCTTCCTGAGGCGAGGCCGCAGCCTGAGCTGAAGCTCGCGATCAACAAAAGTTTTTTGCTCGCCTGAAGGCTGCGATTTACTTTCTTGAGCCATTCCCTCATCGAGGGATGGATCTTGAAGTTTTTCCTCTGCGGAGTTTTCGATGTCACCGCAAGCTCATTCGAATCGGACGAGTTGAAGTCCTGCATACGGGTTCCCCTTTTTGAACCGTGAAAAATAGAGCGGAGGCACTTCGCCTCGCCAGCACGGCTCGGCATCTGGACTTTGCAAAGTCGTGCTCGACTTTGCCTACTGCGGAACGGATCGAGATTCGATTTGGCGAGGACTGCCCAAAGTTTTTACGATTCCAGAGACACTTTGGGTCACAATGCCACACGCGAGCTTTGCACCGCGGTGATTTGCTGAACGAGTGAAATTGGAGCGTGACTCAAGAATGAGTTCGTTTCAATTCTAGGGGCGTCGACTTGACGGCGTGCCTAACGGACTCATGGCGAGTCTCGGCCGAGAACGTGGAGAACCCAATGCAGCCTCTTCATCCTATGCCCATCGCCAATGACAACGCTGGAAAACAAAATCGGGTTCAAGAGCTGGAGTGGCGTCGCTATCTGAAGCCGGGCCAGCGGGTCTTTGTGCATGGTGGTGCGGCTACGCCGAACGCTTTGCTTCGGTCGCTCGTTCGCGAGGGAGATACGCTTCGTGATCTTGAGTTCGTTCACTTGCACACTGAGCTCCGCGGCGTGACCGCCAGCGAGTTGGTTCGTCACTTCCGGATTACCAATTTGTTTGTCGGTAAAGACTATCGCCGCCTCCTCGACCATCAGCGTGTCGATTACTTGCCGGTCTTTCTCAGCGAAGTCCCCGGTTTGTTCCGCAGCGGAAACCTGCCGTTGGATGCAGCTTTGGTGCACGTTTCGCCTCCCGATGCGCATGGATTCTGTTCACTCGGTACGAGTGTGGACGGGGCCAAAGCGGCGGTCGAGACCGCGAAGGTTGTGATTGCCCAGGTGAATTCGCAGATGCCGCGTGTGCATGGCGATGGTTTCGTCCACATCTCCAAGTTTGCCGCTTGGATCGAGGTCAACGAGGAGCTGCCGGAGGTTCCGTCGAAACCTCTGAGTGATGTGGCTCTACGAATTGGCGAACATGTGGCGAGCCTGGTCGAAAATGGTTCCACCCTTCAAGCTGGCATCGGCCAAGTTCCCGATGCTTGTTTGGCGGCCCTTCGCGGGCACAAGTATTTGGGGCTACATTCCGAGATGTGGTCGGATCATGCCTTGTCGTTGATTGAATCGGGAGCGATCGATAATTCGCAAAAGCGCGTGCATCCGGGCAAGTGCGTCTCGACTTTTGTGACGGGATCGCGGCGCCTGTATGAGTACATACACGACAATCCCAGTGTGATTCAACTTGAGGCCAGCTACGTGAACTTACCCAACGTGATCGCGCGTAACCCCAAAGTTGTGGCCATCAATTCCTGTGTGGAGATCGATCTGACGGGTCAAGTTTGTGCGGACTCGATCGGATCACGGGTCATCTCGGGCGTTGGCGGGCAGATGGACTTCATGCGTGCGGCGGTGCTGAGTGAGGGTGGAAAGCCCATCATGGCGTTCAGTTCGCGTTCAGAGAAGGGTCAGGCGAGAATTGTTCCGCAGCTCAAACCGGGAGCGGGTGTGGTCACCACTCGCGCGCATGTGCATTGGGTGGTCACGGAGTGGGGAGCTGCCAACTTAGCCGGCTTGAATCTCAGTCAGCGGGCGCGTGCGCTGACCGATCTTGCACACCCAGAAGATCGTGAAAGTCTGCGTCGCGCTTGGGCGCACGCGGACTTTTGAATCGCGCCTCAAGCCTTCATTGAAGCGGCGGCGTGCTTTGGCCGACGCGACCACAATAACCAAGCCATGATACTCGCCATGATGCCGCCCGCAGCGGCGTCGGCAACATAGTGCTGTTTAATGAGCACGGCCGAAACCGCCACGAGTCCTGCCATTGTCACATGGACGATCATCACCGTTGTCATGCCCCTTGAAGTCATAGGTCGCGTGAACCACTTTGCTTCGTATCGCACAAAGAACAAGGCGATTAGCGCCGTCTGGGCGACATGCAAACTTGGGAAAGTGTTGTAGGGATGGTCGGCTCGATAAAGTGTCTCGAGAATCGCGCGCGCCCAATCCTCCGGGAATTGCCAAGGCGTATTCGGGAGCGCGGGCCTCTCGATGGGAGTCGGGTACAAAATGAAGATGATGTAGGAAAAGGTGTTCATGGCCGCTTGCGCGAGAGTCAAGCGCGCGAGGCTTGCCACGCTCGGTGCAAAAGCGAGGGGGGTCAACAACAGTGGATAATACAAAATGTAGAAGACGACCGTCTCCGGAACGTAAGGAAGTGCTGCATCGATTGAGGTAGCGATCGGCAGAGCCGGGCGATTCCAAGGATTCATCGCCGCGAACTCGTTCGTTCCTAAATAACCGATGAGCAAATAGCCCAAACCGATCAGATAAGACCAACGGGCCCGAGACCACTCCGAGTCGAGCCAGGGAAACTCACGCCAGTGGAATTCGTGCCACGGAAGATTGCCCCGAGACCAAACCCCGGGGCCTGAAGAGGGTGCAGCTTCGCGCGCTTTTTTAGATTTCGATTTCGATCGCGGAGGTGCCGACATAATTTAGGTCAGCACGTCTTCGGGATGAGAGCAAGCGCGCTCCACATGTCGGACAAGGCCCGCGAGATGAAAGCCGTCGTACAGTCGATGATCGAAAGTCGCTGAGATCGAAAGTTGCTCGCGCGCCACCACATCGCCTTGCTCGCTCACCGTCGGTCGCAGCGCCTTCTTGCCGATCGTGAAAACAAATCCGCAGCGTGAATAGGGGACAAGGGGAGCAAAGCCCGCATCGATCCCGAGGCTTCCGACATTCGTGACCATGAAGGTGCCAAAGGGATCTTCAGCGAGGCCCAAAGCACTGAGCTTCAAGTTCAGCGTGTAGCTGACCACCGACATCAGTTGAATGAAAGGGAACATCAGGAAAAACGGAATGGCTTGCAAGGCGCCTTTGGCCTTGGCGAACTCTTTGTCTTCGCCTTTACGAATCTTGGCGGCCTGCTGACGAACCTCTTGGGCAATCTCGATGAGGTCTTTACCTTCGAGCTTTCGAAGTGTGACACCCGAAAGATCCACATCATGATGGCCTTTGGCCGGAATGGCGACTTGGACGAGAGCAGCAACGTGACGTCGCACATAGGGGCGTCCAAAGCGCAAAAGGACGTTGGCCTCAGGATGCGCTTTAAAATACGCCGCAAGGACCGCGGTGAAAAAGTGTGTGTAGGTCAGTGCCTCGCCGCTGGCCTCGCGACGAACCGCGAGGAAGCGATCGATCGGCTCCGCATCCACACAGGTCCAACCGTAGACTGAGGGATCGTAAGCATCGCGCCAAGTTCCCAGCGAAAGTTTGCGAAAGCCGGAGACGCGTTCGACTCTTTCGCAGTCGACGTTGCGAAGCGAGGACCAGAAACTCGGAGAGCTCATGGGGTGATCTCCTGTTGAGAAGTGAAAGCGGATGCAAAGTCAGCAGCAGGCCAGAGTTTCAGAAGTTCGGTTGTGTAGGCCTGATCGACAAGTCGCTGGGCTGGGTGAGAGATCCCGTAGCCCAAGTAGTGGGCGCCCAGAAAATGAGCGAGTCGAGCATCAGAAGCTCGGTCACCCAAAACGGCGAGGGCGCGCTCGAGCTTTTGCCTCTTCGCCCAGTCCACTTTGCTGTGCGGGTAGGAGCTTGCTGTTTGGTGAGAAGCTAAAAAGCTCGATTGTTTCACAGGTGTCAGAGGATTCGCGGTCAGCCAGAGGATCTCTCGATCGGCTTCTTGAGCGAAAGATTCAAACAGTGAAATGCGATCACGTATTTGGGATTCGCTCTGCTCCCACGCTTGATCGATGGCGCGATCGGCTTGATCGGGAGACCAGCGCCAGAGTGCGTGACCCCAAGTGATCGGAGAAAAGGGATGGGCACGTAGGAACTCGGCCATTGAATACAGCGTCAGATCCAAGTCGATGATGACGAGACGAGACCCGGAGTTCATCGCTCGATCCTCGAGCCGAGTTGCCGAGTGAAGTTCTTTACGCCGGGCAGTAAGCGAAGCGGATGCCATAAACCGATGCAGAGCACTTCGCTTTGGCTGGGAAGGATCTGCTCGCGATAGAACTGGAGAAGCTGCGGATAGAGTCGGTAATCATCGCTGGGGAGTTGAAAACGAGCATCTTGATTGGCGCCCCAAAGAATCGGTGAGTCGCTGATGGGAAGTCCTAATGCGCTCTGTACGGCTTGCAACAGCTCTTCGGGGGCTGGAGTTAAGCCTCCGGCAGCATCGAAGGTCGGGTAAAATAGGGGTTCGGTGGCTCGCTTCAAGCTCTGGTAGCTCGCAGGGCTTGAGCACTTCGCCGAAAGCCAGATGCCGAGCGTGGCGAACTTGAGAGGATGCTGGGCGAGGCCTCGGCGGACGAGTACCGTCGGCAACTCACGTGCGAGTCTCTGTCCGCGATGTTCGGTATGAACCACGGATAATCCGAGATGGAGGAAGGGCCAGCGAAGGCCTCGCCAGTGAATCTCACTGAGGTGTCCGAACATCATGGCGACCCGCTCGCCGCGCCGATCGTGGGCCTCGAGGAGAAGATTGTACTTTTTGAGGCGTTCATCGAGATAGTCTGCCGTGCATTGGCCCAAATGGGCTTGGAGGAACTGCAGACGTTCGGCGCGTGCCGCGACATCCAGAGCCTGGCCGGGTGAGGCGATAAAGCTCATGCGATATTTGTGCTGCGGAGGCCTTCGGTTGACCGAGTTCTCGCTCTTCATCGATGCCGTGTGAGCGGCCATTGTGTCGCTCGAGCTCGGCTTGGGTTCGACCTGCATCGTCGCTCTCCTTGGTCTCGGGCCTTTGCGTACCTCAGTGCCCGGCCTCCTCGAGGAGGAGTTTTGTCTCAATAAATGAGAACGGGTGGGGTGCTTTCGGCTTCCCGAGCCTCACGCACGCGCTGGAAAATTTCAGGCAGATAGCTTTCTCCGACGGATGTGATTCGCAGGAGACAGCGCCCGTCCTCGCTGGCTTTCAGTCGCGTTGAAATTCCAACTTGCATGAGAGCTTTATGAAAGGCGCTGAGCTGGAGCTCATTGGCGTGACCCAAGATGAAGTTACCGCCGGGTGGAACTTGCAGTTGGACGCCATAGGACCAAGCGAGAGCTGAAAGTCCACGATGCAATTCCTGACGAACGTCGAAAATACTTTGGCGTTCGACGGCATAGAAAGCGCGGTGATCCAGGCCATGCTGAAGCACGTAAAGTGCGGCTTCGGTGACGAGCTTTCGATTGTAGACGCGTTCAAAGTGTTCTTGCACCAAAGGTATATTGGTGGCGATTAAACCAAGTCGGAAACCGGCGATCGGTAGACACTTCGCAAAGCTTTTCACGGCAAGGGTGGGGCGATGAGAACAAAGTCGCTCGGCCACCCATGCCGCTTGGGCCTCACGTGCCGCGGTCGGCATGTAGTCCTCATAGGTCAAATCGAGCACCAACCACTTCGGCGTGCCCGATGAGGCGAGTTGCGCCTCGAAGTCTGGAACACTGATGCTCTCGCCGGTGAAGTCTCCGGTCGGATTGTTCGGCGTGCAGTGATAAACGATCTCAGCTTCACGAAAATCCTTCAGCATTTGGAGACCCAGCTGAGCGGCGAAGGTGCTGGCGTGCTCGTAAGAAGGTGCCCAAGACGTGGCCCAAGACAAAGCGCCCGAACGCTCGGCGATCTGTCCACCGGGTCGAGCGAGAGTCTGGCGAGCGCTGGTTTCATTGAGGCGCGCTGCCAGTAAGCTGTGGAGCAGAGCCTCGTCGGCCCCATGTGTGGCCCAGCATGGAGCCGCTCCAGACCAACCGGTCACTTCCCCGAGCAAATCCAGCAGGGGTCGTGGAGAGCTCATGGCATATTGGCGGGTGAGGTTTTCGACTTCAAAACCGCGAGCAAGATCGGGATGAATGCGCCCCCAATACTCGTTGTAGTCGAGGTGAAACATACGCGCACCGCGAGTGCGCGAGGCATAAGAATACGGAGGCGGACGACCTGACATGAGGGCGTTAAATCAGATTTGCCTCGTTCGGGGGACGCATCCCGAGGGCTTGAGTAAAAACTGGATCTTGTCACAAATAAAACAACACCGGGACTTTCACAGGGTGGTCAAACTTGCTCAAACTCCTCGGCGAGTTGCAGGTTCGGTGCATAGGTTCCCGATGGATCGCGCTCCAAATGCTCACGAATCAATTTCGCAAAAGCCAGGCGCAGACCTCGCGCGACCGTGGGGGCCTGCAAAAATTCCCCATCAGGGCGGCTTTCAGGGTCCAAAGCGAAGCGTTCAATGAATTCGGCGGTGGCCTCGAGGGTTGAGAGGCAGTTCGGAGCCGGTTGCTGACGAACGATGAAGCGTGAGCTTTGTTGGGGGCTAAACATAAGCCGCGGGAGGCTCGTGAGTTGAGGGCTTCGCAGCATCCGTCGGGCCGTCGCCCAAGTTCCGTCGATCAAGATGAGCAAGAGTCGTCGATCATCGGGGGGCATGGGCATCAAGAGCGATCGTCGTGCCTGCAAATCGAGTCGATCCAGATCTACCGAACCAGGTCCTGGCGATAGCACAAAAGGCATGAGGCGCGTGTCTGAAAGCAAGCGCTGTAGACCTGGGTGATCGATGAATTCTTCGCCCTCATAGCAGATGGAGTTCTCGATCAGGGCATGCAGCAGGCGGCCCGAGGCCAAGCGGCGCTTTCGCTCGATGGGATGAATGAGGATGAGAAGTTGAAAAGGCAAGCTCTGCGGCTTGAAGTCTGCGCAGAAGCAAGCGAAACGAGGTTGCCAGCAGCGCGAGCATCGGCTGCGGCGCTCGATCGCGGACGGCTTTGCATGGGTGAAAGTTTGCGGATCTGGGCTCATGCGTCGCCTCTTGCCGGTGAGGATGCGAGTGAAAAAGTAAGGCGCTGCATGAGGCGCGGAGCTCGCGCGCAATCGGGCGCGAGCTCTTCTTCGCGAACGCCAAAGCTTTCATCCACGATAAAGCCACGTTGGCGATAGAAGTTGGCGCTTTCGACCCAGGCGAAAATCTCGATTTCTCGATAATTCGGCGAGAGCACCTGCGGCAGCTGTTCCAATAGAGTGCGCAGCATTTGGGTCATGTGGCCCTGACCGCGATGCAGGGGATGCGTGACAAAGCCACGCAGGCGAATGCGCTCCGGCGTTTGTGCAATGAGGTGAACCCATGCAACAGGCGGCTTGGCCTCCGAAGGTTGCCAACCCAAACTCATGCGCAGGTCGCGCCGAGCACTGGCTCGGCCTGAGATTTGGCGGGCCGCGAACACGTTCGCCCCGAGAACGGCATCGGGAACGGCTTGCCGAAAAGCGGCGAGCCAGGCGTCGTGAGGAACCTCTCGAAGTGGAGCTGTAAATGTCGATGGCCCTCGAAGCAGTGGAGGGATTTGTGTAAAGTCGGGATCTCGTCGAACGCAGCGCTGGGTCGGGCGACGTCCCACTCCAATTGAATAAAGAAAACTTTGTGTGTGGGCGAGGAGTTCCGACCAGGCCTCGTCGACCTCAGGCTTTGTTGTTGGGGCTGTCTCGCGGCCTACGTCACTCGTCGCAGCAGTTGGATGTAGAGTGATGTCGAAGTGGCGAGCTTTGATGAAGCTCAGCCAACGCCCCAGGTTTTCGCTTTCATGCACGCACTTCGGCGACGCGCCCTCCGCTCGTTGAGCGACGCTCCAATGCGGGAGCACGCGAAAGTGCCCTTGGCTGAGAAGCTGGGATCGCCAAGCGGCCGCAAGGACCTCGGCGGAGCCCAGATCATACTCCAAAAAGTGTCGCATCATCCAAGCGGGATCAGGAAGAGCTCGCAGTGCATCCGGTTGGTAAGCGATGCTCGTCGCGGCAATGGCCGGCGAGGTCAGCGGCGCCTCGGTGAAGAAGATCTGGTCGGCATGCAAGCGACGATCGGTGAGTTCGTCGTCAAGTCCCCAACCCGCGATCCACGTGCTGGGGCGCCAATCGCGGAGGGGGCGCAATTGCTGGTAGAGATCATAGAAGGGAATTGCAAAATTCTGATCACAGTGCGGGAGTTGCTCGGCGAGACGTTGTCGCCATTGATCATGTTCCGCCTGCACAGCCTCAAAGCCATGCAGCTTGGGTCGCGCTGAAAGCTCGGGATAATCGTGAGCGAGAATCAAGGGCTTTGAGGTGCGAGTTCCCATCTTGCCATAGCGCTGGTGTTGAAACAGCTGGTGCAGGATCGGATTTTGCAAAAGTTGGGCGGCGAACTGTTCGGGTAAGATTTGAAAGAAACTGGGAAAAGCCGGCAAATTCTGACGGATGAAATGTCGAAAGAGTCCACACAGGCGCTCGCTCTCCATCAGCTGCCAAAGACTGGGCTCGTACTCCTCGCGCTCCGGTCCGGATTTTTTGTAGTGCGCTTCGCCTTGGGCAATGATCGGGCAAGCCTGGGGAAATTTTTGGCGGTGAAGATCGATGCCGCGAAGAAGTGCAAGGAGTTGCGGACTGACGATTTGATCGGTTTCAGCATCCGCTTGTAAATCCGGTGAGCGCCAATATTCCAAAAGCTTGAGGTCGAGCTCGCGCGTTTGAAGATCGAGTCGAGTCGTCCGGGCTTTGAACTGGAGGATAAAACGTCGTGCATCCGCCAAGTCAGCGGCGTTAATCTCGGCACCTTGCGAATCCAGCCATCGCAAGGTGACCACACCCAAGCGCAGCGGCTCGGGAAAAGTTTCGGCGGCTTCGATGAGTGCGGTGAAGGCGATTTCGGAGTCCAAGCCGCCACTATAAAACAGTGTCGGAATCAGCTTCGCCTCAGTGCAGGTGGTGAAAATGTATTCAGCGGCCCACTTGTTGGCCTCGCGAAAACTTTGGGCTTCGCTCTCAGCTCGGCCAAAGCGTGCGACAAAAGTTTCGCTTTCGGCCAGACGCTGGTGCATCCAGCGCGTATCACCTTCTTGGGTCCGGTAGCCAAACTCGAAAGCGGGCTGGCCGTCGCGAATGCGTGTGTAGGGCCACACGATCAGCTTTCCTGCGCCGACGGCGTGTGCGTGAACCCGGGCGGAAGTTCGCGAGGATCGAAGTCCGAGTCCCAGGGAGAGTTCTTGAAACCCGCAAGGCGAGACGCCAGGTGGGGGCGATCGGGGTCTGATCGAAGTTGTTGAATCAAGGTCGGTACGGGCGTTTTGAAAATTTGCTGCGCTGGCGGAAGTCGCCGAGCCAACTCTTCACGAAGGCGCGTTTCGGCTTCAGCCACTCGCTCGTAGCCGGTGTACTTGGGTCGAGACTGCAGGCCAAAATGCGTTTGGTAGATGGCGAGTTTGCTCGACATCGAATCGAGTCGCCGATAGCACTGGTCCTTCCAGAGCGCTTGCGCCTGGGGATCCATGAGCCAGGACAACATGATCTCCGGAGTGAATTGGAAAAAGCCGGGGCAGGCCTCGCGTCCGCGTACAATGAAGTGGCGGTACCAGCTCGCGATTTTCTCTTTCTCGTAGAGATCCCACAACGAAGGATGATACTCGTCGCTCTCTGGTAAATTCGGACGGCGTTTCACAATGTAGTTCTCGCCACTTCCCATGATGCAATAGCCGGGAATCTGATCGGCGAGCCACATGGTCGGGAGCAGCTGTGGGCTGAGGCAAGTTGTCGCCTCGGCATAACTCCAAGCTTCGCTCTGCCAAAACTTAAGCAAGTCGAGATGATAGAAGTCGTAGGGAATCCCGAGCGTCTCGCAGGTGTTCACGGCCCAGGCGATGTCGTGCAAGTTGAGATCATTTTGAAAGCGCAGGATCGCGGCTCGAACGGGGACCCCCGCCTCATGAAAGCTTCGCAACGCCACTTCGCTGTCGGCGCCACCTGAGAACATCACATGGAGGCAAGCGGCCGATCCTGCCGCCTCGGCAACGCGTTTCGCCGTGCGAAGGCATTCTTCGCGAAAGCTTCCCGGCGGACGCTCGCATCGGCCATAGCGAACAAACCATGTATCCTGCGGACTCTCGCGAAAGCCAAAAGGGCGTTCCTCGCCCGAGGGCGAGACGTAACCGAAAACGAAATGCTGGCGATCGCTCAGTTGCGGAACGGGTCTGTGGGTTGCGCGAGATTCGACTGTCGCGGATGGGGGGCGTTGGGATGCAGTGCTCATGTGTTTTGAGCCTAACGCGTGGGTGAAGGTTTGCGTAGCCAAATTTGGAGATGCTAACGTTCTGATGATGATCTTTGAGCGCCTGGATCGAGGACTATTTTCGGTCGATATTGGGAACTTGCGAAAGTTTGTTCTCGACGAAGTCTTGCCGCAGGCCGGCCCGCCGACCATGCTCGGGCAGTACTTCGGCGGCTGGTCGGTGTGGTCATCCAATGGTGAGATCCAAGACGGCTGGCAAAGGGGCGAGCTCCGTTACGCGGCGACCACTCCCGAACAGCGCCAAAGTTTAGAAATCCAAAGCGGAATTCTGCCTTCCAGAGCTTATCGCGTGCCGACGCCGATTTGTCGAGGTCCCTTGGCCGACGCCATGATGCAGATTCGAGCATTGGGTCTCGAGCCTTCGCGCGCTCGCTTGTCTTTGCTCAAGGCGCAGGGCCGATCCACACGGCATCGAGATGCGCAGGATGACGAGTACTGCGTGCGACTGCATGTCCCGATCATGACGTCCGAGGCCGCCGTGTTCGCTTGTGACGAAGGGGAGGCCCACTTGCCGGCCGACGGCTCCGCTTACTTGCTGGCCGTCAATCGCTGGCACCAAGTCTTCAATCGCGCCGACACAGATCGACTTCACTTGATTATGAATGTCGTGGATCGGCCGGGTGTTTCTCGCTTTCATCGGTGGGAGCCTCGATGATCTTACTCTTGCAATCTCACACTTGGTTCGACGCCTATCGATACTTCACCCTCAAGCGCTATGCGGCGCAGTGGGGTGTGCGTCTCATCAATGTCGTCGAAGCCGGCACGGCGAGCTATCGCGATTTGGATGACACTTCGGCCATCCAACGGATCGAAGTGGGAATTCTCTCGACGGACGTTATCCTCGCAGCCTTAGAAAAGCGCGGCCTACGGCCCGCGGATCTGCGTTGGGTGGTTTCGCCCTCCGAAAATTTGACGAAGCTTGCCGGGAAAATTTCGGAACGCCTTGGATTAGTGGGGCCATCGGCCGAGTCGGCTGAGCTAGGTCTCGACAAAGCGGCTTTGCGAGAGTTCTGTCAAAAGCGGGGATTGGGTGGTTTGCCGAGCTGGAGCGCTCAGCCGGGTCCCAGCTCTCCCTCCGAGGGCGAAGCTTGGGAGCGCGAACTTCGCCAAGCTTCGAACGGCGAGTTGATTGTCAAACCACGACGTGGCCGCGGCGGATTTCAAAAGCAGCCTTGGCACTATCAGATCTTTCGAGATGCCGAGGCGCTCATCCGCTCGGACGCTTGGGCGCAGATGTTGGCGATTGGCGAGTGGCATGTCGAGGAGTACCGTTCCTCAGCAGAGCGACCTGCCTGGGACGTGCATGTCGACTTCGGTGCATCAGACTATGAGATTTTTTTGACGGCGCAGACCTGGTGCTCCGCCCATGATCCTCGGATCGTGATTTCGGAAGGGCACGTGGCCATGCCGCCTGAGCTTTTGGCTTGTGTCGAACGACATGTGCAAGAGATCTGGCGGGCTGGTTATCGGCGGCATTTGGGCAATCTCCAATTCGTCGAAACCGCACATCGCTCCGGTCGCTCTGGCTCCGGCGCGCAAGGCCCGCTTCACCTCATGGATTTCAACACGCGCATGGCGGGAGTTTTGGCCTTGCTCGAAGAAGGCATGTGCCCAGATCTCGAGAAGAGGGCGGTGGAGATGTACGCCTTGGGGCGACCGCGACGCCCACTGAACTGGCGTTACACGCATTATCGGAAAGGGCCCTTGCCCGTTCTGGCGGGTCGCCGTTTGAAGTCGTCCAAGTGGCCGAGCCTCCAAGATGAGCGCCGTCACCACTATCTGCTGAAATATGAGGAGAATTTGCGCAAAGGCGAAGTGACGCCCGACGTGATTCACTCTCTGCAACCCAAACCGCAAGTGGCCGCGCTTGGAAATAGCCTGCAAGAAGTCCGTTCGCGGCTTGACGAGTTTTGGCGCGACTGTTTGTTTGAGTACGATTAATCGCACTCTGGAGGAACAGGATATGGGCAGAGAGTTTATCAGTTTTCTTAAAAACTATGGCGTGGTGGGCTTGGCCATCGCGGTGATCATCGGCGGTAAATTGAACTCTTTGGTCGATGCCGTCGTGAAAGAGCTGTTGATGCCTTTTGTCGGTTTACTCCTGCCGAGCGGCGACTGGCGCAACCTCGCCTTCACTGTGGGCGAGACGAAGTTTGGTGTTGGCCCAGTGCTTGCGGCGGGAATCGATTTTCTCATCGTGGCGGCCGTCGTTTTTGTGATCGCCAAAAAAGTGTTGCGCGAAGAAGCCGTCAGCAAAAAATAATTCGATACGATGAGTTTTGCTTCGGGCCTTCTGCTCTCGAATCCTCTTTTGAGCGAAGTCGACGGGTCCGGACACGGTCGGGATAATTTGATAGTTCAAATCTGATAAAAACGACGAGTGAGAAATGACGAGTCAGAAACGAAGAGTGAGGAAGTTGACCGTGAAGAAGTTGATGAAGAGTTTTGAAGTGAAAATGCCGAAAACCTCAGCAGCCATGATGGCTCTTATCTTGAGCCTGACAATGGTGGCTTCGCCTGTGATGGCCAACGAATCCGCAGCGCCCGCAATGGCCGCTGAATCGGCGGCCCCTGCAGCTCCTCGATCTTGGGAAGGCACCATGGAAGTGAGCTCCATCGTGACCAACGGTAACACGCGCAACCAAACCTCCGGTGTCGCCGCAGATGTCTTATTCAAAAAGTTTGATCCTTGGGAAATGAAGCTGAAGGCGAAGTATTTGACGACGATTTCTCAGGACGTGCGCACGGCGGAGAGCTTTGAGTCCACGGCGCGGGGTACGCGTAAATTGGATGATTGGTTTGATGTGTTCGCCGAAGGCGCCTATCTGAAGAATACCTTTGCCGGTGTCGAGGAGCGAACGACCAGCACGGTGGGTGCCGGTTACTTCCTCATGAAGAGTGATTTGCAAGAGCTCAAAACCGAACTCGCAGCCGGATACACGCATGAAGAGCGCGTGGATCGATCGAAGCTGGGCTTCGGCTCGGGACAAGTTGCCGCGATCTACAAGTGGAAGATTTCACCGACAGCAGACTTTTCGCATGAGACGCGCTACACGCCAAACTTTAAGGTGAGCGAAGACTGGCGTTTGACATCGGAAACCTCGCTGTCTGCAGCGATCACGTCCATGTTCTCTTCGAAGCTATCGTACAAATATGAGCACGTGAATTTGCCGCCCGCGGGCAAGATCAAAGGCGACACGACCACGACAGTTTCGATTCTTGCGAAGTTTTGATGAGTCTGTTGATCGTCGCTCTCTCCGCTCTCGGTTGGTCGCTCTTTGACTTTTCACGGCGAAAGGTGGGCGAGGCGCTTTCGCCCGTGCCCGCCGTGATCGGCATCATGTTTCTACAGACCTTGGTGAATCTACCATGGTTCAGCCTGCAGGCGCTGCGCGATCAATCCGTCGAATGGTGGTGGGCTGCACTGGCCTCGGTCATCTTCAATGCTCTGGCGAACGTGTTGTTTGTCGTCGCGGTGATGCGTGCGCCCTTCACGATGGCTGTTCCCTTGCTTTCGCTAACCCCCGTATTTTCGGCTCTCGTCGGTTGGATCGGATTTTCGGAGAGCTTGGGGCCTTGGGAAATTGTGGGTCTGGTCATCGTGGTGTTGGCCGCCCTCTATTTGGGATGGAGGGGAGAGGCTCGTCGCCTTCAGAGGTCCGAATGGTGGGGCTTAGCCTTTATGACCGTGACCGCCGCACTCTGGGCGGTGACGCCATTTTTTGATCGAATTTGCACGCAGTCCGGAGAGGTGGGCGTGGCCACCTATGTG
The DNA here is from genome assembly GCA_947462815.1 of Pseudobdellovibrionaceae bacterium. Taxonomy (GTDB): domain Bacteria; phylum Bdellovibrionota; class Bdellovibrionia; order Bdellovibrionales; family JAMPXM01; genus UBA2339. The sequence goes on from CANHQR010000016.1 coordinate 28,074, forward strand.
GCAAGTCAGTGTTTAGGCGTCGCTGTCTTGTTGATTTTAGTTCAGGGAGCTCGCCGACTCTGGAGTCAGGGTTCATCCAAGCCCGAAATCGAAATTTGGCCGAGGGTTCGTACAACACGTTTGGGAGTGTGGATGGTGGTCGCGGCACTTGCGGCGACTTTGGGGCTCGGCTTTCAGATTCAAGGCGTGCAAATCATGCATGTGGGGAGCTTTGAAGCGATGAAGCGCGCGCTGACTTTGATGATCAGCCTCGCGCTGGGACGAATTTGGCTGGGAGAAAAGCTGAGTTTCGAGAAACTCGCCGCGGTCGCGGCAATGGCTTTGGGCGTGGCGCTCGCCAATTCGAGCTTTCACGCTGGGCCGTAAGCCTCGTGTTTGGCTACGGCCCAAAACCTTGATTCAACTCACGCCAAGATCTCATCACTTCGCAGTGCAAGCATGGGGGCGGCCTTCGCAGGGGTGCGGTGCCGGAGGCAATGTGGGCGTCTGGCCCTCTTGCGGCCAATGAGCAAACAAGCCTTCGTTGATCTGACCGTTGCCACAGAGGCTGCCCACAAAGACCTGGCCGGTGATGGCCAAATCACGCAGATCTGCCGCCGCGTAGGGCGCAAGAATCGAAGCTGGAATTCCGAATGCACCGGAACCGGCGCGAGCCATGCGGAGACTTGAAGCCATCGGGAGGTTGAGCAACACGTCTTGTGGACGCAAGCCACCTTCAAGTTCGAAGGCCATGTTTTCCAGCACCACGTTGTTGCCGTAGATGGTCAGAATGGTTTTCTGGCCGGCGTTGCCAAAGATTTTCACGACCCGAGTTTGCGCCAGCTGAGTGGTGTCGGTGGAGTAGTTGCCGTCCCCGTGGCCGTAGCGACGATCGATCACGAGATAACCCTGCTGAGCTCGAACCGGAGTTCTCGCAGCTTCAGCGAATTTCTTACTCGTGTCAGCGGCCCACATTTCAAATCGAGCCATGGGCTCAAAGCTTCGACGATCATGCGATGATCGCGCGCCCGTGTGAGCTCGAGAAGCTGCGATGCTATCAGCGCCCATCACTCCCTCAACGCGACCCGAGTGGAAGCCGATTGGACCTGCCACCGTGAGGGCAGGGCAGTTTCGCATCGACGAGGGAAGAGCCGCCCGCTCTTGAGGTTGAGCAATAAGAAAATTCGCGAAGCTCACGCCGCGACCAGAGAGTGTGAGTCCGTTGTAGTCCGAAGCCGAGGCTTCAATACCGCCGCGTGAGAAGACGTGCGTAAACTCAGGCTGCAGGCGGCAGCCCTGGAAGTTGGCTTGCCCTTGGGGGCGAGTTGCTCCGGCCTCGAAGGCTCCGAGGGAGAGAAGTCCCATGGTCAGGAGCCCGAGGAATCGGCTCATCGGAGCTGTTGTGGTTTGCGGACGGATCGAGCCAGCGTAAGAAATGGGCGGCATGACGAGAACCTCTCGAATTGATCACAGGGGATTTGGCCCTCGGGATCTTGGCTTGGGGACGGGACGAACAAAATTGAAAGCGGAGTTTAACGCAAGATGCAATGGCCGACTAGCGCGTTGGTGTGCTTGAGAAATGCTTGCGGGGTGGGTCACAATTTGGCACCTCAGGAAAGAAGGGCCGTTATTCGCTCGGCGCGCCCGGTTCCTCCGAGAAGGCGCGAATTGAGTGGGGAATCTTGAAGCGTGAGAGTTGAGCCGTGCGAAGTATGGACGAATTGAAAATGAGTCGTGTTGGAAATTCATGATCAAAAGGGGTGTCGATTGTGGGCGTTCAAAATGAAGATCAACGAAGCATGAATCAAGTTGAAGCCGGTCTGTTCCCGCGACAAGACGAGGTGGCTCTCCACGTTGAGGGACTCATGTATCCTCCCCTCGAGGCTTATAAATCCGGATATTTTCGCGTCAGCGACCTTCACGAGTTGTATGTGGAGGAAGCCGGCAATCCCAACGGGCAGCCTGTTGTGTTTTTACATGGCGGACCGGGAGCGGGCTTCTCAGCCTTGCATCGTCGGCTCTTTGATCCTCAGCACTATCGAATCATTTTGTTCGATCAGCGAGGCGCCGGTAAATCGAGGCCCCACGCCGAGCTTCGTGACAACACCACATGGGACTTAGTTTCTGACCTCGAGAAGCTTCGCGAGTCTCTGGGTGTTAAGAAGTGGATGGTGTTTGGCGGCTCTTGGGGATCGACCTTGGCGCTCGCCTACGCGCAGACGCACCCTCAGCGAGTTTCACATCTCATCTTGCGGGGCATCTTTCTTTGTCGTGAGCAGGAGATTCGTTGGTTCTATCAAGAGGGAGCGCACTGGATTTTTCCAGAGATTTGGCAGAAGTATTTGGCGCCCATTCCCGAGGCCGAGCGCGGCGATCTTCTCAAAGCCTTTTATGCGCGACTCACACATACGGACGAGAAGGTTCGGCTCGAGGCTGCGAAGGCTTGGTCGGGTTGGGAGGGGGCGACGGTGCATTTGATTCCTCACCCCAAGACCTACGCCAAGTTCACGGGTGATCAAATGGCGGTCGCCTTGGCGAGAATTGAATGTCACTACTTCATGCACCGCTGTTGGTTCGAAACTGATGATCAGCTCCTGCGCCAGGCGCCTCGACTGCGTGAGATTCCCTCGGTCATTATCCATGGTCGATATGATGTGGTTTGTCCGGTCAAGAATGCTTTCGATCTGCATGCAGTGTGGCCTGAGGCCGAGCTGAAAATCGTGCCCGATGCGGGACATGCGGTCGACGAGCCTGGAATCCTGCGTGAGTTGCTCGCAGCCACAGAAAAATTCAAGCATCGGCTCTATGCTTGAATTCTTGAATCGGTGATTCATTTTCGGAGGCTTGAATTCGCGATTTGATTTGATGGCTTGATGGGACGTGCGGCTCGGATCGCGGCGATTTATGTGAGTCGATGAGCTTTCAACAAATGCGAACGCCATGGCGTTCGCTCGGGAATTCGTTTTTGGAGGATTTGTTTCGGCGATCTTAATAGCCGGCGTAGGGATCGGGAACATTCCGACCCGTCAACTGTTTGAAGGCCGACGTGACGCCCGCGAAGTTTGAACCTTCGCGACGCTGTTCGGGTGTTGATGTGCTCTTATCGAAATCCCAAAACTCCACCGTCTGATAGCGTGACGTCGAGTTTTTCTTTTGTGCTTCGATCAGGACGACAGCCTTCGCGCAGTAAATGTCGCCGCAAATGCCTTGCATGATGTAAACGCTGTCCTCTTTTTCATCGTAGATCGAGTCCGATACGATCGGATTTGTATTCGGAAAAACCATCATATGAAGTTCTCGACCGCCATGCTGGACTACGGCGTACAGTCCCCACGCGGGCTCATCGTCGGTTCCCGCAAAAAAGCGCCGAACTGAGTTGACCTTCAAATTGGAAGCCGAAACTTCGCCCGTATAACCTTCGCGTGTTGTCTGAGCCGCTCCTCGGGCCGTGCCGTTGGGCTCGGCGCCTCGAAGAGTTCCGGCCGGCGTGAGCTTTGAACAAGCCATAGTGGAGAAGATCGTCGCGAAGGCGAAGCCAATCGACAACGAAAAGAGAGCTGCCCGTTTCCACGGGTGATGTGGCCGATGCGAATTTGGAGAGGGTGCCGCGAGGAATTCACGTTGGGAACTCATGTTGAACTTGTAAATGTGCATGGTGGTCCTCCACAAAATTGGCGATCAACTCTCGATGGAGCAAGATGCGCTCCGCTCCATTTGGAACTGAGGTGCAATAAAGTGAAAATGGCCGACTTTCCGAGCTCAAATTTGTCACTGGGGGCGGCGTGGAGGGGAACAGTCGGGCCAATTCGAGTGCCGGCCCACTATCGAACGGCTCAAACTGGTTGGGCCATCTAGCGGCGGTCGACCTCAGTCAGTGGTGGCACTTGGGCCACGGAAGGCGTCGCCGTCACGGCCTCAGCGGAGCGAGAACGAGCCGTCCAGCGCGAGGTGAGGATCGCGCTCAAGGTGATGACCACCATTCCCAGTGCCGAAAGATGATCAATGTGTTCATCATACAGCAAGTAGCCGATCAGAGCGGCGTAGACGATTCCCAGGTAGTTGAGGTTAGAGATGTTGGCGGCTTTGTCTTCGGAATAGGCCAGCGTCATAAAGTACTGAGCGATCTGCGTGAACACCCCGATGAAGACCAGGACCCCAACTTCCCAGAGTGTGGGATGTACGTAGTGAAAGAGCGTCCAGGGACCGATGATCAAAACGTTCATGAGCGGCAAGTACAGCATGACGGTCAAAGGCTGATCTTGATGGCGGAGGGCTCGGATCAGCGTATAGGCCATTGCCGAACACATGGCGCTCGCGATCCCGAGCCCCAAATCTAAGGGAGTCACTCGAGAGTCCACACCTTTGACGAGCATCACGCCGACAAAGGAAAGCGCGAAGAAGAGCCACTGTGTCTTCGTCGCGCTCTCGCGCAGAAAGAAGGTGGCGAGGATGACCGTTAGAATCGGATGTAGATATTGAATAGTGACCGCGCTGGCCAGCGGCATGGACTGCAGCGTATGAAAATAAAGAATAAGAGCGCCCGTACCCGCTAGGCCACGAAACACCAACATCAGTCGATTGTTTCCCCATAAGGGAAGGCCGGCGCGACGCACGGCCCACCACGTGAGGAGAAGGCCAATCAATCCGCGAAAGACGACAATCTCATGAGTGGGGATGCGTGGGATGAATTTGACCGCAGCGTGGACGAACGCGAAGCAGAGACCTGAGACGATCAGATGGCGAACGGCTGCGGGCATGGCGTTTAGAGTCTCAAATGGCTTTGAGTCTAAGCAATCGAGAAATGCTCGTCCTTGCCAGGGAGATAGAGTGCGCTTTCGCCAACTGTATCATAATCTTTCGACGAGATCTCGCCAAGCGTAAGCCATGCCGCGACGTTGGCGGCCGCTCAATTGAGGATCGCGCGGCACAATATTCTCGGCATAGGCGAGATTGTTGATGGCGTTTTCGATGGATCTCGCGGAGGCCACCTCGCCGAAGTGGCGAGTTTGCTGTCGTGAATCCAACTGACGACGGAGATAAAACACGCGCAAATCTTCCCAGTTGTGCGCGTCCAGCTGCGTGCGGTGTTGGCGATTGAATCGCTCCAAATCCACTTTGGCTTGCAGGACCCAACCCTCGCCACCGTTGTATGCGGAGACGGTCAGGCGCCAAAGTTCATGATTGCTCATGCGTGAGGGTTCAAAGCCGCTGGTTCGTCCATCCATAGCACGAACGCGATGGGCGGTCAGGGTGTTGCGTTTCTGCAAGAGAATTCGAATCGCTTCGTCGAGGTTGACGACGGCATTCTCCAGACAGCGGGGGCCGCGCGGAAGGTCTGTGACACGCATCCGTTGCAACTCTGCCTTTTGTGCCGTCGTACAGCGAGGGATCCGAGTTCCAGCGGAGTTGACCTGGAAAAGACCAACGCTCTGGGTGTTGTTGGATTCAGAGTTGAGGATGTTACAGCGACCCGATGACTCTTGGGTCATCAGACCCAACAGCACATCGGCGGGAATTCCATATTGTTCCGCGCGCTCTCGAACGACGGGTAATAAGCTGCGCAGGGAAAACCCACAGCTCTGCTGAAAGCGCTGTTCGATCCCACGCAAGTCATGGAGCGTGCGGCCTTCAGTCCGATGATGACGGGCTTCAGCCTGTTGGAGGCTCGGCTGCAGGAGAGCGATGAGATTCTGAAAAGGCTCGACGGTCGATCGCGGAATGACTTCGGCCTGCTGTTGGCAATTTCCCTGAGGGCAAGCTTGACCGGCTTCGACATGAGGCCGAGGCGCCGGCGCGGGGCGCGCCTCAAGAACTTGTCGTGGTGCTGGAGCTGAGGGCGCGACCACTTCCCGATTTCGTCCGGCGACCGGAGTTGCGGGGCGTGTGCGAGGAGCCTGCGGCACCGCGGTCGATGGAGCGACAGGCGGCGCAGCTGGCGGGCCAGATGCGCTCGAGGTCTCAATGGGCATTGGCAAATCTGGAGGTTGAGGGGTCATTGCGGTGATCTGGGCGTCGGTCCGCACGATCAAGGCCTGACCTCGACGTGTGAGGTGTCGAAGCGCAATGAAGTGTTGGCCGTTCTCTCGACCTGGGGCAAAGCTCGAACCGGGAGCGGTGTGAATCACGCGGACGGGGAAAAAGTAATCGCGTCGTTCGCCGTCGTAGGTGTGAACTCCAGGTGCAGCTTGTCCATCCAGCCGAACATTGTGCCCCGCGTGGCGAAGCCAATTGTTGAGGGTCAACTCGAGATCCACGCGGCCATTTTTATAGACACGATAAAAGTCAGGAATCTGGATGACGGATCCGGCCTTTAAGAGACCGACACGCTCCATCTGCTGATCTTCGGGTTGTCGCACTTTGATGTCTTCACGAATTTGAACCGTGATCGCATGCGCGACCGGAAGAAAACTCACCTGACAGCCGAGAATGAGGGAGAGCGCCAACCGTACCCAGCGAGATCGCGAAGCGCGCGAAATCCGCAGGCTCCGACTGAGACTCAGCTTGGCGTTTAAGGGCGACATGTGTCTCTCCTCTTCCTTCTCTTCAGTTCGTTAGGTGTTCCATGCCTTGTGCCACCTTAAATGCGCTCCAAGGGCTGCGGTGATCGTTCTCAGCCCTAAGGCCAGAAGCCTGTGCCGTCGGTGTTGAACAGCTGTCGAGAAGTTCGACAGAGGGGGAATGGTCGGCGAAAATGTTTTCGGGGCCTAGGCCACCGAAGGCATCCCATAGACCGGCATCTCATCGAGGAGAACTATGATGTGGGGGCAGCGAGATTTTGTCCGATATGCAAAGGCCTCTTCGCGGAGCATCTCTTTACCCATTCTGGCGCTCGGGTGGGGTTTCAGCGTCTTTCTTAGTCCCGTTATCGAGGCTCGACTTGTTGAAGACACGGATCTACTCAGCGTGGTCGAGAGTGCCCGAACCCGCTTCAAGGTGCGTCGCGATGGTAGTTATGAAGTGACCGAGGAATCGACGACAAAAATTTTGACGGAGGCGGCGCGAGACTCGTTGGCTGTGCGAACGGTGAACTACAACGCTCGTACCAGCCGCGTTGAAATCCTCAGCGCGGAGACCATTCATCCGGATGGAGCTCGACATCGGGTGTCGGCCAGTCAGATTGAAACGAAAGAAGTCGGCGATTCCCTCGTCTTTGACTCCACCAAGCAGGTGATCATTTCCTTTCCCAAAGTCACGGTGGGGAGCCGGCTGCACTTGAAGTTTCGCACGCGACTTAAAGAGCCGGCATTCCGTGGCTTTTTCTCAAGCGTGGTGGCGGCCACTCAGGAGCCCATCGACTCCGTGCGCTTTGAATACGAGAGTGAGTTGCCCTTGCATTTCAAGGTTCACGATCCTATTCAGTTTTTTCGAATCCAGCACGAAAATCGCCCAAATGACGAAAATGACGATCGCCAAAAAAAGGATCGCCAATATGGTGGTCGAACGACCGGCACCAAGCTTGTCATTGAGTCGACCAAGCCCATGCGCTTCGGGACCACGCAAGAGGATGCGGCATTTCTGCGCGCCGGTCGTTTACCGCGAATCTTGATCTCTTCTGCACCGAACTGGGATGGCTTTGGCGCCGACGTCATCAAAGAACAAGAACGTGAATTAGCTCAGCCCTTGCCGCCCCTCTTTGAAGCGATCCGCGCCAAAGTGGCGGAACTGCCTGAGACCGAAAGGCTCGTACATCTTCAGGCCGCCGTGACCGAGGAGATCCGCTATTTCGGCGATTGGCGCCGTCGCAATGGAGGTTACGTACCTCGATCCCTTCGCGAGATCGCCGAGACTCGCTATGGCGACTGTAAAGATATGAGTCTTGTGATTGTCGCGATCGCGAGAAGTCTGGGGCTGAAAGCGGATATGGCGTGGGTTTGGCGGAGCGAAGTCGACATTGATGAGTATTACTACGAGCTGCCGACGGACTTTAGTTTCAATCACGCGATCGCGCGTGTTGAGCAGAACTTAAAAGTCTCATCCGCGAGTGGCGGCACATCAGCGGAGGTCGCGTGGTTGGATGCGACAAACGGCGTGGCCTTGCCGAAACTCACTTTGGCCGATATTGCCGGACGCCCGGTTTTAGTCACGAAGGCCAGCGGCGCGGTTTGGGATAAGACGCCGCCGATGCGATTCGATGATGCGGTTGCCGAGAGCAAGCTGAAGTACCAATTCTTGCCGGATCAGAGTATTGAGATCGAAGGCCAGGTCTTGCATCGAGGGCGATTCGCCGCCAACGTCGAGTCACAAATTCTTTTCAAGCCAGCCGCTGAGTTTGAGTACGAGATCGCGCGTGACGTCGGTCGATATGAACACATGCTGAGTCATCAAGTTGAGATTCCCAAAAAAAAGAATCGCGTGGTCCGCGAGCATCCCATTCATGCAAAAGTCAGAATTCGCGAAATTGGTTTGGTCACCTCAGCCGGATATGGCTTTCCAATCTTTCGAGACGACGTCGTGGGTCTGCTGACCGTCGATGCGGAGAATCGTTTCAGTGATTTGTGGTTGGGTACGCCGCGAAGCATTTATACCACCTATGAACTGCGCGATGTACGTCGGGTGGGTCAACGAGATCTGGGTTGTGAAATGAAGACGCCCTACGCTGAGCTCAGGCGAACCGTGCGTCCAAAGGCTCGCGGGATTGAGATCACCGATGAAATCAAGGTTCTCAAAAGCATTGTGCCGAACGAAGAATTTCAGAAACCCGCATTTCGAGACATACAGCGCAAATTGCGCCAATGCTTTAACCGCTCGGCTGTGATCATTGAGCCTTTAGCGAAGGCAAAGCGCTCACCGAACTGAGGCATGCGGATCGCGCGAGGCTCTTGGCGCTTCGAAAGGTCTGCGAGCATTCGCGACTGGCCTGAGTCGCGCGGCCGTCGGCCAAATCCAGAAGGCTGGCCGCAGTGAGGCACCCCAAAAAGTCCCGATCTTCAAAGGTCACCTGTTTCTTGCCACATCTCTCATAGAGCTTGATTCGCTCGGCTTGGGCGTTCGTCTGAAGGCTCAGAGCGTAGAGAAATCCGGCTCCCACTACGCAAGCGCCGCGCTCGTGATCATTACTGGTGTCAGCAACCAGTGAATCGCATCGCTTGCGAATCGTCTCGGCAAGATTGTCGCCGCTCGTCGATTTATTGAAGCCCACCAACGAGGAGCCGATCGGGCTGGCGTTTACGCAAGATCTGTAGCCCACATGAAAGCGAAGTCGATCAAAATACTTCTCGCAAAGGGCCAAATGCGCGGCGGGACGATTGTCCGCGGCGAGGGCCACGCCCACTTGGCAAGGCCCGATGAACGAAGGGTCAGGTGTGATCTTTGCGCAGATCTCGAGTTGGGGCGTCGGACTCCTCAGGAGCAATTCGCTGGAGTGAGAGCCGGCCAGGCAAGATTCCAACAGGCTCGCATCCAAATCATTCCGGGCGCTGAAGCTCTCCGAGCACATTTGCAGGCGTCGCTGCATCAGATCCATCAAGGGGCTTTGGCCTCGCTGTTCGATTCGTTCTTGCACGCCTCGCGCAAGGCGAGTCCCTATCAAGCAGGCCAAAGTTTCGCTCGGCTCTTCGCCGTATTGCAGGCGACATGATGTTTCTGGCGCCTTCGGATGACCAGCGAGAGTGCCGAACTTCTCAACGCTGATACCGCCCACAAAGCAAGCGCGGCGTAGGCCGGCTTGGATGCGTCCTGGATAATGGCGATCACAATGGCGTCGAACATCTTCCAGCCAGGTCGGAAGCGTGCGTGGGGGCGGTTCTGCCGTCGATGCGCTCGGTGGCGTAGAGGGCGTTGCGCTGGGGCGAACTCCCGAACGGGGTGTGGCTGTCGGAGCCACGGGTAAGTTGACGGGCGAGTTCGCAGCCTTTGATGTGGGCTCGACAGCAGACAGTGATGGCGACGGCGTCGGCGGAGCCGAGGGCAAGGGTGTCGCCGAAGGCATCGGCGCGGGCGCGAGCGAAGTGGCGCTTGAGGAGGCCGTGGGCGAAGCTTTGGGCGTCGAGCTCACTCCCGGCATGGGAGAATAGGCTTGCGCGTGTTGGGCGCGTCCCAGGTCGAGACCTAACCAGCACAGCGTGAAGATAAGGGAGTGGGGCAAGAAAGCTTGTCGACGGCGTGAGCGAATCATGTCGCTCAGGTTTGAATCTCACTTAGTTTTTGTCAACTCGAGAGCGCTGCTCAATTCCCGAGAGCGCGACTCGCTACCGAGGAAGCCGGCTCGCCCCTGACGTTCAGTGCTCCATCGATCCCGAGTCGCGTTGTGCCTGGCTCTGCGCGCGCGTGATCTGCAACATGCTTTGTTCAACCTGGCGTTGAATGCGAAGTTTCATGTCGAAGCTATCCCCAAGGGGCGTAGCGCCTGTGATTGCGGTAACGATCATCGGGGGCTCGCTGGCTGGGCCGCGCTGGCCGCGGGAAGCTGGATTCAGATTCTGTGCGAACGTCGGCTGGGCGAAGGCATGGGGGCCGTAGAGTTTCGTGTACCAGAAGTAGTTGCGCAAAATCGTAGCAACGTACTCGCGGGTTTCACGAAAGGGAATCAGGTCCAAAAACAACAAGCGATTGTCAGTCGGATAGCGTTTGCGCCAAGAATTCACCCTATGGATGCCTGCATTGTAGGCCGCCAAAGTGTGTTCCACATCGCCGTTGAGTTCGCTCAGGCGCTTGCGCAGGTAGCGGGTGCCAATTGCAATATTGGCCTTGGGGTCCATCAAACGGCGTGAGGCTTGTGCGTCAATCATGCGCGCGGTGGCCGGCATGACTTGCATCAGGCCACGCGCGCCCACGCGTGACATCGCAAGAGGATTGAAAGCCGACTCTTGTCGAATCAATGAAGTCACCAGCAGGGGGTGAACGTGTTCGCCTTGTTCGTTGATGAGATCGAAGTACCACAAGGGAAAGAACATCCGCATGGTCGGTCCTGAAACCATACGTGGCACATCTTGGAAAAGATTGGTGAGAATTTTGAACTTGGGAAGTGCTGATCCGTTTCGATGCATGAGCGAAGCGAGGTAAAGCCGAACCTCTGGCTCGAGGCCCACGATGCTCGCCGTATTCTTGTCGATCAACTCACTGGCCAAGTCGCTGCGCTGGAGGCGAATGAGAGCCTCAGTGGCGCGAATCAATGGGTTTAAATCGGTGCGAACGATCGATCGAAACGCAATCGGTGGCGAGATCTCGCGGGCTACCCAAGTCATCGAGCGTTCGTCGGTTCCATTCGCCGCCAAGTTGTGAAAGCTCAAAGGGTGTTCGAGCAGCAAAGCCTGGCGCGCTTCACGACTGACGGCCGTTTGCCCGAGGACCTCGGCGCAATAGGCTCGCCAGTACTTCGCCCGCGAATAAAACTGTGAGGCCTCTTTGTGGCCCTCCACCTTCAGCATGAGATCCGGCACGCGTTCGCATCGGTTCTGCATGATCTCGAGGAGTGCTAAGCGGTAGGCGGCCTGTGCGCCCGCGTAGTCCGTCGTGCAACCTGCCGCATAGTCGTAAAGTCGCGCCGCGGTCTCGAGCATGCCGGGATCTGGAAAAAACTCTTCCATCTTATAGGCCAAAGCGGCGGCCGGGCGTGAAGCCGCGCAATCTGAGCTGCGAGTGAGATACTGAAGTGCGCGCTGCGAAGCTGTGACGACTTCTTCCGGAGACTCGATGGCGCCCGCAGCGGAAACCAACTTTTGATAAGGCAAATCTTTGAGGGCGGCCCAGTTTTCGGTGAGGAAAAGTTTCGCGGCTTCGCGCCGATGTGGGGCGGGAGCCGAGGTTTGCGAGGCGACGGTCTGAGCGGCATCGATCGCTTCAGCTCGGGGGGCGGGTCGGCGATCTCGCTCCAGGCGGCAAAGTGAATGGGTGAGGTTTTGTGGTTGAGTGCTGGCGCAAAAGGCATCGACGCCGCGTTGGCCGGCACCTTTCGCGGCCAAAAAGCGCCGGGCTTCCTCAAGGGCTCGGCGTCGATCGGACTCGCTCTCGAAGTCCAGTCCCACCCAGCGTTTACTCATCACATCTTCCATGCTGCGAGGTGCGGCCAAGCGCAAATTTTCCGTCACCGCGACGCTGCGGATGCGTGCGCGTTGGCCGTGCGCTGGCCATAAGAGTAGGGCTTGAAACAAGAGGGTGAGGGTCAAAAAGCTTGTCCAAAAGCGCATGGACTTTCAGGCTAACGAAAGCTTGCAAGAAGGTCATCGGAACAAAGGGCCAGCTTGACCTGAAATCTTCCCCACGCGATGTTGCGCGTGCATGTCGAACACACCCCCGAACTCGAATTCAATAGCAGCGAAGTCCTCGTCAAAACTCAGCTCTTCGCCGGCGCGTTCCAGCGCGCCGACGATCTGGCGACTGAAGGCGGGGCTAGAAAAGAAGTTTCATCGCGGACATCCTTGGGTGTTTTCGAGCGATCTCGACCAAAGTCCAAAGGGACATTTACCGGGTGCGCCGGTCGAACTTCGCGATGCTCGAAATCAATTTCTGGCCCACGGTTACGGGCATCCCAACACCTTGATCGCCTTTCGAAAGCTGAGCCAACTTCCGCATTTGCATCTTCACGACGCGGAGGCGACTCAAGAACTTCTCAAACTTCGTTTGATCGAGGCCGCGAACCTTCGGCATCGGGCGGGTGTCGATCGATGGAGCCATCGACTGCTCTTCGGCGAAGCCGATCAACTACCAGGTGTGATCATCGATCGCTATTGGGTCGAGCCGGAAGAGCCTCGCGGGGCCGAGAGCGGCGATTCGGGCCACCAGGTGTTTGTCATCCAGAGCTCGACCGCCGGTGCAGACCGATTGCTACCTGAGCTTCAAACGGCTCTCGAAAGTCTTGTTGAGCATGGAGCTTTATCGGCGGCCTTTCGAGGACAAGGCGGGGCCCCACAGGTCAGCGTTTGGGCACAAGACTCTTCCTCGCGCGGATTAGAGGGCTTGGAGCGTCTCGATCGTCGCATCATCGGCGAAGCTGGAAAACTGGATTTGCGTGCCGCCTGGATCGCCGTTGAGAGTGCCGATCGGCAAGCGGCCGTGCGCTATCAAGTCGACTTCCTCGAGGGGCAAAAGACGGGTTTCTTTCTTGATCAACGGGCCAATCTTCGACTGCTGGTCTTTCCCTGGCGCGAGCTCCTCAAGACGCGCTCGACCTCGTCCACCACTCTTCGCACCTTGGATCTCTTCAGCTACGTCGGCCAATGGTCGGTGCAGTTGGCCGCGCTGGCCGCTCAAGAAGCCGACCCCGCGACATCTCGGCTCTCGATCGAGCTCACCTTGGCCGATGCCTCCGCCACCGCACTGGCTCATGCTGAGAAGAATGTTCGCCGTGCCTTGCGAAGTGGCGCTTGGAAGTTGGCCGAAGTGCAAGCTCGCAAAATGGATGTTTTAGATGGTATCAAGGATTTGCCTGTTGCCCATTACGATGTGGTGATCTGCGATCCACCGGCCTTTGTGAAAAAGAAAAAAGATTTGCCGACAGGTCGGGCGGCCTATTTCAAAATTAATCGCGAGGCCATCAAGCGTGTTGCCCCGGGTGGCTTGTTTGTCAGCTGTTCTTGTTCGGGACTGTTTGAAGAAGCTGAATTTGCAGACATGCTGGCCGATGCCGTGCGAGCCTCCGGACGCTCAGTTCATTGGATTGCAAAGGGCGGCCATGGAGAGGATCACCCCTCACTCTCGAGCTTCCCGCAAGGCGTGTATTTGAAAGGTTGGGTCGCATGCGTGGATTGATGCTCATGGCGCTCTTGGTGGTGAGTCCTTTTGGCTGCGCCAGTCGGCCCACGAACGCGACGATGAATGTTTTGGCGTCATCGGGGGCGACATCGGGGGCGGTCACGTCGGTCGGGCAACAGGTCATTCAGGACGCCCTGCAGACAGCGGAGCTCAAGCCATTCGATGCATCCACCCGCTATGCCTCTCTCGACTTGCCGTGGGACAGCTTCAACGAGCTTCGCCAGCAAATCGATACGGTCGATCGTCAAGGGCATGCGCCACTTCGCCATCGTGGCGAAGCCCACATCACCTGGATTACGCCGCCTGAATTTCAGGTTTTGCTGAGGGATCTTAAGCCGTCGGTCATCGAAAGCATTTTGCGCCAGCACCTATTCGATGTACGAGCCTCACTGCGGGCGCTTTGCCTGGGGCGCTTTCAGGGAGCGGATTCCGAAACTTGGTTCGTGGTCGTGGAATCCGCGGCTCTGATCCAAGCCCGCGTCGCGATCCAACAGGCTTTCGTTGCGCAAGGGGGCTCGAGCGCCCTCTTTGAACCGAAGACTTATCATCCTCATGTCACCTTAGGCTTTGCCCCTCGCGATCTGCACGCGCAAGATGGCGCCATCAAAGATTCGCGCAGCTGTCATCGCCCACTTTGAGGAAAGCGGGTCGGTCTATCGCGTCGGGGGCGTATCGCCGTAAATTTGCCCGCTGATCTCGACATAACCGTCGGGGCGTCGACCGCGCGGATCAAAGTGGGTCCAGTGAAGTAAGCCACCCTTGGCGTTCCAGATGTATTCACCGGCAACGTTTTGAGCTTGGCCGATGCTGACGGGCACCCGCGGGCCAAAGTCAGAATTGTAGACAACTTGCACGCGACGTTGATCGGCCAAGGCCACCACCCATTTTTGATGACGTCGCCCGTGGACGTCATCGGGCAAGATTTCCACGACAACGAGATCTTCCGCGATCACATGGCGGAGGCCACGACGCGCATCCATCGCTCGGCCCAACTCGAGCTGTCCGGCGGGAAGAGCGGGGGAACGCTGGCTGTTGAAAGTTTGGAGGTCGGTTTGGCGCTCCGGCGACTGTTCGGGCGAGAGGGCGAGAGGGGTGTTTTGTGGACCACAGCCAGTGACCAACAGCATCGAGAGCCCCAGCGTCTTGATCCAATAGCGGGCTGAGGTTGGGAGCGATGGGCCTGGCGTTGCACGGCGGCGACCGAACTTCGTGAATGATAATCTGAGCATAACCCCTCCTGAGCTCGCTTTTCACCTAGCGAATTGAAAATCGAATGTCTAACTCCAACTCGAACGTGAATCTCTTGCCTATTGGTACCGAGTTTGGCGTTAATCGGACTCCACGTCCTGTTATTTTTCGAAAGTCGTTGGATTTTGAGTTCCGGATTTTGAGTGTTTGGCACGGATGTCAGGAAGCGAGGGTCTTTTGGTCACTTCGAAACCAGCAAAGTCGTCGGCAAAAAAAGCAAGTTCTCGGTCCGCACCGTCTTCGCGGAAGACCTCGACGCTCAAGAGTCCCGCGCGAACAAGGAACTCCTCGCGCCGAGGGGCTGAGAATCGCGATCGCCAAGAAGCCGCTTGGGTCGAAGAGCTCGATTGGTCGCGCTGGTTAAAATCTTGGGTGAGCGAGGCCAAAGCGGCGACCGCGAGTGATCGTCGCTCGAAGTCGAGCTTGCAAGTTCGTTGGTTGGCCAGCTCTGCGGCGCAAGTGAAAGCGCAAATGAAAGAGATCGCGCGAGATTTGGGGGCGCCCTCGCCTTGGGGCAAGCTTGTTCTGCAGCAACTTCAAACCTGGCTCAAGGATCCCTCGCAGGGGGATTCTTTGCAAATCGCCGCTCCGACGGGACCATGGCTTTTGTTGCGGCTGACTCCGTCGGCCTCGGCCGCAGATCTCACGCGCGATCCTCTGAATAAATCCGACTTTTTGAGAGCCCGCGATTTAGCGGGCGCCGTGTGGTCCGCCGCCAAGCTGAGTAAGGTCAGCAAGATCGTCGTGGATTTTCAGGATCTACCTCGCGAGTCCGCTCGTGGATTTTTGTTGGGCCTCGAGATGTGTAGCTATTCCTACATGCAACAGTCCGGTCAAAAACCGATCGGGCCGCGCCCCGCCTTGGCGCTACAAGGGCGCGCCCTTCGCTCAGGAGGCGAATCAGGAAGCGAAGAAAAAAAATCGAAGGAGAATTTGAGCCTCGTGCGCGATGCGAGTCGACTGGGTGTTGCCGTCAACTTGGCTCGGCATTTGACCAATATGCCCGGCGGCACGCTCACCCCCGCCGTGTACGCCAACCTCGCTCAAGATTTGATTCTTGCGGCGGCCTCGTCGTCGCGACGCCATGAAGTGAGTGTTGAAATTTGGGAAGGTGAGCGTCTTCGTCACGAACAGATGGGTCTCCTCTTGGCTGTAGGAGGTTCTGCCGAGGTCAAACCGAGATTTGTGCATATTCGCTATCGTCCCGATCAGCGTGGAGCGGAGACGCGGCCACTCGCTTTGGTGGGAAAAGGCATCACCTTCGATACCGGAGGTTTGGATATCAAACCGAGTCAGGCGATGCGCTGGATGAAAAAGGACATGGGCGGCTCGGCCGCAGCTCTCGCCGTGGCGTGGTGGGCCATTCGCACCGAGCTTCCTTTGGCCCTCGACGTGTATCTGCCGTTGGCTGAGAATGCTGTCGGCGCCGGAAGCTTCCGTCCGGGTGATGTCATTCGCTCACGCAGTGGCCGCACAGTTGAAATTCATAACACCGACGCCGAGGGTCGCTTGGTTCTTGCGGACGCGATGGATGTCGCAGTCAAGGCCACCGAAAAACCGGCTGCCCTCATCGATTTGGCCACTCTCACAGGGGCGATCAAAGTTGCGCTCGGAGCTGAGGTCGCAGGATTGTTTGCGAACTCGGACGACTTGGCGCGGGAGATCTACGATGCGGGACTCAAGCGCGGCGACTATGTTTGGCGTATGCCGCTCTTTCAGAATTATAAGACCGCTCTGAAGTCGAATGTCGCGGATCTAGTCAATTGCTCAGATGGTTTTGGTGGTGCGATCACGGCGGCTTTGTTTTTGGAAAGCTTTGTCGCGGGCACCGAGATTCCATGGGCCCATGTGGATTTGTACGCGTGGCGTGACACCGCCTCTGGTCCCTGGCAGGAGCCGGGCGGAAGCGGCCAAGGAGTCTCCCTGCTGGCCGACGTTCTCAGCCGCTTTGTCGGTGGCAAGTGGGCGGATGGCGACTGAAATCCAAACTGAAATCCAAACTGGAAAACAAAGACCTGATCTTGTCAGCGCGTCTTCGGAAAGGCTCGAGCGCTCTGGGGTCAGCAAGTCTTCGGGCCAACGATAGTCAGTCGTGGTCCGTGGGGTCGTATTGAAATTTGGCGCGCTCGCGCTTTTTCTCCCCGGAGTGTCGCTTATCCTGGATCCGACGGCGTTTGGAGCCCTTGGTCGGCTTGGTCTTGATGCGAGGCTTCGGTTTTTCCCACACGCTATCGATCCACTCGCAGAGCTTTTCGATACAATCGGCACGATTGCGCTCGCGATCCCGATGTCGTTCGCTGACCACCACCACCAGTCCGTCGGCATCGAGGCGATTTCGATAGCGACTCATAAAGCGATGGATCACATCGGGGGGGAGGCATTCCGTTTGCGCGACCTCCCAGCGGAGCTCAGCTTTCGAGTTCACCTTGTTCACATTCTGTCCGCCGGCACCTGAGGAGCGTGAGAACTGAAAGCTGAACTCATCCTCGTTGAGTTGGTAGGGTCGTGATGCGCTCAAGGTTGTGACTCCAAAGCTGGCTTCAGTAACTGCCCGAAAGATTACCCAAAAGACTACCCCAAAGATGGCCAAAAAATCGCCACAGAATAACGGCTCCAAACTTGCCACCAAACTTACTCCAACGCTTCCCAAAAGAAATTGAGAGAGGTGTTGGGCCTCTCTCAATTAAGCTGATTTCAAGTTGTCGATCAAGTTGCGTTCAAGTCTTACAGGCTGACGAAGCGTGCTGTGATCTTGAGTTTGAGTGCTGAGTGTTGGCAAGACTTCGCGACACCGCCACCGACATGCAAGCCGAAGCGATGTGTGAGGTCGCTGGAAGGTGACCGCGCCACCGAGGAATTGAAGAGTCCAGGCTGAAAGCTCATGCGAAGCGCGCCGGATTCACCCACCTCAGGCCAAGAGCACTGACCGCTCGGGCCGCAGTGTACACCGTGGCGACTGGGACGTAAGACTTCGCCCTTGATCATGCTCCAGTCCCAACGAGACAAGTTCGAACTCGAAGAACTTTGTTGGCGATCGGAGAGGTCGTACGAAGCGGCGATGAGCTGCGAGTTGAGGCTCACGAAGAAGTTTCCATAAGCGACAAAGTTGTCCTCGGAGGCCTCGATTCGGATGTGGCACAAAGCGGTCTTTGCGGGGAGCTTCAGCTCGCGGAACTGTTCCGCGCGAGCCTGGAGGCGCCCATCTATGCGATCGAGGTTATCGTTTTGGCTGAAGGCGCAGTCGGCCGAGTTGGCGACAAAGTCGAGATCCACAGTTTGATATTGAGGTGCTTGGTTCTTACAGGCGTACTCGAGCGGATCCATATTGGGCGGCGATTGTACGGGGCCCTCCGAGGGAGGCTGAGCCGAGGGATCCTTCGGGTCGGTGGGCTGCACGATATCCGTGGAGTCGGTCTCGCCGGACTTTGTGAAAGCACCGGAGTCTGAGCCCGACCAAGAGTGATTCGACGAACAACCCATCATCAACATGGCGACAACAGCCATCAAAAAGCTCATGGGCACATAGAACACCGGCCAGTGAGCGGATTGTGTGTTGATGTCTTTCATACGTGCTCCTTAGTTCTGTCGCGCCATTGTGTGCGACGGTTCTGACAAAGAGGAGGAGCAGGGGTCGGGCCAGGCTGAGCGGCAATAGAATGGCGGCCGCTGTCTGAGTCCTGGGTAGTCCCGCGTGACAGTTGGGCCAAGCGCCATATCTAAGACTTTGAAACTGCCACGTATTTTAGAATATTGCCGAGGCGCAAGGCGCTTTCGTCGACTTCGATAGGCGTGAGGTTTTTGAATGATTCTTACGATCGCCCCAAAGTGGGCGAAATCCATAGAGTTCAGAGCATCCGTCGTACGGGATCAGGGCGAATTGAGCTCGCAACCGGCTTGACCCGCGATCGCACCAAAGGAGATGAGTTCACGTTCATGCAAGTTGTGGACAAGCCGCCGCCTGCTTCGGTGTCTCGTTTTGATCCAGGTGGATTTTAAAGAATTAGGAGGCCGAGGGGAGTGAAGTTCGAGTCCGCTCCCAACGCTCTAAGGTCACACATCCGTCTTCGATCCGAATCAGCGGTGTCCCGATGAGCCAACTCCCGCTGTTAAAGTACTCAGCACCTCCCGATAGCTCCACTCGCCCCGCATGGTGCGTATGTCCAAACACGATGGTGTCGAACCCCCGACGTGAGAGTTCCGAAGCCGCTTCGAAAAAGGAGGGATGTTCGCCGGGAATTCCAGCTTTGGCCTTCGATTTCCACAAATACTTCGACTTGAACTTCTCAAAGGCAATCCAGCTCTTGTAGAGCGACGGACTGAGGTTCAAAAAAATACCCGCAAACCAGGTGAGGAACTCATAGAGCTCCGGATTATTCACGAATGATGGGTCGTAGAGATGACCGTGTTCGATGCGAATACGTCGGCCGCCGCTCTTCACATTGAGAAATGGCGCCATTTTAAAGCCACCCCAGTCATTGAGCATGTTTTCGAGCACGATGTCGTGATTGCCGATGATGTAGTAGAGGGATCGCCCTGTATCCGTAAAACTCTTGATCGCATGAAAGACGTCAGGAACATCGCGAGCAATCTTCGAAAACGAAACTTGCGCAATCTCAAATCCGTCGCCATTGATACAGACATCATAGTTGTTCTGTGCGGCCCACCGCAGAAACTCGACCGTCGGTCGTGTGGCTTTTGAAAATGGATTGCCGAGATGCAGATCCGAAACGATCAGCAGACGGCGCGTGCTGATCTCCGTAATCATGCGGACTCCTGCTGACCAGGAGTGGTGTCCTTCGATGACTTCTCCGTGAGCGAGGCGAACTCGGCACCCGAGAGAATGCCGCTGAGTTTCTCGGCTGAGGTGATGCCTGTGGCCAGAGCCTTGGTGAGACTTTCATTCGTCACACGAATTCGCTTCGAAAGAGATTGCATCAACTCAAACGCAAAGGTCGGATCCCGGCGAATCTTAATTAAAAAACCGCCAGGCTGAATCGCCAGCAGTCTCACCGGAGTCAGTGCGCGTGCGGTCGCCGAACGAGGCAAGGACTCCAACAGCGACATTTCGCCAAGAAAGTCGCCGCGCACGAGCCTCGCCAGCGAGACCTCGCCGCCTTTCACAGCTTTCACGATCTCGACTTCGCCTTCGACGACGACGAACATTTCGCGCGAGTCGTCGCCTTCGACAAAGATGTTTTCGCCAGGCTGAAAGCTGCGAACGGCTTCAGCCGCGAACTTTTCACTGACGAGAGATAAAGAGGCCGAGAGTGCGGATTGTGCAGGAGTTTTCATCACTGCTCTCATCGGCAATCAAGGGGCTAAACTCGAGACGGACTCGACCATGAAATCCAATCAGCCGGCGAACCGCGAAACACGATGCGGTCGCGGTTTTGGTCGAGATGCTTGAGGTACATGGGATCGTAGTAGATCTCGAGGAGCCGCTCGACCCAAGTCCAGAAGGAGGCAAAGCGTCCCGTCACAGAAAAGTCTCGAACGGATTCGTCGAGCTGTAGGGCAAGCTTCTGCGTTTCTAAGCCCCCGAGTCGCTTTTGCAGCTGCAGAAGCTTGGTGTGCAAAGTTTGTCGCACTTTCTCAACTTCGATCTCCGTCGGAGGCACGCCCTCTTGGGCCGAAAACATCTCTGAAAGGTATTGCTGCGTGAGACGTCGCGCTCGTTCGCTACGGGGAACTTCGATCACAGCCAGAGGAGCCGATTGCATGCGCTCAAAGAGAAAGGAGGGAACTACAAGGCGTCCAATGGTACGCGATTCATCTTCGATCCAAATGGGTGTTGTGGCCTCCATGACGCGCGCGAAATCGACGGCCAAGCGATTCTCGAAGACGGCTTGATGGGGAGGCGTGACGCCTCGGGCGCCAAAGGCGCTGCCTCGATGTTCGGCTGCGGCCTCAAGATCCACATGCGGCCGAAGCTTCAGGAGGTCCGTCTTGCCACTTCCCGTCAAGCCACCGAGCACCACAAGAGGTTGCCCAACGCGAGCCAAGAGCTCGACCGCGGTTTTTCGAAGTGCTTTGTATCCGCCCTTCACAATTTCCCGATCGACTCCGTGTCGACCTAACTCGGCTTGCACGAGTTGACTGCGGAGTCCGCCGCGAAAGCAGCAAATCTTCGCCTCAGGTCGATCCTTCAAAAAGTTAATCCAGCCCTGAAGGCGCCGATCACGTGTTTCACCGTCGACGAGCTGATGCCCTAATTGCAGAGCGGCATCAGCACCTTGCTGTTTGTAAGCGGTGCCGACAGCTGCGCGTTCGTCATTGTTGAGAAGCGGTAGATTGGTGGCGCCAGGGAAATGTCCCGACTGAAATTCGATCGGCGCCCGCACATCAAGGAGTTCGCCGCCTTCAGCGAGGCGCTGGATCAGTTGCAGCGCCATCTTTTTCATGCGCGAAAAACCAATCGAGGCGAATTCTCAAGCATGACTTCTCCGACGCGACTGAGATCAGGAAAGTGAGGGCGGAGCGCAGACATCACTTCGGCCGCCTGATCGGCTCGGACGGACAGCAGCAGACCGCCGCTGGTTTGCGGATCGGCAAGGAGAAGCCGCTGTTGTTCGGTGAGGCCATCGACGACCCAATGATCTTGAACGTAAAGTTGATTGCTCTTGTGAGCTTTCGTCAAGAAACCATCGGCCAAAAAATGCCAAGCTCCCGGCAGCACAGGCAGCGCCTGCACGTTAATGGCAAAGCTGACCTGGCTCGCGTGAATCATGTTGAGCGCGTGGCCTGCGAGTCCGAAGCCCGTAATGTCGGTAGCCGCATGAATGGCCGAGCGCAAGCCTCGCGCTTGCAAGGGTGAAACGGCATCGTTGAGTCGGCACATGGACTCGAGAGCGGGCCGCATATCTTCTTCGGTCAACGCACTTCTCTTGAGTGCGGCCGAAAGCGTTCCTGTGCCCAGTGCTTTGGTGAGAAGCAGGACGTCGCCGGGCTGAGCTCCTGAGTTTTTCCAAATTTCTTGAGGATGAACGAGGCCGCTCACCGCGAGACCAAATTTGAGTGTGTCATCATCGATCGAATGGCCGCCGGAGAGCGAGGCGCCTGCCCGACGCAATTGATCGCAAGCGCCTTGTAGCACTTCGATGAGGGCGCTCTCTGGAAGAGTGCTGATCGGGAAAGCCAGGATTCCAAGAGCTGAGATGGGCTTCGCTCCCATCGCGTAGATATCCGAGAGAGCATTTGTGGCGGCAATAGCTCCAAACATTCGAGGCGAATCTACGATCGGGGTGAAGAAGTCGACCGTATTCACGAGGGCCAACTCATCCGTCAGTTGCTGAACGCTGGCATCGTCAAACAGCCGACCGTCCACGAGAAGTTCGGGAGGGCGAGGCGGAAATTCCACGCGTTTCAAAATGCGGCGAAGTTCACTTGCGGCAATCTTTGCGGCACAGCCGCCCTTCTGAACAGTCTGCGTGAGGCGCAGGGCTGCGAGTGGTGAAGCTTCTGGGGAGGCCGTGGGGACTTGTGGTTTGCTCGGAGCGTCCATGAGGGCCGACTGTCTTACTCCGCTCCACATCGAGTCAATCGGCTCTTTGACGGATCAAGGGCCGCACGTGAACCTCACCATCTCGTGGGTTCGCGCCTTGAAGCGAGTTGAGGCGTTCCGAGTTGGGCCACTGACTCCTCGACGGCCGGGCCTCGTGTCTCACCACCCGCGATCCCCAACTCCTCTTGTCGATTCGGCCTTCGCCCGCCTTCGAGGCGAGACGGACCTTCACGCAAGCGGAGCGCTGCGCAATTGGTTTTGTCGAGCTGCGTAGATCATAGGCAACCTGCAAAACCTCAGTGACACGGAAAGGCGAGCGCGTTAGTGGTCCAAGCCCTCAAGTAAGGTGAACCACTCCGTTTTGGCGGAGCGCGACTTTTTGCGAACTGACTCAGAGCTAGTTCGGTTGGGTGAGTTTTCTCGGGCGCGACCCGATCGGAAACTCAGCTCAATCAGAGGCGCAATCAGAGAACGAGACGGACCGGAGACGGACTTGAGGCGGAACTGGGGCGGAACTGGGGTGGAACTGAGCCGCAGGCCCTAGGACTGAGATTGAATTGACGAAAATGAGTTTTAAAATTCGAGCTTTCAAAATTCGAAAACTGAAATGCAACCGAGTGAAGCCCGACGAGTTTCACTCAGAGGAGAGCAAATATGTGGCGATCAGATGCTGGTGAAGCTCAGGTCGGACTGAAAAGTCGCTGGGTCACGCTAATGGGAGTTCTATGGGCCGCCCTCGCGGGCACTTTGGCTCATGCCGGTGAGGCCGATTTGGTGATGCCTCCTTTGGACGGAGTCAGTTTCACTCTGTTGGGCGTGACAATGTCGGGCACACAAATTTTGTGGGCCGGTATGGTGGTCGGCGCTCTCGGTATTGTCTTTGGTCTATTCGAGTATTCGAAGATTAAGGCTCTCAGGGCTCACAAGTCGATGTTGGAAGTTTCGGCTTTGATTTACGAGACCTGCAAAACCTATTTGCTCCAGCAGGGCCGATTCCTCATCATTCTCGAGCTGTTCATCGGCGCTTGTATCATCTACTACTTCGGTTTCTTGAAGCACATGGGCTTTGATAAAGTCCTGCTGATCCTCTTCTGGTCGGTGCTCGGGATCCTGGGTTCCTTCGCCGTGGCTTGGTTCGGTATCCGAATCAACACGCTGGCGAACTCGCGAGCGGCGTTTGCGTCGTTGGCTGGAAAGCCCTACCCGGTGATGGACATTCCGCTCCGCGCGGGAATGTCGATCGGCGTCGTCCTCATCTGCGTCGAAATCATTTTGATGCTCGCCATTCTGCTTTTGGTGCCTGCGGAATCCGCGGGTGCTTGCTTCATCGGTTTTGCAATCGGTGAATCGCTCGGCGCCTCGGCACTTCGAATCTGCGGCGGTATTTTCACAAAAATTGCGGATATCGCGTCGGACTTGATGAAGATCGCGTTCAACATCAAAGAAGACGATGCCCGTAACCCGGGTGTGATTGCGGACTGCACAGGCGACAACGCCGGTGACTCGGTTGGTCCAACAGCTGACGGTTTCGAAACTTATGGCGTCACGGGTGTTGCACTCATCACCTTCATTTTGTTGGCGATGGGAACAACTATGGGTCCCGATGGTAAGACCGTTGTCGATCCATCGTTGGCGAACATTCAGCCGACTTTGATTGTGTGGATCTTCGCTATGCGAATCCTCATGGTCATGACCTCGATCGTTTCGTATTGGGTGAACAATGCGATGTCGAAGTCTCTGTTCTTCAACAAAGACAAGTTCAACTTCGAAATCCCCCTCACCACCTTGGTTTGGATCACTTCGATCTTGTCGATCATCGTCACCTTCTTCGTTTCTCATGCGATGCTGGGCGAAGAGTACGGTTCGCTCTGGTGGCGTTTGTCGGTCATTATCTCGATGGGAACTTTGGGTGCGGCGATCATTCCTGAAGCCACTCGAATCTTCACATCGGCGAATTCGGCTCACGTTCGCGAGGTCGTTGATGCTTCCCGTGAAGGTGGCGCATCTTTGACAGTTCTCTCGGGCTTCGTGGCGGGCAACTTCTCGGCCTTCTGGAAGGGCAGCATCATTGCCGTCCTGATGTTGGTCTCCTATCTGGCTGCCGATCATCCCGATCTGAAGAACTTGATCCCGATGGCGGCCACAGGCGCTTTCCCGGATATTCACGCCGTCTTCGCCTTCGGTTTGTTGGCGTTCGGATTCTTGGGTATGGGTCCCGTGACCATCGCGGTCGACTCTTACGGCCCCGTAACCGACAACGCTCAATCGGTCTTCGAATTGTCGATGATCGAGACTTTGCCGGGTATCAAAGAAGAAGTGAAAAAGGACTTCGGCTTCACGCCGGACTTCCAACGCGGCAAAGAACACCTCGAAGAGAACGACTCTGCGGGTAACACCTTCAAGGCCACAGCTAAACCGGTGTTGATCGGAACAGCTGTCATCGGCGCGACCACCATGATCTTCTCCATCATCTTGATGTTGAATATTCAGTTGTCGTTGCTGGATCCGCAGGTCTTGTTGGGCATCATCATGGGCGGCGCGGTGATCTATTGGTTCACAGGTGCGTCGACGCAAGCTGTGACAACAGGTGCGAACCGTGCCGTGGTTTACATTAAAGAAAATATGAAGCTGGACACAAATAAGGCAGCTTCGAAGGAAGATTCGAACGAGGTCGTACGAATCTGTACGGTGTACGCACAGAAGGGGATGTTCAACATTTTCATGGTGATCTTCTCCTTTACGCTGGCGTTTGCATTCTTCTCGCCGAAGTTCTTCACGGCGTATTTGATCTCGATTGCGGCCTTTGGTCTGTTCCAGGCTCTGTTCATGGCAAATGCCGGCGGTGCTTGGGATAACGCCAAGAAAGTTGTCGAAGTTGAATTGAAAGCGAAGGGAACACCCCTTCACGCTGCGACAGTCGTGGGCGACACAGTCGGCGACCCCTTCAAAGACACGTCTTCGGTGGCCTTGAACCCCATCATCAAGTTCACGACGCTCTTCGGCCTTCTGGCTGTTGAAATCGCGGTGTTGATGAAAGACACAGCGCCGATGATCGGCACGATCTTCTGCGCGATCGGACTGTTCTTTGTCTATCGATCGTTCTACGGGATGCGTATCGGCTCTGCCGAATCGCAAACTTCGGCTGCGGCGAAAACGGCGAAGGCCTAATCACCTCCAAGCCGACTGGATTGAACCCCAGAAATTCAAGCCCCAACCTTTCGCGGTTGGGGCTTTTTTTTGACCAAAGCCCAGCTGGATGGCGCGAACCTCGACTCGTGAGTGGAAGCTCCATCGAGTAGACTCGAAGTATGCCGTTTTATGAATACGAGCCTAAATCTGGGATCTGTGAGCTTTGCCAGGGGCGCTTTATGGATCTGCAAAAGATCTCGGATCCACCGCACGTGAATTGTCCCGATTGTGGTCAAGCGTGTCATCGGGTGTTGTCGGTTCCACTCCCGTCGGTCCGAGGCGAAGCCTACCGTAAGGCTGAATCCCACGAGCGACGGGCTGTCGCCGAGAAGGCCGCGCTTCGGGAAATTCAGCAGTCGCGATCCGAGAAGCTTGGCCATCACCAGCACGACTGTGCTCTTCACGGCTGCCAGGGGAAGACGGCCAACGAGGGACGAACGACGGATTCAAAGACCCAAAGACTCTTAGGGCCGAGACTCGTCGGGCAGACCAAGAAACCTTGATTGCTTGGGTTGCTCTCGCAGCTATGCTAGCTTTTGCCCATGCAGCTCAGCGAGTGGCTCACGGGTCAGGCCGACGACTCCCTTCATACAATACGCGAGTTCAAGCGAGGGGATCGAATTTATTCAACCGGTGACACACCGGAGTACCTCTATCTCGTGAGCTCCGGACTCGTCGGCCTCACGATCCTCTCGCCGGCAGGTGCCGAGCATTTGCTTCGGCTTTTTGGCCGAGGCTCCTATTTTGGGCATCGCTCTTTTCTGGCTCAAGAGACCTACCATGCCGATGCCATCGCTTTAGAGCCTACTCGGATCTATTGTGTTCCCGGTGAGTTTGTTCGTTCGGCTCTCAAGAACGATTTTCAACTCACCTCAGACTTACTTCAGCAGCTCGCCCGGGATTTGGGCCGGGCTGAGCGGCAGCGGGTTGATTGGCTTGAGGCTGATGTGAACTCGAGGGTGGCGCAGGCTTTGATTTATCTCAAGGAGAGGTACGGTCAGCATCGATGGACCAGGGCTGAAATTGCGAGTTTTTGCGGTAGTACAGTTTCGACAGTCATCAAGACTTTGGCGCGGTTTGAAGATCAGGGTTGGATTTCGCAACAGGGTCGCGAAATCATTGTGCGAGATCGGCATGCACTCTTAGCCTTGAGCGCCGAGGACTCGTAAATGGACACCAATTTTTTTCGACCATCGATGAAGCTCGTCGTCCTTCCCGTTCTGAGTTTTCTCATTTTCTCGCTCGCATGGTGGGGGTTGACGACCGGCGAGTCGAACTCAGCATGGCCCTCACCGACGGACGTGGGGCGCGCCCTCCTGAGTGAGTGGCAGAGTGAGAGACTTTGGGCCGACTGGTGGGCCTCAATGAGTCGAATCATGATCGGCGCGGGCTTTGCCATCATCGCGGGAATCGGTCTGGGGCTTTTGTTTTGGTCGAGTTTGATTTGCCGTTTAGCTCTTCGGCCGTGGGTTGACTTCTTGCGCTTCGTTTCGCCGATCTCCTGGATTCCACTCGCTATCATGTGGTTTGGAATCGGTGATCTGCCCGTGATTTTTCTGATTTTCGTGTCCGTCGTGTTCCCGATGACGATTTCGACTTTGGCGGCTCTCGAGAATATGCCGCAGCTTTTGCCTCGGGTCGCCCAAGACTTTCGCTTGAGCCGCAGTAGCACCTTGCTTGAGGTGATCTTGCCGGCGGTGTGGCCAGATCTTTTGACGGCGATTCGAGTCATGCTCGGAATGGCGTGGGTGGTGATGGTTGCAGCTGAAATGATTGCGGGAAAACAGGGCTTGGGATTCGGTATTCACGACGCGCGTAACGGCATGCGGATCGATCTCGTGATCCTCTACATGTTGTTGATTGGCGTGACGGGTTGGTGCATGGACCGTGGATTGAGATGGGTCCAAGGGCGGCCTCGTTGGAGGTGGAAGAATGGCTAATTCGATGGCCGCTCTCGAGCTTCGGGATTTGAGTTTTGCTTACCCCCGACGTGAGGCCTTGCTCGCGGCAAATGCGAGCATGAATCTCACCATACCGTGTGGTGAGATCTTGGCGCTGGTTGGTCCCTCTGCCGTCGGCAAAAGCACTTTGTTGCATTTGATGGCCGGCCACCTTCGCCCACAGGCCGGTCAGGTCTGGCGATCGGGACCGACCCTTGTCATTTACCAAAAAGACGCTTTGTTGCCTTGGCTCAATGTGGAGGAGAATCTCCAGTTTGCGATGACGTATGCGTTGACGCCGCATAGCCCTGGCGAAGTTCGACAGTCCGCGCGGAATGCGTTGGTCGAAAGCTTTCAACTCAGTCCTTACATGTCCCTCTTTCCTCGTGAGCTGAGCGGAGGACTTCGTCAACGTGTTGAAGTCGCCCGAGCTTTGCTCGCGGGCGCCGAAATCTTGTTGATGGATGAACCCTTCTCGGCCCTCGATGCTCTCACTCGCGTGCGCGTTCGCCAGGAGACATTTCAAATTCTGCGTCGACGACGTACAACCGTTGTGTTGGTCACCCACGATTTGCTCGAGGCAGCTCAGGTCGCGGATCGCGTGCTGGTTTTGGAGCCGAACCCTTGTCGTGTGCGAGCGGAGGTGAGGCTGGAGGGGGAGATCCCACGCTCGATGACGGGAATGGAATTTCAGCGAAGCTTTCAAGAACTCAATCGCTTTGCTTTAGACTCGGTCGATGTTCGATTGGAGAGTACGCGATGAAGCAAAAGTTTTTGATCGGGCTGGCTATCATTTTCGCGGTTTTGGCTTTGATTCTGGTCGGTCGAGCCCTAGATCCCTCCCAGCGGGCTGAACAAGAAAAGGCACTTGAGGTGGGCTTCCTCCCGGTCACCTGCCACCTCACATGTCCTGTCACAGATTTTGCGACCAAGACGTCGACGGGTTTCCACTATGTTTCTAAACGCTTCACTGACTTTCCAACCGTCGCTGAAGCCTTCAAGTCAGGTCGACTTCACGCCACATTTTTTGTTGCACCTCTGGCGATGAAACTCGTCGAACAAGGCGTTGCTGCGAAAATTGTTTATTTGGGCCATCGCGATGGCAGCACGGTGATCGTCCAGAAGGACGATCCCGCAAGAGATCTTCGCGATCTCAAAGGCAAGCGATTCGCGATTCCAAGTCGCTACAGTAACCAGTTTTTGGTGATTCGAAAGCTGATGAAGGATCTCGGCATGAAGCCTGAGGATCTTGAGTTTGTGGAGATGCCACCACCCGATATGCCGGGAGCGATCGCAGCCAAGAGTATCTCGGGCTATTTCGTGGGTGAGCCCCATGCGGCCGCGGCTGAATTGAAGGGCACGGGAAGAGTCCTGCATCATGCGAAAGATATTTGGCCACAGTTCATTTCCTGCGTCTTGGTGGTGAGTCAGCACTTGATCGACGAGAAGCCTGAGGTCGTCCGAGATCTCGTGCGGGGGATTGCGGAAAGTGGTGAGTGGGCTGAAACTCATCGCGACGAAGCGGCCAATCTGGTTGCGCCCTATTTTCGTCAAGATGAGAAGCTCATCCACTATGTTCTGCACCAGCCGCCCGACCGAGTGAGCTACCGGACTTTGACCCCAACGGATGAAGAAATGATGAAAATTCACGATATGGGTCGCGAAGTGGGGATTTTGGAAAGAGATCTCAGGCTTGAAGACTATTTGGATCGTCGCTACATACCCAAAGAACTCCAGGTGCCCGCTGCCCTAGAAAAGTATCAGAAGTCTCAGCTCGCGCCCTAAAATCGCGATTCGGAGTCCTGAGCGTTAGAACATTGCGTCGATTGTGTCGGCCGACATAACCGTCGGCCCGGGTCTTCGTTCACGATGAGGTCATGGGCGAAGTTCAATTTCTCAGTCTGAAACAGCTGGCGAACCTGTGGAGCACGGAGCCTGAAAGCTTACGCCTCTGGGACCTTCGCTCTCCCTTGGAGTTTGAACGCTGTCGGATTGCGGGTGCGAAGTCCGCGACCTTGCAGGAACTCCAAGAAGCCCTGAGACTTGATCCCCACACGGACAGACTCCAAGTGGTCATCGCCCAGCAGCCCGAGCAACTTGCGGATCAGTTGCGAAACCTGGATCCCAGACTTGTTGTTTTGAGGGGAGATCTACAAGATTGGTGTCGAGAAGGTTGGGTGACTGTTCAACATGGTCGCGCTGACCTTTCGAGTGCGCGAGCGGGGCGTGAGCCTCGGGAGGAAATGATGAGAAGTCGAAATCTGGTTCTCCATCAGCTGTTTGAGCATGAGTCATCGACCTACACCTATCTCGTTGCGGATCAGCAAACGGGCGAAGCCGTCTTGATCGATCCCGTCCTTGAAACCGTAGATCGTGATCTCAAACTCATCGACGAACTGGGGCTGAAGTTGCTCTACGTTCTCGATACTCACGTGCATGCCGATCATGTCACAGGTGCGGGCGTGATTCGCGAACGCATGGCGTCTTCAGCTGTGAAAACGGCCGTCAGCGAGCGCGCCGAGGTGCCTTGTTGTGATCTTCGCCTCAGCGATGGCCAACAACTGCAAATCGGTTCGCACAATTTGACGGCGCTTGCGACTCCGGGCCACACCGATGCTTGCATGAGCTTTCTCTTGAAAACAGCCGACGGTGATCTCATGGTGTTCACCGGAGACGCCCTTCTGATCAGAGGCACGGGACGCACGGACTTCCAGGGTGGCTCATCGGAGAATCTCTACCAGAGCATCACTCAGCGACTCTTTGCTTTACCTGACGAAACCATCGTTCTTCCCGGTCATGATTACCGCGGACAAACGTCATCAACGATCGGCATGGAGAAGAAGTACAATCCCCGTGTCGGCGGAGGTCGCTCGCTCGAGGATTTCACTAAACTCATGTCTGAGCTTCGCTTGGCTTATCCTAAGAAAATTCATGAGGCCTTACCGGCAAACATGAAGTGTGGTTTGCGACGTGATGGCCGAGTTTTCCATCCTCAAACCGTCAACGCCATTCCTGAAATCACTTGCGAAGACCTGCACCGTGCCTTGTCGGAATCGAAGACCAAGGGTGTGCGCCTCATTGATGTTCGTCGGCCCGATGAGTTCACAGGTGAACTCGGCCACATTGCAGGCTCAAGTCTTGTCACATTGGGGCCTGACCTTGAGCAATGGCTGACCCGTGCGGATCGCTCCGAGGAAATCGTCTTCATTTGCCGGAGCGGAGGCCGATCGGGGCAAGCCACGTTGATGGCGAAGGAAAAGGGCTTCCAGTTTGCGGTTAACATGCAGGGTGGGATGTTGCGTTGGAATGAGTTGAAATTGACATCGCCGAAGCTGGTTTAAGATCGAATCGTTGTTCGCAGATCCGTAAGAGCGAAAGGTAGAAGCTATGAACATCGTCTGGAACGTACAGGAAGTTTTGATGGCAGGCCTCGGCGGAGTGATCATCGGGATCGCCGTATCGCTGATGCTGCTTTGGAATGGGCGAGTCACAGGAATCTCAGGAATTGTCGGACAATCTCTCAAGCTTGTTCGAGGTGATTGGTACTGGCGGATGGCCTTCATCGTCGGGTTGTTCTTGGGCGGCGTCTTAATGTTGGCCCTTTCGGGACCCGAGCGCTTTATCGACACAACCGATGTGAGTATGGGCACAACGATCATCGCGGGCCTCTTGGTGGGGTTCGGAACTCTCATGGGCTCAGGTTGTACGAGTGGGCATGGTGTCTGCGGATTGTCTCGATTTTCACCGCGAAGCTTAGTCGCCACCTTGAGTTTCATGGCTTCAGGTTTTGTTCTCGTTGCGATTTTGCGCGCCGCTTTCGGGGAGGCCTGAGATGACAAACGATCGAATGTCAAACTATCGAGAAAAGCTCAGTCATATTGTCGCGGCGGGTGCCATCGGCCTTATTTTCGGAGTCGGCTTGGTGATCAGTGGCATGACCCAACCGGGGAAAGTCATAGGGTTTTTAGATTTGACGGGCAACTGGAATCCCGCCTTGGCTTTTGTGATGGGTGGAGCCTTGTTGATCAGCACATTCACTTATCCTTTGATTCGTCGTTTGGAGCATCCCTTGCTCGATGCGCACTGGCATGTGCCGACATCTCGACGGATCACGCCGCGATTGGTTTTGGGATCTCTCATGTTTGGCGCGGGATGGGGCCTCGCCGGATATTGCCCGGGACCTGCGATTACGTCTCTGGCAACTTTCAATACGAAGCCAGCTGTGTTTGTGTTGGCGATGTTGGCAGGTATGGCCGCGTATCACGCCTTTGAGAAGTTCTTTGGTCACCGATGGCCGGGACCGAAGTGATCGAATCCGTATCCTTTTGGTGAGAGTGTTGCGAACGAGGGAGCGAGGTGGGTATGGAAATTTTAGGCCTGATCGCAACCTTGATCATGGGAATGGTGCTTGGGGTTGTGGGTGGCGGTGGATCGATCCTGACCGTTCCGATTCTGGTCTACCTGTTCGGCGTATCGCCTGTTCTGGCGACGGCTTACTCTTTGTTTATTGTTGGCTCCACATCTCTTCTGGGCGGTTGGGGGTATCACCGTCGGGGCGAAGTGGATTGGTCAACAGGACTGACGTTTTCAATACCGAGCTTTTTAGGTGTTTACGTCACGCGGGCCTATGTCATGCCCAATGTCCCAGATTCAATCGGCCTGTGGGATCACCTCAAGGTTTCCAAGCCCATCCTCATCATGGGTGTGTTTGCCACTTTGATGATCCTCGCTTCTTGGTCCATGTTGAAGAAGCCGCAGGCTGCAAAGCCTGACTCAGAGATGAACACAGCTCAAGC
Source organism: Pseudobdellovibrionaceae bacterium (assembly GCA_947462815.1). Lineage (GTDB taxonomy): Bacteria > Bdellovibrionota > Bdellovibrionia > Bdellovibrionales > JAMPXM01 > UBA2339. The sequence goes on from CANHQR010000016.1 coordinate 60,416, forward strand.
CAAGTTGACTCCGCCTCGAAACCAATTCCGTTGGTTATTGATCGGACTCGAGGGATTGGTGGTCGGGAGTATCACGGGTTTTGTCGGGGCCGGAGGCGGCTTTCTCATTATTCCCGCGCTTGTTGTGCTCGTGGGGCTCTCGATGCGCGTGGCGGTTGGGACCTCGCTCGTGATCATCGCGTTTAAGTCACTCCTGGGATTTTTGGGTGACGTGCAAACTCAGGCACAAATTCAATGGTCACTTCTCATTGTCCTCAGCGGCGTGGCTCTGGTGGGCATGATGGCGGGGCTGCGAATCGCGCCTCGAGTTCCCGAGACTCGACTGAAGCGAGCTTTCGGTGTCTTTGTCCTCCTCATGGGGGCGGTGATCATGGCGGATCAAGTCCGACAGCTCAATAAGGCTTCGGTTCCAGCTCATGTACGATCGGAAGCTTTGCAAGTCGCGCAGAGTCCATTGAACTCCAATCGATGATGAAGATCGGCGTAGCCGCGTGCTCGCAGCTCCGCCTCGATTTCGTGGAGATCACAGCTCGGAAGCTGTTCCCGCCGCTGACAGCTTCGGCACAAGACATAATGATGATGGTGATCCGCATGATCAGCGGCCGCGATCTCAAACAAAGCGTGATCTCCCGAAAGGTCGACCCTCCGAATGATCTCGAGGCTCTGCAAGAGCTGCAAGGATCGATAGACCGTCGCGAGATTCACGCCGACTTCCTTTTTGAGGCCTTTGAAAAGATCTTCGGCGCTAAAGGGCGTACGCGTGCGCATGACAGCCCTCAAGATTTTACGTCTGGGGTCGGTGAGGCGCTGGCGTTTGGCCCGCAAGGCCGACTCCAGTCTTACCAGCGCCGTTTCCAGGTCGAGATTTGTGTGGCAAGTCTTCTTGCCTTTCTCCCTGTTTTTCAACGGTCCTCTCTACGCCTTATTGCGTTTTGGGAAGACGAGACTCAATGCGATCGATGCGGTGATCACGCCGCCGATAATGGCCAGTGACCAAGAGATTGGAAACTTACCGCCAAAGAGCTCGTTCAAGTAGGCCATCTTCGCACCGACAAAGACCAACACGATGGCGAGTCCATACTTCAGAAGATGGAAGGCATCGATCACATTCGCCAACAAGAAGTAAAGACTTCGAAGTCCCATGATCGCAAAGATGTTGGACGTGAAGACGATCATCGGCTCGCGGGTGATCGCAAAAATCGCAGGAACTGAGTCCACGGCAAAAATGATGTCGGTCGCTTCAACAAAGACCAGCGCGATCAGTAGCGGCGTGGCATGCCAGCGGCCCGAGATCTTTTTGAAGAAATCTGGCCCTTCAATCTTTGTCGTGACAGGCATGAGTTTGCGCAGGCCTCGAACGAGAAGGTTCTTCTCAGGCTCGATCTGCTGATCGCCCGCAAAGACCAACTTGATGCCGGTGAAAACAAGAAAGATGCCGAAGACAACGGCCACCCACTGGTACTGCATAAGAGCCGAGCCGATGGCGATGAAGATGGCTCTGAAAACCAGCGCACCGATGATTCCATAAAACAAAATGCGGTGTTGGTAGGTCGCCGGAATGGCGAAGTAACGAAACACCAAGACGAAGATGAACAGGTTATCGACGGACAGAGATTTTTCGATCACAAAGCCGGTGAGGAACTCGAGGGAGACTTGGTCGGCCCAGATATTGGCCAACTCCGGCGTGAATCCAGGCCACTGAGCGAGGCGCGGACTGTTCAAGAACCTAAATTCGGCATACTCGTTCAGGGCAAAGCCAAAGCCGATCGCCATGGAGATCCATACGATCGACCATCCCAGAGCCTCCTTGAAGCCAACGGCGTGAGATTTGCGGTGAAACACGCCCAGATCGAGCTCGAGCATGAAGAAAACAAAGGCCGTGAAGCCGAGATAGAACCACCAGTAC
>CANHQR010000017.1 GCA_947462815.1 Pseudobdellovibrionaceae bacterium
CTAAAGTGTGGCTGCGGTTAATCGCCGCCGTCAGCTTACGTAAAGCCTGGGACATCAAGCGTGCCTGCAAGCCGACGTGGCTATCACCCATGTCGCCTTCGATCTCCGCGCGCGGCACGAGAGCCGCGACCGAGTCGACCACGAGCACGTCGATGGCGCCAGAGCGAACCAGAGTCTCAGTGATCTCCAAAGCTTGTTCGCCCGTATCGGGCTGCGAGATCAAAAGGTCCTGAGTGCGCACACCGAGCTTTCGAGCGTAACCGACATCCAGAGCATGCTCGGCGTCAACGTAGGCCACGACACCGCCAGTTTTTTGCGCCTGCGCAATCACCGAAAGCGCCAAAGTTGTCTTACCTGAAGATTCAGGTCCATAGATCTCGACGATTCGACCGCGCGGCAAACCGCCAATGCCGAGAGCGATATCCAAGGACAGAGCGCCTGTCGATACGACAGGAATGTCTTTGTAGAGCTGCTCATTCTGACCGAGGCGCATGATCGAGCCTTTGCCGAACTGCTTTTCGATCGTACCGACCGCAAGCTCGAGAGCTTTACTGCGCTCAGCTGCCGCTTTCTCAGCCGCTTTATCGGCCGCCTTATCGACGATCTTTGAGTCGACGCCTCTTGAATCGGCGCCCTTGGTGTTCTCGGATGTGTTGCTCGTATTCATTGCCATCTTTCCCTCCGCTCGCACTCCCCTCAGAGTGCGGTTCTCGTTTTCTCGTTAGATCGACCCGATTTTTCTCGGGCCTTCTTATGTTTTGCTGCCTTACGTTTTGGTGGTTTACGTTTTGTGTGGCGGACTCGGCGAACTTGGCCAACGCCCGACAAAAAGCATCCTTACACTGTTCTTACAACCTTGTTACACTTTTCTTTCACATCCCGCCTAAGGCCCATAACGCGCAAAATCAAAGTCCGCGTCGCGGACCAAAGACCCTCTCAACTTCATTTAAACCGTCAGTGAGGCCAGCCTCGAGCAAACGCAGTGCAGCTAAAGCCGACGCATCCTGAATGCCCGCGCGGTCTCGCGCCGCAAATTCAAAGGCCGTCGACCAGTCCACGCCGGGCCCCGAAACCGCCACACACACCGTGCCGACCGGCTTCGTCGGTGTCCCGCCCGTCGGCCCGGCGATCCCCGTAATACTGACCGCCCACTGCGCGTGCAGTCCGCGTCGAGCTCCCAGCGCCATATGCTCCGCCACGGTGGTCGACACCGCTCCGACTTGGCGAAGCACGGCCTCGGGCACACCCAAGAGCTCAATCTTCACGCGATTCGAGTAGGCCACGACCGCGCCGATAAAAACATCGGACACTCCCGCAAGCGCGGCGACTCGCGAGGACAGCAAACCGCCGGTGCAGCTCTCCGCAAACGCGACACTCTCGCCGCGTTCGCGTAGCCGTCTCACGACGGACGCGAGCACTTCTTCAAAACTACGATTCATCCACTCGGCGCTCACGTTCACCTCAACCACAGCGTGTTTTGATCGATCACCTGCAAAATCACACTCGCCGCAAGGCCCGCGGCCAGATCATCCACCACCGTGCCCAAACCGCCCTGCATATGCTGATCAAGCCAGGAGATCGGATAGGGCTTCAAAATATCGAAGATGCGAAACAACACGAAGGCCGCGGCGAGCGCTTTCCAAGTCGCGGGCAAAAAAGCCGCCGCCACTAAAAAACCAACGACCTCATCGATGACGATTTCTTTGTGATCGTGCCCGCCATGCTTTCGCTCGTAGGCCTCGCACACCACAATCGACAAGCCTATGCCGAGCAAAGTGACCGCCAGGTACAAGGCGTGCGGCGCACCCCAAAGCAACACGACGAGCAGTACGCCCCAAAACGTGCCGAGCGTGCCCGGCATTCGGCCTAGGTGGCCGATGCCCGCGCCGGTGGCCAGTGGATCAATCGCGGCCTCCGCCCAGCGGCGCCATCCCGAAGCTGATGATTTCATGCCCGGCACAATTTCCCATCGCTGCACGGCTGTCAAAGTGGAACTGCCACGGCAGCGTGGGCATTCGCACGCAAAAGCCCGCGTCATCACTCAGTTTTTTAAAACTCACAAAAGCAACAACGGACTCCTTGCGCAACGCTCGCCAAAAGCCTTGTGGAATTGAGAACTTGTACTGTTGAGACTGCCTCAAAATCCACAACCAACCTTGGCAGCTAAAGTCGGGCCCGACCTCTTTCCCCGCGCTCCGCACCACTTTCACGGCTATTCTATGAGCAGAAGTCGACGAGGCCGGAGGCCTTGCGACTTCCGCAAGGATTGTCGCGACAATTTTTGAGTCGATGCGTGCTGGCGTCAATGGACTCATCTTGCGACGATTCCCGGGTTTCAACCTTAGCTTGGAGAGTCAGGATGACGCTCAGAGAAATTTTCGAGCTCGCAATGAAGAAAGAAGCGAGCGACGTGCACTTGAAAGCGGGCCTCGTGCCCGTGATCCGCAAGCACGGCAAGCTGCGCCCGCTCATGCCCGGTCTCAAGCAACTCACCGCCGAAGAAGTCGAAGCCATGGCCAACGAAGTGCTGGACGTGAAACAGCGCGAGGAATTCGCGCGCTCGCGTGAGATCGACGTCGGCTACGGCGTCTCGGGCCTCGGCCGCTTCAGAATCAACATTTTCCGTCAGCGCGGCAGCGTCCGCATGGTGATTCGCACGATCTCCTTCAATGTCCCCACCGTCGAGTCGCTGAACTTGCCGACGGTGATGAAAGAGATCGCTCAGCTGGAGCGAGGACTCGTGATCGTGACGGGAGTCACGGGCTCAGGAAAATCGTCCACACTTGCGGCACTCGTCAACGAGATCAACCAAACGAAAAACGCCCACATCCTGACGATCGAAGATCCGATCGAATTTCTGATTCGCGACAAGAAGTCCATCATCTCCCAGCGGGAAATCGGCCAGGACACCGGCAATTTTGCGAGTGCGCTGCGGGCCGCACTCCGCCAAGACCCCGACGTGATTCTCATCGGCGAAATGCGCGATCGCGAGACGATGGAGATTGCGCTCGAGGCCGCCGAGACCGGCCACCTCGTGCTCTCGACCCTGCACACGCTCGATGCCCAAGAGTCGATCAACCGTATCGTCTCCGTTTTCGAGGCCCATCGCCACGATCAAATCCGACGGCAGATCTCCAGCATCCTTCGCGCCGTGATCTCGCAGCGGCTCTGTCGCCGCAAGGACAAAACCGGATTTTTGCCGGCCGTGGAACTCTTGTTGGTGAATCAACGGGTTCGGGAATCCATCGAAGATGCCGGTCGCAATGCCTCTCTCCGTCAGATCATGGAAGAGTCGCGTGAGAGCGTCGGCATGCAGAGCTTCGACCAAAGCTTGTACGATCTACTGGTGAATGACTTGATCACTTTTGAAGAAGCGCTGTCGCAGTGTACGAACCCCGATGACTTCAAGCTGCGCTTCAGCGGCGTGAACGCCGGCGGTCATCAGTGGCAACAGAACAATCCGCTGAACCTGAATCAGCAGCGTCACAAGCAGAGCCAGCGCGACGATTGGAAGAACATCAATCACGGCCTCTCGCTCGCCGACGATCCCCATGGCGACATGCGGACCGGCACCGACGACGAATAACTGTCGCGATCAAGGTTTAATGTTCGATTCGTCAAAGCTCATAGGGCACGGGGTTGGTTCACTCTACCTTCCCCCTTGAAACTCTTGATCGATCCAGCGGGCCGCTCGCAAACCTTCCTCGAAGGCACCGTGAACAGTTCCATGATTCGACAGACTCGTGGCCTCGCCGACGTAGAGCCAAGCCTCCTCGGGCCGCCGGATCGATTCAAGATCGGATCGGGACGTCCTCAGACCTCGGACTGAATAAGCTCCGAGAGCCCAAGGATCTGACGACCACGACGTGAGTTGGGCGAACTCAAGCTGACCCATTTCATTGCCAATCGCCTGAGCACCGAACATCTGCCGAAGTTGTCGCAAAGCACGGTTCGTCGCCTCGTCCACACCCATTTCACTCTGACGAATCGCTCTTTCGCCGCCGTACAATGCCGCTAAGACCGGAGTTTTTGGTGAAGCAAAGAACTGCGTGATTCGATCGGGATCGTCGTCAATCCACTCGAGCCATGGTCGATGGGTCACCGGCCAACTCACTTTTGAGAATCTCAGCCATAGTTTCGTCAGGTGACCCACATCGAAATTTTGCAAGGCGGATAGTTTTTGCGGGGAGATCTCAGGAATGAGAATTGAGGCTTGGGCTTTCAGCACGGCCAGAGGCAGGGTGACGACAGCCCACCTGTAGGTTTGTCGATCCAATTCCACGAACCCCTGCCCATGATTGTTGCGAGTTCTCAATGGCCGGTCCTTCGTGAGGGGCGACGCCAAGTCAATCTTGAAGGCATCGCCGAACGATTGGCACATCTCCAAAAGCTTCAACGGCAACTGGTCATATCCACCCTCGATGATCCAGTTACCTCCTCTTGCAGGAGAAGGATCCGCGTCCCGACTGATTCGATCATGAAGCGGCAACGCGGAAACTTCGAGGCCTTCGGTTTCCTCGTTCATTGATCGAAGCGCATGCCGAAGAGCTCGACGCTCTCGCGGCGTGACATCAGCCTGGCGACGCAAGATTCTCTCGAGACCCTCGCTCAGGGAAAGTTGGGTTCGAAGTGCTGCCGGCCACTGCTTCTTTGCAAGGTCGACAAGCCGCTCAAGGCGAGCAAACAAGGCCTTCGTTTCTGTGACCGACCAGGCTCGCGTCAGTCCCGAATATGCGTCGCGTTCAAAGAGTAAAGACTCACCATTTGAGTCCGTCTTGACCATGGACCAACCCTGTCGTTGAGCAAAGCGGTAGATCGGATTGTGCTGCTCGCCATGAATCCAGCCGGCTCCCATCTCATAGGGATATCCCCCGTGCCGAAGGGTATGTACCCGGCCACCGACGCGATCCCGTGCTTCAACAAGATGCACCTCGAAACCCTTCCGCAGCAGCTCGAGGGCTGCCGCGAGACCGGCGACACCAGCGCCAACGACCAGAACTCGCGGCTTGCGACGCAGCTCGCGGAGGGAATCCGGGGCTCTTTGAGAATCTAAATCGAGAAGCCCGAGGGGGGACGTTGTTTTCGGAGAGCGATCGAGAGGTTGGCTCACACATCCCTGGTAAATGGGGAGACACGACAGCATCCAATACTTAAGCGTATTGTGCACAACGGACTCAAGAAGCCGGCGCCGGGACGCCAAAGAATCTGAATTCCGACCTCGCTTCTTGCCGTCACTCGGTTCCAAGCTTCTCCCCCCCACCGAACGTTGCCAGCTCGGTTGCTCCAATCAGATCACGGCCACCGCAGATTCCTCGCCAGCTCTAGGTTACCACTTCCAGACTCGCACACCGAACGGAATTGGCTGATTCGATAGATGCCCCGCGGACCCACGATCCGACCCTCAGCTCTTTTGGGCGGTCCGTTCTCCTGAGCCTTCTTGACCTAAGACGAGGCCTCAGACGAGGGCTAAGACGCCGTAAGAGATCGACGTCAACCATGTCAGCCGACCATCAAAAAAACTCGCACTTCGGCTTACTCTGCAAGCGAGACGACTCATCGGGTGATTCTGCCACATCATCGGCGGTGAGCTTGGCGACCAGGTCAAAACCTGGAAGCATTTGACCGGGCCTTCATCTTTGTGAAATCTGCGAACCATGGATCACTCCGAAATTCCTCCGCAAAAACGACGTCGGCGAAGTGAGCTTCGAACCCATGCCATGACGGAAGCGCAGGGGAGTTCGAGATCAAGTTTGCCTCTCGAGGACGATTTATTCGGACGACCCAGCCCCTCAAAGCTTTCAACGGCTGCCCCGACGCGACGAGGGCGAACTTCCTTTGTCCCGAAATCCGCTCGCGAGCGCGCTATGGACTTGATCGCGCGGCGTGATCACTCCGAGCGAGAGTTGGTGCAAAAACTCACGCGCGCCCAGCACTCCGCGGACGAAATTGCCGCCACCATCGAGGAGCTTCGCGAACGCGGTTGGCTGCCGGATCCGTCGGTCTTGGCCGAACGCGAGGCGGATCGCCTGCGTCGGCGCGGCAAATCCGAGATGCAGATCCACGCTTGGCTCATCAAGAAGGGACTCCCCGCCGCACAACGCCAAGCCGATGCCGAGGTCGAAACCGGTCTTCGCTCATTGAGCTCGGCTTGGCCGAAGTTGCTGCGGCAAGCCCAGCGCGATTTGGACCGCGCCGCAACGGCGACAGCTCGGTCACATGGGGTCCGTCGAGGCGTCGATGCTGGCGATTCCGAGGACGATCGGCTCAATCTGCAAGCCGCACTCAAGCAACGCTGCCTCAAATGGATGGCCGGCCGAGGCTTCAGCGGCGCTACGGCGCGGGCTGTCTTCACTCGCCTTCTCGAGGAAAATCCGCTCAAATGAAGGCATGAAATCTCGCGCGATTCGTCAGCTCTACGTCGATTATTTTGCCAAACACGGTCACCAGCACGTCGCCTCATCGGGTCTCATTCCCGAGAACGATCCGACACTCCTGTTCGCGAATGCGGGCATGAACCAATTCAAGAATTTGTTCTTGGGGCTCGAGAAGCGCAACTACTCGCGGGCCGTGACTTCGCAAAAATGCGTGCGGGCCGGCGGCAAGCACAATGACTTGGAAAATGTCGGCTTCACCGCTCGCCATCACACCTTCTTTGAGATGCTGGGGAACTTCTCTTTTGGCGACTACTTCAAGAAAGACGCCATTCACTTCGCATGGGAACTGCTCACCAAAGAGTTGCAAATCCCCAAAGACAAGCTGTACGTGACAGTTTTTCAGAATGACGACGAGGCGGCCGACATTTGGCATAAGCAAGAAGGTGTGCCGCGCGAGCGAATTTACCGCTTCGGCGAAAAGGACAACTTCTGGCGCATGGGCGACACTGGGCCTTGCGGACCCTGCTCGGAGATTTTTTACGATCATGGTCCCGAGGCCGATCTGGATCCCAGTAAGCCCTCGGTCATGGGCGGCGAAGGCGATCGCTACGTCGAAATTTGGAACAACGTCTTCATGCAGTTCAACGAAGACGGCACTGGTCAAAAGCCGCTGCCGAAGCCTTCTGTGGACACGGGTGCAGGTCTTGAGCGCTGGGCTGCTATGCTGCAAGGAAAGCCCAACAACTACGACACGGATTTGTTTCTACCGATCATCTCCAAGGCCGCGCAAATCTCTCGCCGAGATTATGTGACCGACTACAAAGTTCTCGCTCGCCACGCCGAGGCTCGCGACATCACTTCCGCCATGCGCGTGGTCGCCGATCACTCGCGCGCCACCGCGTTTTTGATGGCCGATGGCGTGCTGCCCTCGAACGAGGGCCGCGGCTATGTTCTCCGCCGCATCATGCGCCGGGCGATTCGCTATGCGCGGAAGCTCAGCGATGACCCCTCGCTCTTCGTACAAACTTGCGCGGTCGTGATCGACGAAATGAGCGATGTGTATCCCGAGCTCACCCGCGGACGAGAACTGGTGCTCACCAATGTTCGCGATGAGGTGGCGCGCTTCCTCACGACTCTGGATCAGGGTACCCACATTCTCGAAGATGCGATGAAGAAGCTCAGCACGCGCGGGGCCAAGACACTCGAAGGTGATGTGATCTTTAAGCTTTACGACACCTTCGGCTTTCCGATGGATCTCACGCGCCTCATGGCGCAGGAGAAAGGTTTCGCCATCGATGAGGCGGGCTTTGAGCGCAAGATGGATGAAGCCCGAGCCAAGTCGGCCCAAGGCGCCAAGTTCAAAACTTCGGCCGATGCCAAACATTTGATCGAGTTCGCGCAGTCGGTGAAGTCCAAGAGCGGCGCCACGCGCTTCAATGGTTACGAAAGAACCTCCAGCGAGGCCCGCGTTCTCGCGCTTTCCGATGGCAAGCAGATCGTCAACGAACTCAAAGCTGGCCAAGAAGGCTTAGCGATTTTCGATACCACACCTTTTTACGCCGAGGGCGGCGGTCAAGTCGGCGATCGCGGTGGCCTCAGCACCGGTGCCGGTGCGACCAAAGCCGAAGTTCTCGATTGCACCAAGCAGGACGAGATGCACGTGCATCACCTGCGCGTGTCCCAAGGCGGACTCACCGCCGGAGCGACGGTTCAACTTGAGGTTGCGGTCAGCCGCCGGCGAGCCACGGCGAACAACCACTCCGCAACTCATCTTCTGCATGCGGCTCTCCGACAGGTGCTCGGCACGCATGTCACACAGGCCGGCTCGCTGGTAGAGGCGGAGCGCTTGCGCTTTGACTTCACGCACGGCAAGGGACTGACCCGCGATGAGATCTCACGCATTGAACGGCTCGTGAACGACGAGATCGCTGCGGGCCGCGACGTGAGTTCCAAATTGATGGCACACAAAGATGCCCTCGCTGCCGGAGCCCTCGCTCTATTTGGCGAAAAGTACGGCGACGAGGTTCGCGTCATTCAGATGGGTGGGTTTTCGACCGAACTGTGTGGCGGAACGCATGTCTCCAACACCAGTCAGATCCGCCTGTTCAAAATTTTGAGTGAAGGTGGAGTCTCCGCAGGAGTTCGACGGATCGAGGCCACGACGGCAGAGCGAGCGCTCGAGTATCTCGAGGCTCATGCTCAGGAAAATATGATCGCACGCGAAAGTGCAGGACTCGCGGCGAGCACTCCGGCTCGCGATGCCGATGTGTCAGTCGCCCAAGTTCTGGCAGGACTACGCGAGCAAGTGAAAGAACTCGAAAAACAAGTGCGACAACTCAAAGGCTCGGCGATCGATGTCGACGCCTTGATCGCCAATGCGCGGCCCTTCGCGGTCGCTGGCAAGAGCGGTCGAGCCGTGATGGCCACTCTCGAACTTGATGATCGCAATGTGATGGCGAAGCTCGCCGACCAGATCCGCGACAAACTCGGCTCAGCCGTCGTCGCCTTGGTGGGCCACAGCGGCAGTGGCAAGCACCCGATCATCGTCAGCGTCTCCAAAGATTTGGTGGGACCGGTCAACGCTGGAAAGTTACTGGGTGAGATCGCACGCGAAATGGGCGGTAAGGGTGGCGGTCGTCCTGACTTCGCCCAGGGAGCCGGAGAAAATCTCGCGCAGGCGAACACGGGCTTCGCGAAGGCCCTTGCTCTGCTCGGCTAAGAGTTTTCACCTCAAGGCGCCGTGGAGCTTCGAGAGTCGACGGCAGGGATACCGAGGCGACTCTCGATCCCCTGCACGCGGCGTCGAAGCTCCTCATTTTCTCGCTCGAGCTGCTGAACCCGCTGCTGAGTTCGCTCTTGCTGTTCCCCAACAGATTTTAGTTCAGCGCTGAGGGACTTCAACTTCGAGGAAATTTCCGCGAGCTCGGAGAGCGCGCTTTGTACCTGTTCGCGCAGCATCTTGAGTGTCGCAACGACAGGGGCGATCAAGTGGGAGAACCGCCCTGTGGCCTAAACGGTCTTCGACAAGTTGTGTATACATGTTCTCGGCGGTAAAGTTTTGATGCAAAATTTTGCCTCAAATATGCCGCCGAAAATTTGAGGCCACAACAAAGCTAGTCCACCGGAAAACGCACGATGAAATGTGCGTTTATTTCGATTTGAGCGACTTCTCGATTTTGTCGAGGCGAGCTTCTATTTCGCGATTCTCTTGTTCTAGTTTTTTGATTTTTAGCTTCCAGCTGCTGAACTTTGGCATCTAAGACGGCTTTATCGGCCTTAGAGGCGATTTCTATGGCTTGAGTGCTCTGAACTGCTTCAACACCAGTTAAGCGTTTGTAGAGCGTTTTAACGGCCTCAATGAGAGGAGCAACAAAGTGCGAGTAGTTGACAGACTTCATACCCTGCTTGTCTGTTTCAACAAGCTCAGGGTAAACCTTCTCAACTTCTTGAGCAATAACACCGACTTGTTTGCGATCTCCGTGCGTCTCAGCATCATTCCAGTAGTAGCTCACACCTTGAAGATTCAAAATTTTATCAAGATCATTCTGAAGAGGTTGAACATCGTGCTTGAGTCTGATGTCTGACGAGTCAGTGATTCCATAGCCTCTGATTGTTCCATTCACATCGAGCTTGTAACTTGGGCTAACTGTACCTATCCCGACGTTGCCATTCTGTAGAACCGAGAGCCGCGGTACGTTTTCGACGCGAAGGTCAATGCGGCCGCTTGGTAGGCCGCCGTTGTGCCCGTAATTGAGTACCCCCGCGTCGGTCGCGTGATCGACAAACATCTGCACCACATTCCCCGTAGGAGCCGAGGGGTGCGAGGAAGCGATAATCCCACCGTCGGCCGCTGTCGCCATTACATGAATCGGGTGTTGCGGATTCGATGTCCCAATTCCGACGTTTCCACTTTCCGTAACTCGAATTCGCTCCACTGAATTAGACCAAAGGGTGAGATGATTTCCTACGGCTCCGATACCTGGGCTTATTGTGGAGTTCAAATCACTAAAAATAATCGAAGCTCCTGCGGAATTCGTTCCTCTGAAGTTTGCCACTGTGTAAGAACCATTATTGGATTGGACGGTTAAGGGGAATGCCGGAGTCGCTGTTCCGATACCGACGAATTGACTTGCGGTGTAAATTCCGTCTGCAACACTTGGAGATGACAACCAGAACTGACTTCCGCTTGATCCTGTCGCCGTACAATTAATGATTTGATTCGAACCGTTGAGCTCCGCATTGATGCCGAGATTGCGCACATATTCTTTTGGACCAACAGGGTCTCCCAAGGGCTCCAAGCGAATGACCAATAACGCCCGACCTGCGGTGGGCACGGCCACATCGTGCGGCACATAGCCTCGCAGCTGCAGACTTCCGAGGCGGAGCATGTTGTTTTGAATGATGGCACCCACATCGTGCAACACAGAATTGTCCGCTCGCTTAATCTGCGTGACACTCGCTCCGGGGGCGAGGGGTGACAAACCACCCAGTGTCCTCGTACAGGCCGTGGAATCACTGAGATGACTGAGAAGCTCTGTCTCGGTAATTCGTACGGCATCACGCACTTCAACGGCTCGCTGGCCGCGCATCGATGAGGTCAGAAGCGAAGCGATGGCGATCGACAGAAAGCCGGTGATCCCGGCCACGACGAGGACTTGAATCAAACCCGAGCCTTGCCGCGAGCCCAGGAGTCTCAGGTGTAAAATCAGACGAGGCTTCTTCGACATGGCCAGCTCCTGAACTGAAACTCAATTCTGAACTGGCGATCGCAGAGAATGAAGAGAACGGCGTGAAATCACGACCTCAAGTCGACTTCAAGACCTAGGTCCGACGCGAGGATCGGTGGCTCCCTCCATCGCCACTCCCTCCATCGCCACTCCCTCCATCGCCACTCCCTCCATCGCCACTCACTCCATCGCCATGGAATGCTGATCCTCAACGTCCTCTTCAATGGCGATCTTGATCGTTCCTCGATCTTGGGGAAACGAGTAGGCATCGTAGGGATCGCCCTCCAGATCCTCCGCGCTCAACACTTTGATCCAGGCTATGTAGCCATCTCCAAGCGTCCACGCTTTGAAATCAGGCTGATCCGAAACTAGGCGAGCTCCGGCAGGGAGCAAACCTCTCACAATCGAAACAGCGGAGGACAGAGAGTCCGCTCCAGGGCGAAGATCAAAAGAGAGGTGCTGAACAAACTCTCCGCCCTGACTATTCTCAAAAACCTGCGCATGAAAGTGACGAGTGCCCGGTAAAAACGAAGTCGAACGAATGATGTAACTCCTCCCAGTCACGGGATTCACTTCTCTTCTCGCATCCGGCTTCAAGCCCATTTCCCGCATTCGTTGCAACAAAGACCGCAAATCGAATTGCTTGCGACTGGCGTCGACCATCAGCGAGGCCAAGCGATGGCTCGCCAAAAGTTCTTCACGCGACAACTTTTGCGTGGCCAGCGCGCGATTGAAACTTTCGTCCTCCATCGAGTTCTTCAGCGCGCTTGGGGAAACTGGAGTGGTTAGCCCGCTGAGACCTTGCTGTTCTTTTTGAGCTCGCGGGGATGCGGCGCCGAACGACGTCAGATCATCTGAACCCGCACGACGACCTTTTGCCGACGATGTCTTGGGCGATTGATCCACACCAGCCTCAGCAAATGGCGCTTTCGATTCGCGCAAGGCGTAACCGATCAACATAAGGATCGCGAGAGTCGCCGCGACAACTCCAGAAAGTCGTCGATTCTTCATCCTTGACATGCACTCCTCCAGTTTCAAAATCGCCGTTGTTTGCAATCGCGAACTCAGCTGCGTGAGTTCGCGCCGGCCTCATCTCGATCAGGGGACTCGGAAGCTCTTCTGCTCCCAACGCAGCATGTGCGCTGTGGGATCGATGATGTCTCGTCGTCTCTGAAAGCGATTCCCCGAGCGCTGCGAAAGCGCGCCACGGGCTTGCCCCGAGTACAGCTCAAAGTGAAGCATCGGATGACAGCATCGAGTCTTCTTAATTCGACCCAAGTCTTGACCTGCTGAAATTCGCGAGCCTGTCCCCAAGCCTCTCGTCAACTGCGGAAAGATCTCGCCGTAACGAACAACAAAACCACCCTGATGGAGAACTTCGAGAGCGTAGGTGCCTTGATAGAAGCGATAGGGCCCTTGCAGAATTCGCCCGTCGGCCACAGCGCGAAACGGCGTCGCTTGCGGAGTGTAGAGATCGACGCCCGCGTGCAAGCGGCGTCCTCCGCTTCGGCGTGCAGCAAATTTAGTTTTGCCCTGCGTGTAGCTCGCTTGCGGACGTATGCGGATGGGGAAAACACAACACTTCGTATCCTGAAGTCCGCGAATGTCGCGACCCAAGTCCTGAACGGACGTCCTCGTTGCGGGGCGCACCGGGCCTCGCTGAGTCGAATCTGTCGGCGCCGCGGGCCGAAGCATTTCGACGGTGCGAATGGGTGGCGTGGGCAGCATGGGCGGCGCCACGGGGCCGCCGGCCTCATGGGTTTCTTGGACAGGACCATCGCTCAATGAGCTCTCGAGTTCGTCTTCCGCATCTTCTTCGTCGTCTTCCGGCACAACCATCGGCGGCACAACCATCGGCGGCGCCGTCGAGGCTAAAGTTTGCGGGTTCGCTGTGGACCCACTCTTCTCTCTCTCATCAATTGTCGTTGGAGATCCAGGAGTCGCAGAAGCGCCCGACCCCATTTCGCTCGGCTGAACTTCGACCGATGCAACGGCTTGATGTGGGCATCGCGCTCGCGTCGTGACAAGCGAGAACTTGACGTAGCCTTCGCTCGGCGATCCTGAGCTTGGATTGACAATGGCTCGAGTCACATCAAGGACTTGAATGCGCATCAAACGCATTCGCCGACCCTCACGGCGGACCGTGATTTCATTTCGTCCCCAACCCTGAAACAGTTTGATCTCCTGAAGAGGATGCAACTGGGCGATGACGGCGCCGCGGGTGTTCATCAAGTCGACTTTCGTTGAGCTTGGCGCACATAGAACTCGCGGCATCGAGGCCTGTGCGCCATCCGTCCACACAAGTGACACGAGCGCCATCGATGCGACCCAAGCGAGAGATCGGCTTCGTTGCTGAGATCGACTCCGCTTTTGCGCAGACTCGAAACCTGCGGACGTCCGAGGCCCAAGGTCCCCAGCTTGATCTTCCACTTGATCCTGATGGGCTTCGCAAAATTCCGGCTGGCCAAACATACTCTGACTCCTTCTGATCGAGCTCTCATCGCACAAAGCCCATCTCAAATCTCACCAAAACAACTTTCGATACGAATGGGTCTAGACCTCGTCGCAACTTGCGATTCGGACAGCAACACGCAAACCATCTTAGGGTCCCGCGCTCCCATCTCGAGCTCCATACGTGGGCCCAAGGATCGACGAAACAATTCTGTGCAGGAGCATCGCCAAGGCTTGGTGTAGCTAAAATGCAGGCGACAACAAAACTTCAGGAATGGATTTCAACTCTGAGCGCAAAGATGTTTCCGGACTTTTTCGGCAATTCTCTGGAACACTCGAGCTCCGGATCCAACTCAAAGCGCAATTCATAACTGTCGCCGAGCATTCGCTATGCCTTACCAATGACCTAACCAAACTTTGGCAAAGCCGTGGCCGACCTCAGATCAAAGTCGAGATGATCGCAGTTGTACTTCATCAAGAGTCATGTCTAAGGCAGTCTGTGGTGGTCTTGCGGACCTCGCCCTCGTGCACGAAACCGCTCAAGAGCCAAACCGATTGCCAAACTAGGAGAGGCAAACGTGCGAATCGCTCCGCTCACACTCCTCGCACTCTTCCTCGCCGTCGTCTCGGTCGCCGATTTGTCGGATCAAGAGTTGGCACTCCTCCACCTCTCGACCGCATGGGCCTCCGAAGTTGAAGTGCAAAGTGATTCGCAAGACGTCCAAAGATGGGCGGGAGAGAAGCCTCGCACACTCGGGCTCAGATTCGGGCTCTATACGCCGGGATCGGATTTCAATTTCCAGCCCGATCGCGGTCCCGGAGTGACCTTTGTGCCGGGCAACTCACCACGAGTCTACACCGAGCTCAGCTACGAACGCATCGCCGTTGGAATTCAGATCCCGAGTTCGATCCAACAAAGTGAAAGCTCGGATAACTCAAGCGCCGTCACCTCGAGTCCGAAAGGACAATCCAACTTTAGAGACTTCCAATTTCGAAGCTTCGGGCACCGGAACAATTTTGAGTTTCTTCATCAACGAGTCGACGGCTTTGCCCTACAAGATTGGCCTGATGCCAACCGGCCCGGATTTTGGCGACGCAGGGGCGACGTCCGCATCGAGATCAATCAATTCAATTGGCTTCAGAGCTTGAGCCCTGCCCATTACTCGAAGGCCATCGCGATGGATCTCAAGGGAAAACAGATAAAATCAGGGGGCGCCCTCCTCGCCTTTCTATCCGTTGGAGAGTTCAGGCTCAGCGCTGATCAAGCGCTGCTTCCCGCCGAGCTCGCGCCAACCTCAGGGGAGATCGGACAACTTCGCGGGCTCGTCAGTCAGTTCGTGTTGATCGGCTCCGGCTATGGTCACGTCCTCCCGATCACCGATTCCCTTTTTGCAGGATTCAACGTTCTCGGTGGCCTCGGTTTACGACGCCAAAAATACGAAGCCTCGGAGGTTCAAGATTGGCATTGGGGGCCAGCGCATCGAGTTGGAGTTCGCCCCATTATCGGCTTCAACGGCAAAAAATGGTTGGGCTCATTCAGTTTGCTGGTCGACTCGACAGCCTGGCGAGTCGGCGATGCTCAGTTTTCGCAAGCGACCTTTGCCCTCAAGGGCAGCATCGGTTACCGATTCGAAGACGTCGAGATTCCCTCTTATGACTTGATCGAGAATGGCCTCCGCCGTCTGATTCAGTAGCTTAAGTCCTTAAAGCATGACTCGACCAACATCCCCCTTCATGACTTTTTAACGACTCATGAGGCATAAGCTTGTATCCTGAACATGGATCCCAATCGTGTCTCGTGGTCGTGTTTTCGGGCAGAGAAAAATCCTCAGCTTCGGTCGCGACCCATTCCCCGTCGCAGACCACTTCTTGGAACAAGGCAAAGCTTCGATGTCGAAGGAAAAGCTGCACCCAAACTTTGGACCCAACGATGAACCGCCCGATGGACCTATCGCGACCGCGTCGTTCTCTCCCCGTCGTGACCTCAAGCGCGAGCTGACATATCGATTGCAAACTCGGCACGCCGTGCGTGGCGCTTTCGCGATCTGGATTCTCTGTAGCTTGCCCATGCTCATCGTTGGCGGCCAAATGCTCGCGACGGGTCACAGTATCGGCGGCGGTGTCGCGATCGGCATCACTTTTCTTCTGCTCGCCGGGATTTACCTTCTCATCCGACATCTTCATCACAATCGCGTCGAGTCCGTGAACATCGATGGCCGGCGCATCGAAGTGAAGATCGCGGGTAAAGTCGATCAATTCGATGTCAGTGAGGTGAAGAGTATCTCGATCCCCGCCAACAGTGGCTTGGTTATTGTTCGACTCCAAGACGGGCGCGAGTTCAGCTTCTCCATCATGCTGGAACGACCCGACTACCTGCTCGACGCCCTCGTTCAGCAAGATCGAAATCTCGTGGCAGGACAAAGCTTCATGGAGTTCCGCCAGGCGACGATCTTTGCCGATCACTCTTGGGCAAGACTCTACGATCAAATTCGCGATTGGATTCGCTTGCCGATTTTCTTTGTCGGCTTGCCTGCGATCTTGTTGCTCCTGCAATACTACGCTCGGCAGTTTCTTTTCGACATGATCCAGCCCATCGAGTTCATCGACTTTGCGGTGATTTTCACATTCAACGCTCTGCTGATCTTTTTTGTCTACGGCGCGACGGAAACCCGCTTGTTCCGTGAGTTTCGGCACGTGATGCAAGATGATCCGACGCAGGTACGACGAAATCTCGATCTCGAGCGCGATGAGCGACGTCGCATGGGCGTGCATTACATGATCGGCTGGGCGCTCAGCATCGGTTTGTGGGCACTGTGGAATCTAAACTCCGTCTCATTCTGAGACGGACTCGGATGCGTGTCGAAGAGGTCGACAGGCGTCGACTTCGACACCGAGCTGACAAACACTCGCCAAGCCGCCCACCTGAAACAAGAACAAGCCGAGGCTCAGTCGGCCCAAAATTTGAATCCATCAAAATGGACGGAAGCCTAAGGGCAGAACTTAACACCGGAAAGCAAGCAAACGACTGCTCCAGCTCCTGCCCATTCCGCGAGATGCGAAAACTTCACAAACTCCCCCGGCCCTCTCGCTGAAGCGACAGGTCGGGCAGAGCTTTGTACGCGGCAAGCTTTTGCAATGGAAGCTTCGCGGGGCAATCGGCCTGCTCGGACTCGCCTTGAACGGCCTTGGCCTGATGGTTCCGAGCTTGAGCGCCGCGAACAATCTGCCTGAACCTGGTCAGATCACCGATATCGTCTTGGTGCCGCGGCCCTCTCCCCGTCCGGTGGCGCCGACAGAACGACGCCCGCCCTTGGATCGACTCGGCACCATGCCGTATGATTCGATCGTCGAAGTTCCTGAATCGGTGTTGCGTGAGCCAACCGTGCTGCGCACGGATGCGGGTTATCGCGGGCGTTTTGTTGAAGATGTGCGCGTGATCGACATTCCGGATTTTCAGTTTCCACCACGCGATCTGTGGCAAAAGTCGGCCACGCTTCGCCGTTTGAACTCGCGCTACTTGTATTTGAATGCGAGCGACCTGGTGCCCGCCGAAGGCGAGGCCTCACGCCCTGGCTACGTGCGCATGCGTGTGCGCCAACAAGCGCGCATCTACCAGAGTGAGTTTCGCACGCGACCTCTCTACACGCCCGAAGACGCGGTTCGCGCCGTCGAACAGGGGCGTCGCGCCGTCGAGGCTCAACCGACTCCCTGCCCTTCGCCGACGGCCGCACCGGCCCGCATCCCCACGCCGCCTCCTCGTCCGACAGATCCGGAGGTGCGTGGCGCCTCACCCGCTCCCCCAGCTCCGCCCTCAGCTCTGCCCTCTGGCCCCGATCGCCCCGTGGGCACGCGCGCCGAGACCGAGACCGAACTGCAACGCGCCCGCAGTCTCAGCGACATCCAGCCTCGCAATGATCGCGAACGCCGCTTGCTCGAGGCAATTCGGCGTTCGGGCGCAAACATTCCTTTGATGGCCGTGAAGCGCATGCATTTTTTCATGCGACATCCACCCGCAGGCGGGACTCCGGCCAACCAGCGCTACCTCACAATCGCCGATCTCTCCGCGGATTCTGCAACGCCGCGCAACCACATCATCGATCTGCAGAACATGACGGCTCAAACAGTCGCGGTGGCCCACGGCCGAGGCATTCGCGGCGAGAACTCGCATGAACGGGCTCGCGTCTTTGGTAACCGCAACGGTTCCAACCTCACGCCCATCGGCTTCATGGTGGCCACAGGTCCTCACGCGAATTGGGAGCGCAACAAAGGCTCACCGGCGCTCACCTTGCGCGGTCTTCAGCCCGGCGTGAATGATCTCAACGAACAGCGCGGCATCATTATCCACGCGGCCGACTTTGTCTCAGACGCCCGAGCGCGAGCCGGTCAGCCCCAAGGTCGAACCCAAGGCTGCCTCGGCTATGATCCGCGCACGGCGCGCTGGGTGAGGCAGAATCTCCAGCAGAGCGTGGTGATGGTCTACGGCGGCATCGAACGCTCCATCGACTACTCGCGCGATCGATATTGAGTTGGCTTGAGCGCGGCACTTTAGGCAACCTGGACTCGCGTGCGCAAAGCTCTCGGCGTCCTCTTCATCTCATCGCTAGTCTCTTTCACCGCGCTGTTTGTGTGGTGGAAATGGAGCGATCGGCCCAAGAGCCGACCGTTTTGGGACGCGGTCGCCTAAGAGATAGAGAACTTCGGCCTTTGGCATTGCGGATTTTTTCCCAAACAAAGTGATTGTAAATCGCGCGAGCGACTCTCAACTCAACGTACTCGATCGACAACCGAGGACGCTGCGAAAAAAGCTAAAGAAGAACCGGCATTATGGCGACGGCTCTCACGCGCATCACTGAGGCGCATCTGATTCTAATCGCAAGCCTTACAATTAATTTCCACGTAGACTTTGCGCGCCGCAATCCGCGCCAGCGCGGAATCACTCACGCCTTCCGCATCACCGGCATCAAACCGATGAGCTCAAACACCGCATCCATCGCAGCAAGCTGAGTGATCTCGGCGACATCGTAGGCCGGTGACACTTCGACCACATCTCCGCCAACCAAGTTGCCGACTTTCAGGCCGCGCAAAATCGTCTGCGTCTCAAAAGTCGTGAGGCCCCCCGGCACAGGTGTACCCGTGCCCGGAGCAAATGCCGGATCGAGGCAATCCACGTCGTAGGAAATGTAAGTGGGTGCGGACCCGAAATCGGGAAGGCTCGCCACAAACTGCGCGAGCGACTGCGAGCGAATTTCATCCATCGTGCATACGCGCAGTCCATGGCGCTTCACAAAATCCAGATCCTGAGCGCCTGTCAAAGGTCCGCGAATGCCGATTTGCACCGAGTGCTTGGCATCCACCAGTCCCTCTTCGATCGCGTGACGCGCAAAACTTCCATGATGATATTCGCAACCCCAAGCCGCCGGATACGTGTCGAGGTGGGCATCAAAATGAATCAAGCGAAGTGGCGCACCCCACCTCTTTCGATGCGCGCGCAAGATCGGTAGCGTGATCGAGTGATCCCCACCCACGGCGATCAGGCGGCGACCAAGCTGAAGGGCATCACCAAAATGCTTTTCGATGCGTTGATAAGTCTGCGCCAAATCGATTGGCACCACCGGCACATCGCCGATGTCAGCGACGCGGACTCGTTCGGTGAAGTCCTGCATGCGGCCCCAGTTGTAAACGCGGCCTAGGGATGAAACTTCGCGGACGCGTGTCGGACCAAAACGCTGACCAGGTCGGTAGCTGGCGCCGCCATCAAAGGGCACACCGATCACCCCGACATCGTAGTCGCCGAGGTGATCGACCTGCAGCAGGCGAAAGAAAGTTTTGATTCCCGCAAAGCGCGGCATCTCGCGACCCGAAATCGGCTTAAAGTCATGGCTCATGCGATCATCCTAGATGAGGCCACCGGCCACCGCAAGCCATCCGCTGCGCATCCAGAGAGATCTGCGACCCGACATTCCCGCGCAGGATCAAAGCGCCAGATCGCGCTGGCGCTCTTCGATATTCTGCTTGAGATACTGAGCGACGCGCGAACGCGGCGGCGCCTGTCTCAACACGCGCTGGAAGGAAGCTAAATTGTCCGAGTTCAAAAACGGCAAGAGCTCACGAGCCACCGTGTCGCGCACCTGAAAACCACCTCGCTCCAACGCAGTCAGCAGAGTTTCTGTGGTCTGCTGAGGTGCGAGCTCATGACCGCGCTTCAACAAATCCAGCGCCACGAGAACAGCTTCGCCGCTATTGGAGGCTTTGACCACATGCTGGGCCGCCTCGACCATCGCCTCACTCGCCGGCAAGTCACCCAGAATCTGCAAGGCCGCAACGCGAACATCGTCATTCGAATGATGAACGAAGGCCCGACCCACGTCCAAGGGATCAACTTCAGGAGTTTCCCCACGAGCCATCGCCGCACGAGCTTCACCGCGCAAATCGTAGAGAGCAGCCACCGTCGCGTCAATCAAGGCATCGTAATCCGCACGTGGATCATCGATGCGCGAAGGACGAGGACAACCGGTACGCAGGGCAGTCCGAGACTGGCTCATGCTCAATTCACACTGACGCAAAGCTCTGAGTCGACGCATGGCCTGTCGAGTCGCGCTCGGCGATTCGTCAGGCGATTTGTCACGTGATTCGGGCGTCGAACCCTCCGTCGAGTCCTTCGAAGCTCCATCCGAGTTCAGGGCCTGCTCGATCAATTGGTCGATGCGCGCAAAATTCATCGTTTCCGTCGCCGCATGGTCTTGAGCGGACAGCTGACCCGTCGCAGGTGTCGGAGCCGTCGTCGTCGCGCGAGATTGGCGACGCGCATCTGGGCCGGTGTCCGTCGCATGATGCATCAGTTCGCGAGCGCTCCAGAGCACCACGCCACCGACCAACAGCAACATCAACATCTGACGATCCACGCGACTCACGACTTAACTCCTGAAATGAAACTCACGTCCCTCATCGAACAACTTCAATTCGACTCACAATCGAAAGCTGAGGATATGTGCGACCCGCATAGATCCAGCCCTGCTGCTGGTTCGCCGTCGCAACTTTCAACCAAATTTCGTTGGCGGTACCTCGTACTTCCACTTTCTCAACTTGCAAGACCGAGCCTCGCGCGACGATGGGCGCGCTGGTGCCGGCCGCGGCAATCTGCGCTTCTGTGCCCTGCACGATCTCGGCCAGAAGACGCAGGCCCTCGGTCTTCTTCACCCGCACACGTCCTCCCTGGATCGGTAACGCGATGGGCGTTGTCGCCGGCGGTGCTTGGAAGCCCGTACTTTCAACCGCGAACCAAGTCGCCGCATTTTCCGAGTTCCCCGCATAGGCCCAGCCCTCTACACTGTTGGCCATGCGCACGCGATAGTAGCGATCGCCGTCTTTGGCCAAATCCACTTCAAAGTCCAAGACCTGATAGCGCTGACCTTTGCGAATGAAGCCCACATCGGCGCCGCCCAACTCGCGACGCACCCGCACATCCTTTTCGGCGCGGATCACGTCGCCGATGCGCGAGAGACCCGGCACAGCTTGCGCACAGAACTGCGCGCGATCGCTGATACGATTTTGGCGCAATGAACGAACTTGACGATCATTGGCCGCCACACGCAAGGGACGCGCGCGCAGCACATCCGCATCCAGACGCGCCAAGCACGCGAAGGTGCGCAGGTCGCTCGCGCAGTGCAGAGACTGTCCATCCCGTGTCACGCAGGTTGATCCCTCTTCCAGAATCAGCGGTCGGCTGGTCAAATATTCTCCGCGACGTTCGGTTGCGATCGCGCAAAGTTCATCCCCCGAGCGAATGCAGTTCAGATCCAACTTCAAAGGTGCTGAAGAATCGGCAACCAAACCCGACCACTCGTTGCGCTGCCACTTGCCGTGAAAGCCTTTGTCGTTCTTCGCCCAAGCATGATTCGGATTGGCCCAGCGACAGATGGCGCCACTGCCGCCGTTATACGCCGAGTAGGCAGCACGCGTGAGGGCTTCCAAATACTGGGCGCGCGTCGACCTTCGATTGCTCTGAATTCGCGTGACGCAACTGGCGGACTTGGCCCGCGTCCACTCATCGAGATAGTGCTCGACGCCATAGGTGACGTTACCGACGAGATCAAAGGAGTTATCTTGGCCGCGTGCTGCGTGATACCGCTGGTTGATCTGCATCATGCCGTGAGAAATGAAGCGATCGCCCGTCATCAATTTGTAACGACCATCAGGACCGATGCGATAGTGCGACCAATACGTCTCTTGCGTGGCCACGCCCTTGACGGCGCGAACGAAAGCCGCGACCTCGTCCTCTTGGACGCCGGAGACTTTGGCACGAATGGTTTGCGTGGAGACCTCTCTGAGCAAGGCGTTCATGCTGCTCATGTAGTTGCGTCTCTGTTCGTCGTTGCCGCTCACGCTTCGCCGATCGATCACATAGTCGCCGTAGACAAAGCGAATGCGCGACGGATCGCCGAAGCGATTGGCGTCACAACCGGTGGGCGCTTCGCCCCAAGCCCAAGCACCGCGATCAGGATTGATACAATTTCCTTGCGCCGCCCGCGCCGGAACCGACAACGTCGTGGCACTTAAGGCCACAAGCCAACTCAACATCTTCATGCTTTGCCAAATCACGTACCACGACCTCGGTGAGAGGGTTCAGTTCGACCAACTCCGAATTGCCACTTCCGCAAGGCCGTGGGGGAAGCAAGACTCGGGCGCAATTTGCCTTTGCCGCAATCCCTGCGACCCGTCGCTCAAGGCCCCCTGGCCTCAAAGCAAGTTCCTATGTCATCTCAAGGACTTCTGCTCCGAGCCCCAAAGCCAAGTTTTCCGCAGAGCCCCAGGGAAATTGGCCCGGATCGCCCAGGCGGTGACAAGAACCGGCATTTCAGGCAACTCTTTTTGACCATGCCCTCCACCCGATCCGCCTCAAAAACCCGGAACACCCCCGCCCGCTCCCAGGCGCGGGCAAAAGCCCCCCCCCGCCAACTCGCCGACACTCTTGTGCATTGGTTTTCGCAAAACGCACGGCCTTTGCCGTGGCGAAAGTCCCGCGATCCCTATCGAATCTGGCTTTCCGAAGTGATGTTGCAACAAACCACCGTCACCGCCGTGATTCCCTATTATGAAAAATTCCTCGCGCGGTTTCCCCAGCTCGCTGACCTTGCGCAATCCGAGCTCGCCGATGTCTTGGAGCTTTGGGCGGGACTCGGCTACTACTCGCGCGCTCGCGCCCTCCACAAAAGTGCACAAGCCCTGCACGCTCGTGGCGGTTTTCCACAAACTGCAACGGCTCTCGAAGAGCTTCCTGGTTTTGGACCCTACACCTCGCGCGCCGTCGCCAGCCTCGCCTTCGGCGAAAGTGTCGGCGTCGTCGATGGCAATGTGATTCGGGTACTCTCGCGTCTGCACGCCCTGGATTTGAAATGGTGGACGACCAAAGCGCGGCGAGAATATCAAAGCCTTGCGGACGAGCTCGCGCAAAGTGCGGACCCCTACTTCGTCAATCAAGCTTTGATGGAGCTGGGCGCGACGATTTGCACGCCCAAGAGTCCCACTTGCCTGCTTTGTCCTTGGCAAAGCGCCTGCGCGGCGCGTACCGCAGCTTCCCGCTCCCGCCGAGACGCCAAGTCCGTCACCGACTATCCTCGTCCGCGCCCGAAGCGTGAACACGAAATCTGGATCTGGAGACCTCGTCTCATCCGGAGCGGCTCGCTCGTCGCTTTGCTCCCCAACACACATGCGCCGTTTTTGCGCGGACAACTGCTGCCGCCGGGCCAAGCTGAGCGCCGTCAAGTCGCGCCCAAAGACTTCACTTATCGAGGTCAAATCACACATCACAAAATCTTCGTGATGCCTGAGATGGAAAGTTGGCCGCGGCCTCGTGCCAAGCTCGACGGTCAGCCACTAACCTGGGTGAAGCGTGAGGAGCTTTCTCGTCAGGTCCCCTCCAGTCTCGTGCGCCGCGCGTTCGATGCCATGAAGTAGGGCTTGCGCCCTTGCCTCAGCTTCGAAACAATAGTCGCCGATGTTGATCTCTCGCTGCCCCCACACTCGAATCCACAAGCTGACCACACTCGCGGGTCTCGGGACGCTTGTGTTGGCCGCACTCACCGGCTGCAGCTCCGCGCCTCCGCGGGTTAAGCCGCCGGAAGGCTCACGCCCCGAAGCGGCGCTACCCATCGACAGCACAGCACCCGGCTCGCGCCCCGTTGATCAATCGCAAATCGAAGCCGATCGCGCCGCTCTGATCTTCGACTTCGATGGCCGCTCCGCACCCGTCACCCGGCTGATCACGCCGGGCGAAGCACGTCGCCCTCTCTATGTCGGACCTCGCCTCATCGCCTACTCGGTGAAACCCTTTGGCGCCTCGCGCTTTCAAGTGCATGCCGTGGACCTCGATAGCAAAATAGAAAAACGCCTGAGCTTTGATGCCGGCGATGCCGAACCGCTTGCCGTGATGCCGGGCCTTCGCCTCGTCTATCGCACGAATAGCGAGGCCACTAAATCTCCGCAAGCCATCAGCGAAGCCCTCAAAAGAAAGTTCCGCAATCTTGAGGGCGCCGCTCCCGCTCTCTGGCATCTTCGACTCGGCAAAAACTCCTTCGCGTCGGTTCGCTTCGATGACTTTGGAACCGAAGAGGGAGCCGCACATGTCGCGGCCCACGCGGATCTCGGTGGCCAACTCGCGCTCGTGCTCGAAAGACCGCTCGCCACCGAACCGAACGCGCGAGCACGCGAGAACATCACGCGCTACCGACTCGGCAAAAAGGGTGAGCTGCAAAGAGTCGGCACACTTCGCGTCGCGCGCCCAAGCGGTGTCGCCGCGGATCGGCCCGTCGAATGGATGCTCGTTTCACCACTCGGAGAACAAGTCCTTTGGTCCAATGGTGCGGAGCTGTGGTGGACCGACGCCAATGGCGAAAAGCCCATGGCTTGGGTAGCCACCAACGTGCCTTTCTTTCAGTCCGCCACTTTTCATCCGCGCGGCGACTGGCTGATCGGCTCGGGCCTCGGCACCGACGGCCACCTCAATCTCTTCGCTGTGCACATCAGCGGACGCTGTCTGCGCGAGCTCACCCGCCTGATCGGCAACGAAGTCCATCCGCAAATTTCTCCAGACGGTCGTCACTTGCTCTTCGTCCAACGCGAGGGCGAGCGCACCGAAATTTTAATGGCTCAATTGAATATTCAAAATGCTGTGTGCGAGGCCGCCGCAACGCCGCCTCCCACTCCAACGCCGTCGAGTTCGCCTCGGCCCTGACCCGAGTCCGCAACTGCTGCGTGACTCAGCAAGTCTCTTGAAACACACGAATGTCACTGGACACGGCCGCCGTTTAAGATAATTTAAGAATCAGATTCCGAGGACTCGCCCATCAAGGAGGACAGGCGTGACCGATCACTTCGCAGCATTCCGTCAAGCCACAGCTCATCCTGGCCGCGCGTTGAAATCTCGAGCTCCTCATTGGGGGCTCTTGATCGCTTTCGCCCTCACGAGCGCCGCTCTCCTCCCCCCGATCTCTCTGCACGCGGCCCCTCACCCGGCGACCTCCTCCTCGCAACTCGTCGCTCCCAAGCTCGGCATGTTCAGATCTCCCGATGGCTTTCGCCTGCATGCGGGTGAGTCGGGCTGGCTGCAAACGCCGCCACCGGCGGGTAACTCCACCATCCTCACCGTGTATCGCAGCCCCAAGCCCGAATCGCGCGCCTCGCTCACGGTGCGCGTCGATCGCCTCGCGCGCGAAGTCACCGCCGAGCGCTACGTCCAACGCTGGCTCAAAGATTACCCGCGCTTTGGCTTCGATGTGCTTGGCACCCAGGCCTTCACGCAGAACGGTCTCAAAGCTCAAGTCATTGATCTCATCAATCGCGACTCCAAAATGCAGCTTCGCCAAATCGTGTTTGTGAACGAGTCGCAAAAGCGCGCGGCCATTCTCACTTGCCGCGATCTCACCGACCAGTTCGCCGACTCGCTCAAGCGCTGCAACTCCATCATCAAATCTTTCGAGTGGTGAAGGCCTTCACCAGATCTTAATGTTGAGCCCACGGGGTGCCGATCGCTCGTGGGCTTCGCTCTCGATCATCAACGCTGCCCTGCGTTTTGAACTTGCGCGCCGAAGCTGCCAGATCAATTGCTTTATGAATTCAACGGAACTTGAAATCTCGAAGGTCGACTCCGGCACTCCTCTCGAAGATTGGCCGATCGTTGAAAGCCGCCTCAGCCCAGATCAACTCGCCAAGCGCAGCCTCGATGTCGGCTGTGGCCCGCACAAGCTCGAGGACTCAGTCGGCATCGATATTCGCAAACTCCCCGGTGTGGATGTCGTCGCCAACCTCGATCGACATCCGTGGCCGCTTCCGGAATCGCACTTCAAGTTCATCCGCTGCCAACATGTGATCGAACATTTAAGCGACTTGTTTGGACTTGCGCGAGAAATGTACCGCGTCTCTGCCGCGCATTCGGTGATCGAGTTCAAAACTCCACATTACTCTTCTTACGCGAGCTGGGGCGATCCCACTCATCGCTGGCATTTTGCCTTGGGGAGCATTCCGCAACTTTTCGAAATGGCGGTTGGGCCTCAGGCCTATCGCGTGCGTCGCTTGGAACTGAAGTTCACTGGCTCGGTCTTGGATGTTTTCGGGTGGCTGATCTACAAGCTCTCCCAAAAAACCTACGAGAAACACTTTGCGTGGATCTTCCCGGCCAACGAGATTATCTGCGAAATTGAAATTCTGAAGTTAGCGAAGCCAGAGCCCCTGGCAGCAGGCCAAGAGCTCCGTCACATCGAAACAGCACCGGGCGCTGATCAGCCGCCGATCAGGCGCTTAAAGAAGCCCGCAACTTTTTTGCCAATGCCATCGTTCTTCGCGGGCATTGGATTCGGCGGCGGAATCTTCTTGCGATCACCACCACCGTGACCTCGCTTGCCACCAGGACCCTCGTGACGCTTGCCTTGCGTTTCGGATCGACGCCCTTCATGACGACGCCCCGATCCAGTCCCTGGACCCGTCTGACCAGCATTGCGATCGCGATCTCGTCCGCGTCCTTGGCCCTGCGAGCCCTGACCAGGTCGACGACCTTCGTGACGATTTTCATATCGACGAGGTCCGCCCGCCGACGGTCCCTGTCCTGAGCCCACCGGTGTCGGTCCATTCGCGGCCGCTGGGGCATTTGGATCTCGCGGCGCGTGCTCACGCTGCGGTCGCTGACCGTCTCGTTGGTGGTCTCTCTGATGGTCTTTCTGATGGTCTCGTTGGCCTGCACGCGGACCATCACGGCGTCCGCCATCGCGTCCACCACCGCGCGGTCCTCCGTCTCGACGACCGCCATCGCGACCGCCGCCACGGCGTGCTCCGTCGCGCCGGCCCTCGCCGCCTTCACGTCCACGACGCGGCTCCTCGCCGCGAAACTCGCGCGAAAAATCTTTGCTGCCGCGATCCGAAGACATGGCTTTGAACTCTTTTGGAATCTGAGCGTCGTCGAGGAAATCCGTATCCACTTTGTGCTTCAAGTAGCCTTCCACACGAGCCAAAGCATCCACGTCGCGATCGCTCACCAATGAATAGGCGATGCCATTAGCTCCCGCACGACCCGTTCGACCGATGCGATGCACGTAGTTTTCTGGATCATCGGGCAACTCGAAGTTCACCACCATGTCGACGCCCTTGATGTCGAGGCCTCGGGCCGCCACATCCGTCGCCACAAGAATGTTCTTGTCGCTATCGCCTTTGAATTGCTCCATCACGCGATTGCGCTGCGATTGCGTGAGCAAAGAGGAGATCCCCACCGCCGGCAAATCATTGTCGTTCAAAAACTGCGTGATGCGCGGCACGTTCATCTTGAAGTTCGAAAAGACGATGGCTTGGCGGGGGTTGTGCTTTCGCAAAAGCGCCAATAGAAACGCACCCTTTTCGTCTTGGCCGAGGTGAATGATTTTATCGACGACGTTCTCAGCTTTGGCCTGGTCGCGCGAAACGTTGAACTCCACCGGCATCGCGCCGAACTGGTAGGCGGTGTTCAGCACATCCAGGTTCAAGGTCGCCGAGAACACCATGAACTGGCGATCCTTTGGGATGCGCGTGAGGATGTACTTCATGTCGTCTTTGAAGCCCATATCGAACATGCGATCGGCTTCGTCGAACACGATGCCCCGCACCTGTTTCAAGTCGACGACATTGTCTTTGTACAGATCGAGCAAGCGCCCGGGGGTCGCGATCACGAACTCGACTCCACCGCGCAAACCTTCCTTCTGCTTATCGTAACCGACGCCACCGTAGACCGATACGGCGCGCAGGCCCGACTCGCCACCAAATTTCAACACGTTCTCATAGACTTGTTCGGCGAGCTCGCGCGTCGGCACCAGCACCAGAATGAAATTCATCGCCACCCAATCCGGGAAGCGACGCGCACGCACCAGCTCGAGCTCTTCGGCGCTCAAGCCCTCTTCTTTTTGTCGAGATCGCAAAATGCGCTCCATGATCGGCAACACGAAAGCGGCCGTTTTACCCGTGCCCGTTTGCGCGAGTCCTGCGACGTCTTTGCCCTCCATGATGGACGGCATCGCCGTTTTTTGAATCGGCGTGGGTTCAGCGAAGCCGAGCTTATCGACGGCGGCCTGAAGTTGGGGATGGAGCTGGAGGTCTTTGAAACTTTGGATCGGTGAATCGGAACTCATGAAGGGCCTCGGAAAAAGAAAAAGGAGCGTCCGTGCACAGCAAGTCTTTGCGCTCGATCTCAACTTGGCAGTTTTGCATCATGGCGCCGGCGTTCAATCGGCGGGCGCGAGGGGTCGACAGCAAACGCCCGAGCTGACGTCGCCGCGGCGACGCAAAACACTTCGACCAGAAGTCGGGCTGAGTGTGCTGAAGAACAAGTGACTGCGTTAAGATGGGCATTTTGGGTCTGGCTGGGGCCTGAACTCAGGCCTGTGACGCTGACAGTTAAACACGCGCCGCAAGAAGAATCTCCTGCGACTTCTTCCAGCTTAAGCGAGGCCGGAGGGAGAGTCAAAACGCCCTGGTCCATGAAACTGGTCTCGTTGAGTGTTGCGGGCTCAGCGAGGGACGCCGCTTCCCTCTACGATGGCGACTCAACCCAGATATGCTCCAAAAATGAGCACCCCATAAAAGAGCATTTATTTGGTGATATTCGACACTTGGATCGAAACGCCGAGCTTTCGCAACACTCAATGAGACCAGAAGCTTGTGAGCTCCGCGAGAAACGCTTCCGGCGCCTCCGCGTGCAGCCAGTGCCCCACCCCTGGAATCTCGACCGCATGGATCAATCCCGGTCGGCGGGCCGCGATGCGCTCAAACTGCTCGCGAGGCAGGTCGCGGCTGAGCTCGCCCCTCAACCAAAGCGTTGGACAGCGAAGTTTGTCGACCAGATCCCAGCGATCTCGATCGCGTCCGGCCTTGAGAGCCGCGCGCAGGCCGACCGCATCAAATCGCCAGGTCGCTGAGCCATCCTCAAGCTCGGTGATGTTGGAGTAGAGCCAAGGTGCCAACATGGGCGAGGCCCCCGGGAACTCGCGCTGAAAGCTCTGGTCGAACCAAGCTTTGGCCGCCGCTTTGTCCGCAAAAGGCACGGGCACGCGATCGAGGATTCGTTGCGCGATTGAGCCCCCGGCGACCTCGATCATTTCGGGACCAATGTCGACGATCACGAGGCGCTCCACGCGCTGCGGATAGATTGCAGCGAAAGCGAGCGCCACGCGCCCCCCCATCGAGTGTCCCACAAGACGAATCTGCGACCAGCCCAAGTCGTCGATCAGCAAACGCAAATCATCCGCCATGCGCTCCGGCGTGTAGGCATCGGGATCAGCGGCCAGATCGGCGTGAAAGCTGCGCCCATGGCCACGTTGGTCGAAGGCGAGCACACGATGCGTGGCCTCGAACTCGCGAGCGATGCGCCGAAAATTGAGCGCATAGCCCATGACCCCATGAAGAAAGACAATTGCGGGAGGTCCGGGCTCGCCCCGATGCGGCTCACGGCCTGTCAACAAGGTAAAGAACTGCGATGGGGTGGGTGAAGATTTCGACATACCGGCCGCCTCGGCAGAAGTTCTAGGCTCGGCGTTTCGGGCGCAGGATCAGGCCGAGCAGCGCGGTCCATCAGGCCTTTGTTGCGCCTGTGAACGATGCAGGTATACTGCCCAGCGAATGTCCGACGCGCAAGCTTCGCCGACCGCTTCCAAAGCGACTGACGGCACCACTCATCTTCCGATTGATCCAACTCAGCCGCCAACTGGGACTCGAGACACAGCGAACTCCGCTTCAAGAGAGGTCAGCGTCGGCAACCCCTCATCCTCTGCTGTCGCCGCTCACCGCCCCGTTCTGCACGCCGATTGGATTGATCCGCACGCTTACGGCATCGTCAAAGCTTTGCAAAAGGCCGGACACGAAACCTACCTCGTGGGCGGCTGTGTGCGCGATCTCTTGATCGGCATGAATCCCAAAGACTTCGACATTGCGACGATGGCCCATCCGCCGCAAGTGAAGCGCATCATCCACATGGCCTTCATCATCGGCAAACGCTTTCGCCTCGTGCTCGTGAAGCGGGGCGATCAGCAATATGAAGTCGCGACTTTCCGCCGCGAGTTTGATCCGACCGAGTTTCCCGCCGATCAGTATCCCGACGGTCCACCCCCGGGCGATAACGTGTTCGGCACGCCCGAGGAAGACGCTGTCCGCCGCGACTTCACCATCAACGCCTTGTTCTATGATCCGGTCCGCGAGCGCGTGATCGATTATGTCGGAGGCCAACGCGACATCGAGTCGCGCATTCTGCGTATGATCGGCGACCCCGATCGTCGCCTCGTTGAAGATCCGATCCGCATGCTTCGTGCACTCCGCTTGGCGCACAAAATTCGCTTCGCCTTGGATCCCGAACTCCGCGCCTCGATCACACGGAATGCGGCCTCCGTGATGCAAGGCGTACTGCCGCGCCGGCGCGAAGAATTGCTCAAGATCTTACGCCTCGAAGACCCTTTTGCCGCCTTGGTCGAGGCTCACGATTTGGGCTTACTTCGCCACGCTTTTCCTTCGCTGGACCGAATGTTCGAGACGCCCCGGCGCACCGACATTTTCCGCGCGCTGTTTGAGCAGTTTTCCTTCAGCGTGATGGATGCCTCCAACACCACGCAACTCTTTGGCTGGCTTCTGTACGCGATGTTGGAGACTTGGAAGGAAGAAGTGCGCATCGAGTTGGGTGAAGGTGGCGAGGCCGCCGAATCTCAGGCGCGCTGGCCGAAGATCGACAACGAAGACTTCGCGCGCGTCATGCGCGACGAGTTCGGCATGTACAAGTTTGAGCAGTCCGCCGTTGTTTCAGCGGTGCGGATGATCGGCTTACTCGAGCGATCCGCGGATTATCGCCGCAAGGGCGATCGTCGTCAGAACAATGTGGTTCGACGTGAAGGCTTCACTTTGGCGCTTCGCCTCGGGATCTGCGATCATCGACTTGCCGGCGAAGACATCGTTTTTTGGCTACAGATTGCCGAACGACTTCAGCCTGAGATCGAGGCCGCCGAGACTGAACGCCGTAATGAGAAGTCGTCGCGGCGGCGTCGGGGACGACGTAGCGGAAGCCGAGACGCCACTGGGAATCGGTCGGAAAACTCATCCGAAGACTCCGCCGATGATTCAACGGGGCCTGATGAGGATGAGAACGTCCCAAATTGAGGCAGTGTGAGACGCGGACAGTTGATGGATTCGAGCTTCTCGCCAACTGGGAGCATACTAAAGGGCAAGCTTGAGCGATTCGCGAAGCAGGTGTAAGAACAAAGAGTTTTCGCGGCAATCCCAGAGCTGAATTGAGGAGAGTAAATGAGCATCGGACCACTACAGGCCCTCATCATCGTCGCATTGATTCTGATTTTCTTTGGTCCCTCTCGCTTACCGGGCCTCGGTAAATCAGTGGGCGAAGCGATTCGCGGCTTCAAAAAGGGTATCAGCGGCGACGAAATCGATGTGACGGATTCAGCGAAGCCCGCCAACGAAAAGTTGAGCGCCCAGGCGAATGAGAGCGCCACGCAAAAGTCGACCCAGACTGAGAAAGATAAAGCCTAATCGCGACCGGCTAAACCCCTACCCCTGCATTCTGAGCCTCGAAATTGCTGTCGGATCGGGGTATGTGCCAAACACTGAGTCGAGGCATAGAGCTCCTCTGGCCAAGCCGAACAACATGGGGCGGGCTCATCCTCTACATCTTGCTCTTGAGCGGGTTTCAGCCATCCTTGGCGGCTGCCCGAAACGACACTCCGGAGCGCCGTACGACGGCACCGGGCGAGCTCCTATTTGGCCCAGAATTGTCATTCACCAACGAAAGAATTCAAGAGGTCCACGGGCGCACCCGTCAGACTGATTCACCGGCCGCGGTGGCCGCCATGGGCAGGTTTCGCCAGCGAGTGCTCGAGCTTTGTGTGGATCACCACCGCGTGTGTCGGATTACGGCCGAAGTCGACGCGAAAGGCTACGATACGTATCGCATCGATGTGAGTTCGCTCCGCGGCCAGGACGCGTGGTGGTTTCGCCTCAGCTATGATCCCGGAGTCATCGAAGTGCAAATGCAGCCCGCGACATTAAGCGAGCTCCAATCTCGACAGAATCTGATTCAGCGTTTGATCTTTGATGCCGCTGACCTCGCGGACCTGAGGCCCTACATGTGGGCGGGTGGCGGACACCTTCACCTCGACGCCCGCCAAGCCTTCGGCGGCGATGTGCGTGTGTTCCGCGATTTCATCGTCGACATGAACAATCACGCCGCGCTGTTCTTGTTCCTCATGCGCGGCAGCCCTCCCAACGCTCCTGCCGTCTGGATGCTACCCGAGGCTCGACAGCGCAGCTTTCTGCGTTTGCTTGCGGAAGTGGACACTCGCCCCAGCGATTGGCGAGTCGAAACGCTCGCCGATGCGATCAAGTCGCGCGTCTACTCAGAAACCCTGGAAAACTGGGCGCCCTCGGACAAGTATCAGTTCATCAATATCACCCGCCTGACGCAGAGAGGGCCGCGCGGGTTTGCGGCGAATGAGCGTACAGCCGAAGTTCGCGGCCTAGGGCCGCAATACTCCGCCGAACAACTCACGCTGATTGCGGAGATTCTTGAGGCACGTCTGAAGTGGATTCGCCGACGAGCCGCTCGAGGCGAAGCTCCCTTAGAGTGGAACCCACTTCGGCTGCCAATGAGTACGGGCTACAGCACGCAGGCACCGCCTGAACTGCGCGAAGCTTTTGATGAGTATTTACGTGAGTCCGGCTTTCGCTCACGCGCGCGATTTGCGAGCTTCGTCCGCGATAAAGCCCCCGAACCGCACCGGCTGTGCCGCGGGCTGTTCACCCGCGCCCTGCATTGAAGGTTAGAAGCTCAAGCGAGTTCGGTGGCCGCACGTTCGATCGCGACGGAGTCCAAGCCATGCTTGGCATAGAGTTCAAGCGCTGAATAGGCGCTCTGCCCAAAGTGCTCCCCCACACCCAGAAGCTTCGCTCGCACCGGCACACCCGCTCCGTGCAGAGCTTGCAAGGTGATCGAACCTAATCCGCAGATTTGTCGATGCTCTTCCACCACCACAAGTCGCCCATCGGCCTGGGTCAGTACAGACTTGAGTGTCGCGAGATCGGGATGATTCACGTTGGATGCGTGCAAGACGATCGCACCTCGACCCTGAGCCTGGAGTCGATCCGCGGCCTTGAGAGCTTCGGGAACGAGTGAACCACTCGCGGCGATCACCACAGGCTTCGCTCCCTCGGTACGAAGGAGTGTGGGCCACGTATTCAGCGAATGCTTTTGCCCTTCGGGGATGAGGCGCTTGGGAAAGTTCTCACGGCCCAAGAAAAACACGCGCGTGGGCGGGACCTCGCCTCGAATTCGTGCCGCTGCGAAGTCCTCAATCGCGAGCGTCAGCAAGTCCTCAGCTTCTGCCGAGGTGGAGAGTGAAAACACCTCGGTGTGCGGAATGCTCGCGACCTGAGCGAAGAAGCTCAGCGCCTGGTGACTCGCACCATCGGCCGCATCTTGAAAGCCGGTGTGCGAAAAAATCGCGATCACCGGAGCCAGCGAAAGATTCGCCATGGTGATCGGCAAAGCGCCCTTGGTCACGCCGAACTGCGCGAAGGTATCGACGACGGGAATATAGCCGGCCAGCGAAAGCCCCGCCGCCGTAGAGATCATGTTGGCCTCGGCAATGCCGACATCAAGAGCTGAATCCGGATACACTTTGTGAAAATCGGCTACGCCGGTGGAGCCCGGCAAATCCGAAGTGACGGAGACCACCGGAAGCCCACGGCCTCGAGCGGCGACCAGAGCTTTGGCCACACCGACTTGGATTTTTTCGCTACCGGTCGCTTTGAGCAAGGCCGCGCCGGGAGTCGTGGGTTGCACCGTCGCACTCACGCGCGAAGAGAGTTCAGTCTCCCGCTTTTGTACGGTTTCGATCCAGGCCATGAACTCAGGTGGAACCTGTGCAGGTGCGTAGATCTCGGTCAAGAACTCAGGCAGTTCTTTGGCCGATTTCAGAGGGAAGCCATGTGCGCCCGAAGCCGAGGCCTCAGCTTTCTTATTTCCCTTACCCTTGATCGTGCGTGCGACGATCGCAACGGGCACCGAAGGATTGAGTCGCGCCAATTCAAAGGCTTCCTCAAGAGTCGAAGCGCAAGCTTGCAACGAATGTCCATCCTCAAGTCGCAGAACTTTCCATCCCAAATCGTCCAGGGCACGGAAAGAAGGCTCCATCGAAAAGCAGTCTTGCTCGATGCGACCGCTGAGTTTGGTGCGGTTATCGCTGATGATCAGCACAAAGGGCGCCACTTTACCCTTCTGCGCCAGGCCCGGGATGGCGGCTAAAGCTTCACGCGCTTCGCCCTCCATCGCGCCACCATCGGATAGCGCACACACGGTCACGCGCTGACGCGCATCGAAGCCCGCCGTCGCGCTTGTTGCACGCGCGCCCGTCAAAGCGTCGGCAATCGCCAAACCCTGAGCCTGCGGCAGACCCGATCCCAAAGGTCCGTTCGAGACGAGCACGCCCTCAGGGAACAAGTGGGCTTCGCCGTGACCGGTGAGTTTGGACGTGATGGAGCGGAACTCTTTCAGCGACTCCAGCTTCAAACCCGCCATGCCGTAGTTGGCCTTCAGTGCGTAGAGGCCGTTTTCGCAGTGACCGGCATCGTTGACGAAGTTGTAGAGATCGAACCAGGGACGCGACTTCGTTTCCGCATCGTGGAACATCAAGCCATGCAGGGCCGACATTAACTCGGCAAATGCTGAAGGCCCGCCAAAGTGCGAGGCGGCTCCACCGAGCTGGGCCTCCATGTCCATGAGTGCCACCATCGCGCGCGTCGACTTGGGACAAGCCACAGGGATCGATTCCCCGCTGAGTCTTTGCACGCTGGCGCTCCAGCGAGGTCTAAGGCCTCGGGAGTCGGCCAGGCGAGATTTCATCGCCAGCGGACGCAGTGGTTCGTGGGATTTGTTTTGAAGAAGAGAAGGATTGGGTGCGACGGTTTCTGCTGCCATGAGAGGGTTTTCCCTAAACGCTCGCAGGGCGTCAACCCTCAACAGCGCCCGGCGAACACCAAGTTGCCCCAGAGACTCGAAAAATGACTCGAGACCAGAGAATCGAAGTAAGACTCGCGATAAGAGACTCGTGACAAGAGACTCATGAGCCGCCAATTTGTGGTTCATGAGCTCATCGACAAACTCCGCCCCAAGCAAAAAATGGTCGCCATGGTCGCATCTTCCCAAAGTCGATCTCCACCGGCATTTGGATTGCTCCATTCGTCCGTCCACCCTGCGCGAGCGCCTCAAGGAGCAGGGCGTTGTTCTCCCGTCGACGGATCGCGAGTTTCGCGAGCAGTTTTTGGTGACCGAACCGATGCGGGATCTCGGCAGTGTCTTGCGAAAATTCTTGGCGGCCCAGCAAGCTCTGTCGACACCCGACTTCCTCACGCGCGTGACCCGTGAGTGTATTGAGGACGCGGCGGAGGAGGGCATTCGCATTCTTGAACTTCGCTATGCCCCCACCTTTATTCAAGATGGCCATGAGCACCTGAGCTTTGAAGAGATTCACGCGGCCATCGTCGCGGGTGTTCAGTCTTGCCGCCACTTGCCCATCGCAGTGGGTCTCATCGCCATTCTTCAGCGAATCAAGCCCGTCGCTGTGGCCGAACGCGTAACGGAGTTCGCAATTGCTCACCGCGACACTTTTGTCGGCCTCGATCTGGCCGATAACGAAGTCGGCTTTGACGCTCGCCCCTTTGAAGCGTGCTTCGCTCGAGCGCGAGCCGGAGGCTTACGGATCACCGTGCATGCGGGCGAAGCTCCGAGCGCTGACGCCGTTGAAAACGTGCGCATTGCCGCCGAACGGCTGGGTGCGGAACGCATCGGCCACGGCATTCAGATCGCCCAAGATCCCGATATGCTGCGCTGGGTGCGCGACCGCGGTTTGGTGTTGGAAGTCTGCCCGACTTCAAATGTGCTCACGCAAGCGGCGGCATCGATTGCAGAACATCCGCTGCGTCGCCTGCTGGATGCGGGGATCAAGTGCACGCTCAATACGGATGATCCGGGTGTCTTTGATTTGGACCTCACGCACGAATACAACGCCGTCGCGCAAGGCCTCGGCCTGACTGAAGTCGAGTTTCGCCAGATGAATGAGATAGCGGCGCGCGCTTCATTCATCCCTCTCGAGCTTCGCCAGATTGTCTGGCCCAGTTCATTGGACCAGCCAGCACGTTAAAATCGGCAACTCTTGCCTGCGGCCAGGCTTTGACGTCACAATTTTCAGACGAGGTATTTATGACGATGTTTTTTGGGGTGGTCTCAGGTCTGCTGGTCGCTTTGCTTCTTTACACGATCACCGTCTACAACGGCTTGGTGCGCCTCAAGACGGCTTTGTCCAACAGCTTCGCGCAAATCGATGTACAGATGAAACGCCGCTACGACTTGATTCCAAATCTCGTCGAAACGGCCAAAGCCTACATGAAGCATGAACGCGAGACTCTTGAAGCTGTGATCGCTGCGCGCAATCAAGGCTTAGCGGCCATGCGCATGCTTTCACAAAACCCAGCCGACGCCGCCCAGATCGGCAAGCTTGCCCAAGCTGAATCGCAACTGCGAGGCGGACTGCAGTCGCTGTCAGTCGTGATGGAGTCCTATCCCGACCTCAAGGCCAATACCACCATGCTGCAGATGATGGAGGAGCTGACCTCAACGGAGAACAAGATTTCCTTCGCGCGGCAGGCTTTCAATGACGCGGTGATGGAGTACAACACTGCACGACAAGTATTTCCCAGCAACATCGTGGCTGGCCTATTCAACTTCACCGCCGCGCAGAGTTTTGAAATCGAAAATCCGCGTGAGCGCGAAGCCGTCGCCGTGAAGTTCTGATGATACGTGCGGATGGCTCTCGTAAAGCGACGGTGCGCCAGACAGCCGACCAGACGCGCGTTTTTGCAACAAACTTCTTTGCTCAACAAGCTCAGGCTCGACGCAACACCTGGCGCATACTTCTGTTGTTTTGGATAGCGATGGTCGCGACGATCGCGCTGACGTTCCTATTGCTCGTTGTCTACAGTGGTTACAAGGCCGGACA
Organism: Pseudobdellovibrionaceae bacterium; assembly: GCA_947462815.1. Lineage (GTDB taxonomy): Bacteria > Bdellovibrionota > Bdellovibrionia > Bdellovibrionales > JAMPXM01 > UBA2339. Next base: position 37,108 of record CANHQR010000017.1, read on the forward strand.
ACGTTGGGTTCACCCCTGGGAGATCATCGCTTGCCTCTTGTTTACCCTTTGGATGGTGGTTTTTGGCTACCTCCGTAGGCGCGAAATGCTCAACCAAGGCGGTAAGTCCGTCGCCACAAGTTTGGAGGGTCGGCTCGTCGAGCGAAAAACAGAGCACGCGGACGAACGTCGCCTTCTCAACGTCGTCGACGAAATGGCCCTGGCCGCTCGAATTCCCTCGCCGCCGGTTTACTTACTCGATCAAGAAAACAGCATCAACGCTTTTGCGGCCGGCTACCATCAGTTCGACGCCGTCATCGGGATCACCCGGGGAGCCGTGCGGCGTCTGAACCGCGACGAGCTTCAAGGACTTGTGGCGCATGAGTTCTCTCATATCTTCAACGGCGATATGCGACTCAACATGCAGATGGTCTGCTGGATCGGCGGCTTGGACGCAATCAGCACGTTGGGTTACATGATGATACAGGGTCGCCGCTCCAGTAGCTCGGGAAAAAACGACGGTGGATCGCATCTGATTATTGGTTTAGCCATGATTGTGGTCGGCAGCTTCGGCAGGTTTCTCGGAAGTCTACTCCGCGCCACACTGTCTCGAGAGCGAGAGCACCTGGCGGACGCGAGCGCTCTGCAGTACACACGCAATCCCTACGGAATTGGCGGCGCGCTCTGGAAAATCTGGAAACTCAAGGACAAGGGATTGAACGCTCCCTTCGCCCACGAAATGTCGCACTTCTTTTTGAGCTCGGCGCGCGGCCAACCCCCCCGCTCGTTCTTCGGTTCCAAGTTCCTCGAAACTCATCCTTCGCTGGAAACTCGGCTACAAAGAATTTGTCCTGAGCTGTTGCGAACCGGGGCGGCTCCACCCGGAATCAAGCCCGACTTCTTCGAACGCGTCGACCTTCCCGTCGAAGAGCGGCCCGACGAGCGGATTGACATTCTGAAACCGCAAACTGCGAAACTCGCCGGGGCGGTTTCCTTGCTCCAGCAAGCGACAGATCAGGTCTCGTCGTTCGGTACGAATCTGGAGCGCTCGCATCACACCGGTACGCACTTGCTCCAACTTGCGAGGCGCGAGGCGGCACTCGCAAAATCTTTAGCCCTCGCATTGGCTAATATTCGCCCAACCTCTGCGACCTCGAAAGACGACGAGCTTCGAGCCCAGCTGGAGGCCTGGCTCGCCACCGTCGAGCAACCCGAGTTCGAACGTCTGCAACTTTTGAACTTAAGTTTGCCCGCTCTTCGCGAGAATCGAGAAGACGAACGTCGCCATTGGCTCAGTGAACTCGAAAAACTGGAGATTCACGATTCAACGCCCGACGGTCGCTTCAACATGCTTCTGGTCGCATATACAATTTTTGCGCTTCACCCGGACCGTCGCACACCGCTTCGCGCACCGGCAACGGCGGACCTCATGCTCGCGACGCATCAGATTCTCAGCTTTGCCTCACAAGTTGGTCACGAATCGGCGACCGAGCGTGCTAAGGCCTACGCCGCAGGGTGGATGCTCATGAAGCGAAATCTGCCGAGCCTTTCGGCCAAGCCCCTTGCGCGACTGCGAATCGCCGATCTCGTGCTCGCCTTCCGTGTTTTGAAAGCCACGCCGCCGCTCACTCTCACCGAGCTTCATCAAAGTTTGGATCGCGTAATGGAGTTCGATCGACGAGTTACGGGCCGCGAAGCCGCGATGGTGCAGGCGCTGCGGACGGCGGCAGGCGCCCCGGACTGGCCCGGTTGAGTATGCAAAAAGACCGGACAGCCCGCGGCCGGGAACTCCGTCGCTGACCGACCGCCTGCGCAAACCCTGGATTTTGCTCGGCCGTGAGCCTTCCTCTGAGACGCGGCTGATCGGAATTGCGACCGCCTCGTCTCGATTCATGATGTTAAAGACGCGAATCTTAAATTTGTTGAGTAAAAATGGAAAGTTAGGCGCGAGCGCTTCAAAGTTTACACACTCAGTGGGGGCATCTCTTGACCTTCCCATGATGGCAAGCTTCATCTTTCTCGAATGGAACAAAGGCTCCTGCTGAATGAAATGAAGTGCGCGGGGTGCGTGAACAAAGTCGACTCCACGCTCCGAAAGATCGATGGGATCCAGAACGTTCGCGTCAACTTACTAACCCAAGAAGCGCGCTTCGATCTGGAAGACGACGGCAAACCCGACCAAGTTCGGCAGCGGCAAGAGCTTCTCACGACTCAGGCCATTTCCCAGCTTGAATCCTTAGGCTACAAAGTGCAGTTGAAGTCGGAGGTCAAAGCCTCCACAGTTCGCGAGCTCGCCGACGCGCGCGTGCGCGATGAGAAGTGGCGCGCGATCTTTGCGCTGGCTCTGACCTTACCCATGTTGCTGCCCATGCTGTGGTCGGTATGGCCCATGCCCTCGCCTGAGGTGCAGCTGTTGCTGACAGGCCTGGTGATGCTGGGGGTGGGCACCTCGTTCGCGAAGCGCGCCCTCGCCAATCTCCGCCACTTGAGTTTTACGATGGACGTGTTGGTGTTTCTCGGCACCACAACCGCCTTCGCCTACTCTGTCTATCGTTGGCAAATCCATCGAGGTCATCATACTCACCTGTTTTTTGAATCGGCCGCGGCGATCTTGGCCTTCGTACAACTCGGAAAGTGGATGGAGGCCGTGGCCAAGAGGCGCGCGGGCTCGGCCCTTGAGTCGCTCAAGCGTCTGCAACCCGAAATCGTGCGTGTGAAAACTCCCAAGGGCGTGATCGAGAGAACATTGGAAGCCTTGCAGCCCGGCCATCTCCTGGTGACGCGAAGTGGGGAGCGCATCGCCTGCGACGGCGTCATCGCCGAGGGTGCGGCGAGTATTGATGAGAGTTCGATGACGGGAGAGAGCGCACCTCGCTGGGTGACGGCGGGCGACGCCGTTTACGGAGGCGCACTGGTCCTCGACAGTGAGATCATCACGCGAGTGTCGCATGCCGCGGATCGCGGCCTGCTCGCGCAAATGCTGGAGGCGCTCGAAAACGCCCAAGCAAAAAAAGATAAGATCGCCCGTCTCGTCGATCGTTGGAGTGCGGTATTCGTGCCGCTGATTCTCGGCATTTCGGCTCTCGTCGCAATTGGCTACGGCGCCGTGACGGGAGACTGGAGTGAAGGCCTCATTCGGGCGATTGCGATTCTGGTGATCGCTTGCCCTTGCGCCCTTGGACTCGCCACGCCGACGGCTGTGATGGTCGCCTTGGGTGAAGCCGCAAAGCGCGGATTCATCATTCGCGATCCCGGAATCTTTGAAGTCGCACCTCGGCTACATCGGGCAGCCTTCGATAAGACCGGCACACTCACTCGCGGTGAGCCCACGCTGCGAGAGTTCAGCCTCAATGAGGTCGACCTCGCCGCCGCCGCGGCACTGCAGACAAGCAGTACCCATCCCCTCGCGTTATCGCTTTTGGCCGAAGCCAAGAACCAGCAGCTTCAGCTGCCGACAGCCGATGAGGTCCGCGTCGTCGCGGGATCTGGAATTCAAGGTCGGGTCGGACACGGCTCAACGGCGCGACATCTCGCACTCGGTTCGGAGCGGTGGATGCAGGAAATGGGTTTGCACCCCAGCGAGAATCTCGACGCGTCCGCAGCAGGCACGCTGAGTTTTCTTGCCGATCTTGGCGCCAAGCGAATTCTCGGGCACTTGCGTTTTGTCGACGAGCTAAGACCCGAGTCGGCCGAACTTATTGATGCTCTTCGCGCCCAGGGCGTGAAGGTCGCGCTGCTCTCCGGAGATCGACACGCTGAAGTGGCTCGAATCGCGCGCGAACTCAAAATCGATGAAGCTCACGGCGAAATGCGGCCGCAAGATAAGGTCGCATGGATTCAAGCCGCCCAAGCTCGCGGCGAACATGTCGCTATGCTGGGCGATGGCATCAACGACTCGGCAGCCCTCGCGCAGGCCGATCTCGGCGTCGCAGTCAGCAGCGCCACGGAGATCGCCGGTCAAGCCGCCGCAGTCGTTTTACTCAACCCTGATCCTCGATCGCTGTTGCGCGTGATTCTTCTCGCCCGAGCCACGCATCGTAAACTCTGGCAGAATCTAGCATGGGCATTCGGATACAATCTCATCGCCGTCCCCATGGCGGCGACCGGTCAACTCACTCCAACTCTCGCGACCTTCGCGATGGGCTTCAGCTCCGTCAGCGTTGTCGTTTCAAGTCTCCTCCTGATCTTGTCGGTGCGACGGGCCGAAGCGAAGGCCGGCCTCAGCGGCGAGACTCAAGTCGCTAAGTCCGCATTCGCGATCGCTGGAGGTGGACAATGAGAGGCGTCTACAACATTGGCCAGGCCTCTCACCTCAGTGGCGTTACCGCTAAAATGATCCGGCATTATGAGGCCATCGGCCTCTTGCCCGAAGCCAAGAGAACCGAATCGGGTTATCGCCAATACTCCAACGAAGACGTGCACACTTTACGCTTCGTCAAAACTTCGCGCGACTTAGGTTTTTCCCTGCAAGAGATTCAGCAACTCCTTTCGCTTTGGTTCAACAAGCGCCGAGCGAGTCGCGATGTCCATCGGCTCGTGGAGAAACATGTGGATGAACTGAATCAAAAGATCATGGATCTCGAGCGCATGCGTGACTCACTCAAAAAACTCGCGCAATGTTGTCATGGCGACGAGAGACCTGAATGCCCCATCCTCGATCAACTCGCTGAGGGAGAGTCCACTTGAACCCTTCATCACCGACGCCTCATCCTATAGAAACCGATCACTCCCCACTCGACCGCCTCATTCATTGGTCGCTGCGCAATCGCCTGCTCGTCCTCGCATTTTCAGCCTTGGTTCTGGCTTGGGGCGGCTACGCGATCACGCATCTTCCCGTCGATGTGTTTCCCGACCTCAACAAACCGACGATCTCGGTGATGACCGAGGCTGAGGGCCTCGCCCCGGAGGAAACCGAAACTCTGGTGACAATTCCAATCGAGAGCGCCCTCCTGGGACTGCCAGATGTCGAGCGCGTTCGCTCGCAGTCCGGCGCGGGACTGAGCATAGTTTGGGTGGAGTTCGATTGGGACACGGACGTCTACCGAAACCGTCAGTTGGTGCAAGAGCGGCTAGCGATCGCGCGAGAGCGCTTGCCTCGCGACGTCCTGCCTCAGCTCGGACCGATTTCCTCGATCATGGGTGAAATCCAATTGGTCGGACTGGTGGCCGAAAAGGGCGCCGACCTGAGCCCTCTCGAGCTTCGCAATTTTGCCGACTGGGTGGTACGGCCTCGTCTGATGGCCATCAACGGCGTCTCACAAGTCGTCGCCATCGGCGGCGGCGTTCGTCAGTATCAAATTCTACTGAGTGCCGAAAAGATTCAACAGCGCCAGTTGTCTCTGGCGACTATCGAGCATTCGATCGCGGAGATCTCCAAGAACACCTCGGGCGGCTTTATTGATTTGGACCAGCGCGAAAACCTGATCCGCATCATCGGCGGGGTCCGCGAAAAGGAAGAGATTCTCAATTCCTTTATGGGCTATCACCTCGGCCAGCCCGTGCGCGTCCGAGACGTCGCCACCGTCATCGAGGGCCCTCGCACGAAACGCGGCGATGCGAGCATCAACGCTGAGCCCGGCATCATTCTCAGCGTCCAGAAGGCGCCCGGCGCTTCGACGCTGGACCTCGCGAAGAGTCTCGATGTCGCCTTTGACGAGCTCGAACGACAGCTACCCGGGCAAGTGAAGTTGCATCGAAATCTCTTTCGTCAGGCCACGTTCATAGAAACATCGGTTCACAATGTGATCGAGGCGCTGCGCGATGGATCGCTTCTCGTCATCGTTGTTCTCATGATGTTCCTCGCAAATCTCCGAACCACAGCGATCACCTTAACCGCGATCCCCTTGAGCTTCGCCGTCTCTGCCCTGGTCTTCGAGCTGATGGGCATGACCGTCAACACCATGACGCTTGGCGGGTTGGCCGTCGCAATTGGTGAACTCGTCGACGATGCGATTGTCGACGTTGAAAACGTGTATCGACGCTTGCGGGAGAACGCCCTGAAGGCCGTACCGGATCCGATCCTCGGTGTTGTGTTTCAGGCGTCCAGTGAAGTGCGAAACTCCATCGTCATCGCCACCCTCATTGTGATCGCTGTATTCTTCCCCCTGTTCGCAATGAGCGGCATCGAAGGTCGCCTTTTCGCTCCCTTGGGGGTCGCCTATGTCGTCTCGATTCTCGCTTCGATGTTCGTCTCGCTGACACTCACGCCCGTGCTTTGCTCTTACCTTCTCGGCGGTCGTCAACTCAAAGAGCAATCTGAAACGCGCTTGGCGCGTTGGCTGAAGGCTCGACAGGCGGCATTTCTACGCGTGTGGTTGAATCGTAGCGGTTGGTGGCTCGCACCCGTCGCCGCGCTGTTTTTGTTCACCACCCTCATCGCCTTTCGCATGGACCGCGACTTTCTACCGCAGTTCAATGAGGGAACAGCGACGATCAACTTACTCCTTGATCCCGGAGTCTCGCTGACCGAGTCGAATCGAATCGGTCAAGAGGCCGAACGCCTGATCGCCGCTGTGCCCGAAGTCCTATCCGTCTCAAGACGGACAGGGCGTGCGGAGATGGATGAGCATGCCGAGGGCGTTCACTATTCCGAAATCGACGTCGATTTTAAACCCTTGGAGGATTGGCGTAAGGGTCAGAGCAAAGAGAGCGTTCTGGAGGAGATCCGCTCACAGCTTGAAAAACTATCCGGCGTTTACTTCAATATTGGCCAGCCGATCTCGCACCGCCTCGATCACCTCACTTCGGGAGTTCGCGCTCAAATCGCCTTGAAAATCTTTGGCGAAGACCTCGCTGAACTTCGAGCCAAGGCCGCCGAAGTCGAGGGCGCACTTCAAAATATTGATGGTTTGGTGGATTTGCAGGTAGAGAGCCAAGCGCTGATTCCTCAGTTGAAGATTCAGATTCTTCGCGAGGAAGCCTCGCGCTACGGACTGACGACGGGCGATTTGGCGGATCTCTTGGAGCAAGCCCTCCAAGGGCGCGTTGTCGGACAAGTGATCGAAGGTCAACGCAGCGTCGATCTATTTTTGCGCTTTGATGAAGAGTCGCGGCGCAATCCCGAGCTGATCTCAAACACCATCGTAAAAGTCATGCCAGACGGACAAAGAATTCGCGTTGCCGATGTGGCCGACGTGTATGAGGCGGAAGGGCCTAACCTGATCGCTCGCGAAAATGCCTTACGCCGAATCGTGGTCTCAGCCAATACCTCGGGTCGCGCACTCTCGCCCGTGGTCGATGAGATTCGCAAGGCTCTCGATGACAAGGTCAAATTCGAAAGCGGTCTCAGCTATTCCATCGAAGGACAGTTTGAGTCTCAGGTGCGTGCCACGAGATTGATGACCGGACTTGGAGTGCTGTCGCTGATCCTCATCTTCACCATTCTGACGACCCACTTTAAATCGGCTTGGATGGCGGGCCAAGTCATGCTGAACGTCCCTCTGGCCCTGATCGGCGGCGTGCTCGCCATGCAGATCACCCAAATGCCGATGACCATTGCAAGCCTGCTGGCACTTGTGACGCTTGCTGGAATCGCCTCGCGAAATGGCATCATGATGCTTTCGCACTACTTACACCTCATGCGCTTTGAAGGTGAAAAATTCACCCTCGAAATGGTGGTGCGCGGCTCTTGTGAACGCCTCATTCCGGTCTTGATGACAGCGCTCACGGCGATCCTCGCCCTGTTGCCACTTCTCGTGGCGGCCGGAGCTCCCGGCAAAGAGATCTTGCATCCGCTCGCCGTGGTGATCACCGGTGGATTGCTGTCCTCGACGGCCTTGGATCTTGTCGTTACCCCCATGGTCTTCTGGAAGTTCAGCCGGAAAGCCGCGGAGCAAAGCTTAGCCAAAATGAAGTTCATTTAACTCGTCTATTTAACTCGTCCATCAACAACAAGGAGTTTGGCGTGTCTCAAAACCCACAAACAAAAATCACTCAAGTTCTCATGGCATCATCTTTCGCGATGCTGACTGTCTTCGCTCTCGTCTCGTTCAGCCATCAGGCCCAAGCCCATGAGGGACATCACGCACCCGTGAAGCTCAAGTCGAAGTACGGTGGCATGGTGAAAGCCGGCAAAGCCTTGGATCTTGAATATCGCGTCCAGCAGGGCGAATTGAAGGTTTGGCCACGAGCTCACGAAGGCGAACAACTTAAAGACGTGAAGATCGCAGCGACTCTGACTCCTCCGCGTGGAAAATCTCAAGCACTTCCGCTCAACTGGGATACGGCGACGGGCCTTGCCGTTGCGAAGCTCGACTTCGGCAAATCGCATCGTTTAGCGATCGAAATCAGACTCGAGGCGATGGCTGACGTGAACGGTCAACTGACCGCCATCCAAGAGCAATTCAAGTTTCAGGCTGAGAAGTGAGGTCGAGAGTGTCCAATTGCCGTGAGCTCCTGAGCTGTCGTCGCGATCGATTTCCAGTGCGCCATCTGCGGAAGGCCGAACATTCCAAGACGCTTCATCGAACTTCATCGGGACCCTACTGGCGGCAGGCGGCTGGCGCGACGATCCTCATACTCTCTCTGGCGACCGGGACAACATACGCTGATCCCGCTCGCGAAGCTTCGGCTCGATCTAACTTGGCTACTACGAATTCAGCCGAATCGGCACCGACAGGGCATCGCCATTTGAGCCTCGAAGAGGCCATTGCATCCGCACCGAATGTGAAAGCGGCTGAACTCACTTTCAAGGCTCGGCAGTCCGCGACTCGCTTGTTCCAGTCGGCCTACGGACCACGCGTCGATGCCTTTTTCGGCGCACAAGATAAACGCGAAGGCCCGGAATTGGATCGCGGCGGAATTGCGGGCGTGGAACTGAAGTGGAACCTATGGCGCGGCGGCGGAGATCGCGCCCGCCTCCAGCAAGGTGAAGCCGAAGTCGCGATCGCCGAGATCGAATACCGTCGGCAACAACAAATCATGCGAGGCGAACTCTTGATGAAGGTTGGGCGCGCCTTGATGGCCCACGAACTCGTGATGATCGAAGAGCGCGAGCTGACCTTAAATCAAGAGCACAGCGACATGGCTCAACGCAAAGTTGCAGCGGGTCTCACCAGCCGCATCGACAAGCTCGAGTTTGAGTTGCGACGCAACGAGATCGAAGCCCGCCTCGAAGACTATCGAACGCAACTTCAGGATCAACTCGCGCGCCTCGCGAGCTTCGGCTTGGGCGATCCCAAAAGCTCCCCGGAGTTGACGCAGGCCTGGCGCGAGCACTTGAAACTGAATCCTCGGCTTCAAGAATCTCTCGAGATCTTGGCGGCGGAACCGATCGTGCGCGTTCAGCAGCTCCAGGCGGACTCGGCCAAATCAACCCGCTGGGGCGAACTCGATCTGCTCGCCTCGGCGGGCCGACTACGGGCCGTCGATCAGCGCACCGACTTCGATGATCGGCACTTTGAATTGAAAATCCGAATTCCTCTGTGGGCCAGTGGACAAATCCAATCCAGAGTGGATGAGGCCCAAGCTTTTCTCTCGCGCGAAGAGAGCCGGCTCAGCGAACTGCGGCGGCAAAAGCAGGTCGAACGCTTAGATCTAGAGCGCCAGGTCTCAAGCACTCGACGACTTCTCGATCTCGCCAAGTCTCGCGTGCAAAGGGCGCAGAACTATTTTGACATGACGACAGCCGAGTACCGTCGCGGTATCAAAAACTCTCCGGACCTTGCATCGGCATCGGAGTTGCTATTTGAGGCCCACAAGCACCGAGCCGAGCTCGAACTTCGGCTCGGGGAACTTCTGGCAAAAACACTGGCATTTTGAGATCGACTCATTTGCTAGATCGCAGACGTCCGTTCTCGATATCGATGACTTTGGTCGCCAAAGCATCGACGTCTGCAGGGTCGTGCGTGACGAGTAGCGCGGGACAAGCCTCTTCATGCAGCACCTGCTGGAGAAGCTGACGCGCCTCAGCCCGCAAGTCTTGATCGAGAGCTGCGAAAGGTTCATCGAGAAGTAGAAATCGCGGCTGCCCGATGAGAGCTCGCGCCAAAGCCACACGCTGCTTTTCACCGCCTGAAAGCTTTTCGGCTCGCCGTTCGAGGATCGGCTCGAGACTCAGTCGCTGGATCAAGCGCCTCAAACGATTCGCGGTCGAAGCTGGATCTAAACCTCGAGCTTCTGCAGCGAAGCTCAGGTTTTGCTGGGCACTCAAATGCGGGAAGAGTTCATAGCTCTGAAAGACAACGCCCAGACGCCGATCGCGTACGGAAAGTTCGGCGAGATTGATTTCACGTCCTTGATCTTGGATCCACCACTCGAAACCGTCGCAAGGCTCAAGGCCCGTCAGAATTCGCAGCACGCTGGTTTTTCCGGATCCCGAGGGGCCTCGCAAGACGGTCACGCCTTGATCACTCAATTCCATCAACGGAATTTCAAGACGGAAGCCGTCGTAGTCCTTGATGAGACCGCGAATCTGGGACATGTCACTTCCTCCTGCGAGCTTCGAAAATGGACTTCCAGAACGAACTTCAGAGCCTCAAAATCCCCAGCTCACTCTCGTCGCCGCAATAGGTTCTGCGTGATGGCGGCTTGCACAATGCCCATCAACAAACACAAGACAATGCAAAGCGCAGCGGCTTCCAGACGATAGGCCTGCATCAAGTCTCGAGCGACCAGAGCCAAACTTTGCGATCGACCCGCGACCACCGAACTCAACGCAAAATCACCCCAGGCCCAAAACGCGGCCAGGCCCGCCACCCAAGCTAAGTCATTACGAATTGCCGGCACGACCACTCTTGCGGCAATCAACGAGTCTCGTGCGCCCAAGCATCTCGCAACTTCAACTTGTCGATCGAGCTCCGCAAGACGCGGGGCAATTCGCCATCTCCAGAGCGCCGGAGCAAACATCAAGCTGCAACCCACGATGATGCGGAGGAGATCCATCTCAAAGCCGTGCCCCTCGCCGAGAGCCAAGGTGGCAAAGCCCAACAGCACGGCCGAGGGCGTGGTGTAAGCGGAAAGCCATTGACGCTCGCGTTGATCCGGAAGTCCGCGCGCCACCAGCCAAAGCCCCAACGCTACAAAAACCGACGTTCCGAAGGCGACAAGCCCTGAGGCTAAAATTGCGCGAGGCAGTTCGCGCCAAAGCGTGGGGTCAAACTGAGCCACACCGATTCCCGCTCGTGCGAGCAGTGTACCGAGCATCGCGGCTGCGGGAAGTAGCCCGAGAGCCAAACTCCACCGCGAGCCCAGATGCTCTCGCAATCGAGCACGCGTCGCCATCTGATCTTCACCGCGAGGGCGCAAGAGCGTTACCAGAAAAACGAGCAAGAGCAGTTGGATGAGCGACAGACTCAGAGCTGCCGACCAATTCATCTCGAGCTGCAAAGCCTGATAGATCCCCATTTCAAAATTGATCGCCTGTCGCCCTCCGAGCACCAATGGGATGGAAAAGCTCGTGAGGGCCACGGCCAGCACGAAGGTGAAACCCTGCCGAAGCTCACCGCTCAATCCGGATAGGAGGGCCCGGCGCCAGATCATCCGCGGCGAAGCTCCCTCAGCAATTGCCAATTCGACGGCGCCCGCCCAGCGACTCTCTAAGCCGCGGGCCAAGCTCACCGCCACCAAACCCGCATTCATGATCGCTTGTACAAAAATCACCGCCGTGAGGCCCCGCCACCCAGGGAACAAATCCAACCAAGTGAGAATGGGAACAAGTGCAGGAACAGCGGCCGGCAAAATGAGCGCCCACGTGAAAACACCTTGGGCCCGCAAAGCACCGGGCACCAAAATGAGCCCCAAGAGGACGGCAAGAGCGGCTGTACCTCCCGCCATGAGCAAACTGCGCCCCAAAAGCTCCGTCGCTCCCTCTGGCCAATACAGTCGTCCGCCTGCAAACCTCCACGTCATCGCATAGGGTGCGAGCAGAACAAACAGCAAGGGAAGAAAAATGGGCCACAAAGCCCAGCGGACACTTGTTCCACGAAAATTGAGTCCCGCGAACATCAGCCAACCCACTTCGCTGGTTGTTTCATAGTTCGGCCTCTTGCCACTTCTTCAGCAAGTTTTCTCGTTGTGCGGGCCAACTCTCGAGACGCTTCAGAGAGGTCTTGAGGCGTTCGGCACGTTCGAAGGTCTTTGCAAAGGCCTCTTGTCCGGGCGCAAAAGCAACTTCGCGTCTTACCGGAAGCATCCAATTGTGTCGCATAATCAACGTCTGTCCCTCGTGCGAAAGCATCAACATCAAAAATCTTTCCGCAACCTCACAAGCTCGACAGTCCGCCGGAATCGCCGCGTACTCGATCTGAATGGGGTGAAAGGAATTTTCACCCCACTCAGGAACAAGACCCGATGAGCCCGCGGCCTGTTCATCAAACCAAGCGAATCGATAGCGATCATCTTTCTCTTCGAGAGCATGATAGATCGGCGAAGTGGCGTAGCTTAAAACGAGCGGTGCCTCGCCGCGGGTGAACAGACCATAGGCTTGAGACCACGATGAGGTGACCGAGAACACATTCGCTTTCAAATCACGCAGATACTGAAAGCCGCCGCGTTCACCGAACGTGGCCATGACCCAAAATAAAAACTGCAGGCCGGGCGATGAGGATCGTGGATCCTGTAAGAGCAAGGCGCGCTCAAAGTGCTTGCTCTGCAGGTCGCTCAAGGATCGCGGTATAGATTTGGGCTCGCCTTCTCGATAGACAAAGCCGATGGGTGCCCAATCGAAGGCGACGAAACGAGGGTCTCGAAACTCCTCGGGGACACGTTCCGTGACTCCGCTGGCAATTTCACGCCACCCGAAGGCCTGACCTTGAGAAGGACGCGGCTTGAACTCCGCCATGTGCCGGCCGAATTGATCCAAGCCGATGACCAGATCGCTGGGAAAATGCTCGAGCTTCGCCAGCATAACCCCCGCGTCGTCGGCCTGAATCAACTCGACACGAACTTTCTCACGCGCTTCAAACAACTCGACCAGCTGTGGTCCGGGCCCCCAACTCGATACGAAACTCGAATAGGCAAGAATTCGCAGTCTCGGCCCAAGGCCAATGGCTTCGTCGGATGAGTCGCCCCACTTCGGCCAACGATCGCGAGCCGCAACAAAAATCAGCACGCCAAAGACGACCAAGGCCAAGATGGCCATACCCGTCCTTTGAAATCTCGAGGTCGACGAGGAGTTCGCCGGGGGAGTCACAAGTTCACCACCACAAGCCGCGGCGACGCTTATAGAAGAAGTAATCGAAGCCCAGGCAACGACCAGCACCAATCCAACCCAGCACGAGATGCAAAACCAACATGAAAGTGGTCGCCTGGAAATTGATGCTTGCACCCGTCGAGCCTGTCGCGTTGATGCCAACGGCACCCATCAGTGCCATTGACATCAGCACGCCGATCAGGGCAGCAGGGCGAACCGCGAGCCCAATGATGTAACTGACGCCGATGAACAGCTGCAACGTGGTGAGTGAAATCGCGAAGACCTGCCAATTCGAGATCGCGACGTTCTCCAAAAACCATCGATACCATTCTGGAGCTGTCGAGTTCGGGAGATGCTGGCGGATGTCTTCGGCAAGGTAGGCTTTGACCAGATAGTCGCTCTGGAATGAAGCCAAGGCATGCTTGAAGTAATAGCCACCCAAAAAAATCCGCAAGCAGGCCACGGGAATCAGGTGACCGATGTACTTAAAACTCTCCACAAATGCGACGAGCAGCATGGCTGCTAGTCTCGCCTGAGGTCGAGTTGGGGTCAAACCAAACAGAAGCTAGGGCCTAAATGAGCGACCAACGGGACCTGGCCGAGAAAAGTCCAGCTCGACCAACGACATGATCGAGAGCCCCGACCTCCGCGTCCCCGCCGACCAAGGCTAAACTTAAGGGAGGGAGGCCTCATGTCCATGGAAGGACCGCGAGCGCCACGCGAATCCGAACTTCGCGGGCTTTACGACTTTCTCAATCGCGAACTTCGACCCAACTCCAAATGGTCGATCGCTGACGAATACCCACGTGCTCTGCAAGATTTCAATCGCCACAACATGCGCGTGATCTTGGAGGGTGAGCGTGTTCTCTCCCACGCTGTTCTCAAACCCTTTGTCATCAAAACTCCGATCGGGGCCTTCAAGCTCGCGGGCATCGGCAGTGTGGTCACCGAAGGCGGACACCGGGGTCAGGGACTTTCAACACAAGTGCTCGAGAGCTGCCTTCATGCAGCGGAATCAGCAGATTGTGAAATTGCGATTCTGTGGACCGAGCTTTACGACTTCTATCGGCGCCTCGGATTTGAGCTCGCCGGCAGCGAAGTCGCTCTGCAGATCGACGGCGAACTGAAGTCACCTGCGCGCGACCTGCGCTTTCTCGACACCGCGCAAATCGACGCCGATGCTCTGCTTCGAGTTTACAATCAACACAGCGTCGGCACGCACCGAGGAGTCGACGATGTGCGAGAGTATCTTCGCATTCCCAATTCGCGAGTCTGCACAGCTTGGGACAAGCACGGCAAACTGGTCGCATACGCAATCGAAGGCAAAGGCGCGGACCTCAGTGGCTACATTCACGAGTGGGGCGGCGGAGTCGGCGCCCTCACAGCTCTCATCAGCCACATGTGGAAAACACGTCGAAGTCCCGAACACGGCCTCACGCTGATCGCTCCGCACCATAGCGAAAACTTGATTCGAACCCTCACATCAATGGGCGTTCGACGTCACGATGGTCATCTCGGCATGATCAAAATTCTTCGTCATGAATCGATTTTTGCGAAAGTGCGCCGGGCCGCTCGACAACAAGGCATCGGCGATTTGGTCTTGGAGAGGACCAAAACCGATTTTCGCATTGGTCGAGGCCAACAAATTTATGCCACGCAATCTGAACAAGACATCACTCGTTTGCTGTTTGGGCCCGCTCTTCCTCACGAAATCCACAGCTTTGATCCGAGCACAGCGCAAGCCCTGAAAAGCATTTTGCCAATTCCCTTGTGGATTTGGGGATGGGACTCGGTTTGATATGATGAAAGACAAGGATTTAAAAAATCACTCAGATCCTCAAATCGAAACGCCCAAAGACATCACGTCGCAGCCTTGGAGCATGGAAGGCGCTCGCGCGCTGGTCATCGTGCATTTGGCTTTGGCTCTGCTGCTTCCTTTTCTCTTTTCGCAAATCGGCGGCTGCCAACCCGAGGATGGAATTATGCCGGTCGACTTCGGTCCCCCCGTGGCCGAGTCGGTCGTCGACCAAGCCCTCAACACCTCAACGGGCGACATGGACCCGATGGGAATTGAACTTGGGCAGTTTGTTCTCATCACAGACACTCAAGAACTCGCGGCAGGTGCCTCGCGAGCGATTACTGCGGACACCGGCCAAACCATCATCGATCGCCAAGAGTCGTCCACTGAGGTTTTGCTCACGCTGATCCAACATCGACAGACGTATGAAAATGGCGAAGTTAGAAAAGTATCCACCGAGATCCCCCTGCGCATCGATAAGACGGCTGCAGCTTCAAGCGACACGAAATTAATGATTGGACCCAATGAAGATCAAGTGACGAGTTCTTCTTACCATTTCCGCCCTGAGGTCGATCGCATGTTACGCGATCGCTCGCCGCGCGCTTTGACCGATTGGCTGCGTCGCGCTTCAACGATTGGGAGTTTAGGTCCTGCGCGTTTAGGCGACTCGGGATCTGAACTGATCCCGCAAGACTTGCAGCCACACAATGCCGTACAAACATTAGCCACGCGCATCACCTACCACAATCTCAAGCAGCGAGTGGCCACCGAAGCGCCCCCCCTTGCCGTTCAGCAAGCGGCACAATGCGGTGGTATGACTCAGTGTCAGATGCAAGTTCACCACGTCAGCTTCGACATGGTATTCTGGGAAAACGACGTGCCGGATCGCTTACACTGGATCTTCGCCTTCAGTCCGGATGCGCCTTACCTCGCCTCAACACTCAACCGCTGTGTTGAAGGCCTCGCCAGCGTCGGTACAGGGCAAGCAAAGCTGCTCGTGAAGCAGTGCTCGACCGTGATGAACTTTAAGCATCGCTGAGGCAGCGGCTCATCGGGCCAACCCTGTCCCTATGGACAAGACCGAATGGAAGTGTTGTACTCCGACCCATGAGTCCTTCTCCGTCGACTTCAAAAAAGCGCGTCGCGATCATCTTGAGCGGCGCTGGATTTATCGAAGGTTCTGAAATCACCGAAAGCGTGAGCACGCTCATTTCGCTCAGTGAGTTTGGCGCCGAGGTTCAGGCCTTTGCCCCACCCGAGTGCACCGAAGACTCAAGCAAAATCACTCGCTTTGCGGTGCGGTCTCTCCGTGAGCTTCGCGAGATCGACTTCGATGCATTAGTTTTTCCAGGCGGCTATGGAGCGGCCAAGCGTTTATCGAATTTCGCTTCTGCGGGAGCCCGCGCCGAAGTTCACGCCGACGTTGTTCGCTGCATTCGAGAGTTTCACGAAGCTTCCAAGCCCATCGGCGCGATTTGCATCGCGCCTGCGATCGTCGCCTGCTCGCTTCCCCACCATGGCCTTGAAATGACGGTCGGTGGCGACCCCGCGACGGATGCGGAGCTCAAGAAGCTCGGCGCAACACCGATCCCCTGCACCGCGACGGACTACGTGAGCGATCGTCTCAACAAAGTCCTGACGACTCCAGCCTACATGTTGGATGCACGTCCACATGAAGTCTTCACGGGGATCCGGAAGATGCTCCGCGAGCTCGTCGAAATGTGTTGAGGGGATTAGGCCCTCGGAATTTCGCTTCTGGAATTTCGCTTCTGGAATTTCGCTTCTGGCATTCCGCTCGCCGCTGTTCACTTCACGTAGATTCCGGTGAGTCGACGTCGTAAGTTCGTCCAACTCGTGGCGGGCGATTCATTCGTCGGTCCAAAGTAATAGCCACTTGAAGTCCTGTACTCAATATGACCGTAAGGACCACCGGTGTAGACCAGCACGGCACCCACTGGAGCGGCCAGAGCCTGCTCGCGGAGGTTCGCACGTGGATTGAGCGTATTGCGGAATCCGGCACGCACAAGACCTCGACCCGCATCGCGCGCGGCCTGACCAAATCGCATGCCATCAGGAATCAGACTGCGCTGATCCAACAGCATCCGAACATACATTAAACAGCAGCCCATCAAGATCCGGCCCGGCACAGGGCGACACTTCGATCGCCCACCGCGCCTCACCAGATTCATAAACGTTTCGGGCTCACCGGGAAGAGTTGCCATCGATGATGTGTCTTCGCCCAAATCGAAGTAGCCCTCTTGCAGAAGGAGCTCTCGCATTTTCTCATCAAAGGCCTCGGCATTCTGATCCGCCCAAGCCGAGAAGTTTTGCAAACTCTGGCGACCTTGAGCATCCAATTCCACTTCGGCCTCACCGAAGTAGTCATTCGCCCCAGCAGAGACGTCCTCGGCGGCATCCAAAGCCGGGGCATCGCCAACGGCAGAGTTCGGATTGAGTCTTGTGAAATCGCGCACCAACTGAGCTTGGTTTCCCTGTCCAGCTGTCAGAGCTTGTGCGGGGATACTCATGGCCACCATCGCGAATGCGAGCATCGCTTTAACCCCACGATTGACGCTTCGTTTGTCCCAAATCGAGCACGAGCCGCCCTCCGAAGTTCGAGATTTTAAACTCGATTCGATCAACTTGTTGTCCTGAAACTGCGGCTTCATGGTCGGTCTCTCCTTCAAAATCCCTGTATCCTAAAGATCTGCAAGTCGATTGAATCCCCTAAGTCGTCAGGGATCCATCAGTACGAACACATCAATGACGACGGCGCTCATAATGCAAATGCGGACCAGTGCTTCGCCCTGTGTTGCCCACGCGACCTATCAACGTACCCTGTGCCACGCGCTGGCCTTCGCTCACATGGGCTCGCGAGAGATGCGCATAGCGCGTGAAGACTCCGCCTGCATGATTAATCTGGATCATGATTCCATACCCACCTGCGTGACCCGAGAAGGTGACGACACCTGCAGCCGCCGCTTTGACCGGCGTGCCGATCGGAGCGGCGTAGTCCGTACCTGCATGGTAAATTCTGCGGCGAAGGATCGGGTGAAATCGCATACCGACCCGACCCGTGATGCGGCCGCGAACCGGGGTGATGAAGCTTTGCCCCGCCACTTCCGTGCGCTCCAAGGATTCCAACTGCGCCAAGTCTCGGGTTGCAACCCACGCCATCATTTGTTCGTTGATCAAAATGCGAGTGTAGTCGAGCCCGTCTTCGCCTCGCCCTGACTCGAGAGTCTGGATCCGTGAGTTGGCCGGAATTCCCAGCTCGCGGGCTTCCTCGAGCGGTGCCGCTGTGAGCGACTCCAAGCGCGAATCGCCAACGACGGTCAAGCCATACGCCGTGATTTGCGTATCACGCGCAAGAACTGAAACTCCGTTAGAACCAGCTCGCATCGCATTCGGACCCAACAAGAATTCCCCACCGAAGCGTCCCTGCACTTCTGTGCGTTCAAAATCCACGGGCGCTTCATCGACAGCCGCAGAGGCCGACTCTGCAAGAACTTGGGCGAACACCAGACCTAGACCCAAAGCGACCCGAAGGGTCAAGATCACGGATGGCCTCCAGCCTCGGCGGACGGTCTCGGCGGGGGCCGATCGCCATGGGCATTGATCCAGAACTGCTGTGAATCTGTCGTCAAACTTTCGCTTCGCCATAGGGCTCCCTCTAGATCACTCACATTACTCTCTGAGTCGCCTTCTGAGGCCCATTCTGGGGCCTCTCAAACCAAGTCAACTCGAGGGCCAAAATACCAACCGCATCCCAGCTTTCTGGTGCAGCTTTTTGGCGCGACCTTCTGGCGCGGCCCTCGAGCCCGGCCCTCGAGCCCGGCCCTCGAGCGCGGCCCTCGAGCGCGATAAATTCGCAAGGCCTGTGCCTCCCTGACACCGACCTCTCGGCGAATCAGTTGGAACTCGTCGACGCGGGCTTCAAACTCTCTACAACTTGGGTGACGAAAGAGGTCGACTTGCGCAGAATGAAATTGTGAAGGGGGACGCCAAATGACGGACGCAACTCGAACTTCGCCCCAGAGCGCTTCTCGAAAAACCAAGATCTTGGTTCTCTGTGGAGGCCAAAGCGCCGAGCACGATGTTTCGCTCGCATCCGGGAAGAGTATTGTCGATGCCCTGGATCCTTCGCGCTACGAGATTTTCGCCGTTGCCATCGACCCACAGGGCGTCATGCGCTGGATTCAAGATCTCGCGGATCTTCGCCGCACGACACTCGATCAGCCCATCGATGTTCGGCAATTTGCGACGCGTGTATCTTTGGTGCGCGGCGCAGAGGGCCCGGAACTGATCAGCATCAACAGCGACGGGGGCGGCGGCCGCAGCATCTCTTCCCTCGACGTGGCCTTCCCCATCCTGCACGGACCCTATGGTGAGGACGGAACTGTCCAGGGTTATCTGAAATTCATCGGCTTACCCTTTGTCGGACCTTCTGTGTTGGCCAGTGCCGTCGGCATGGACAAGGACGTGACCAAGCGACTCCTGCAACAAGCCGGAATTCGCATCGGCAAGTTTGTCACACTTTGGAAGCACGAACCCGTCTCGCATCACTTCGGTTCCCTCACGAAGGAGCTCGGCACGCCGTTTTTCCTGAAACCCGTCAATATGGGTTCTTCCATCGGTGTGTTTAAGATCAAAGACGAAATGAGTTTCAAATCCGCCTTGGCCGAAGCGTTTCAGTTCGACAACAAGGTGATTTGCGAAGAGTTCATCGACGGTCGAGAGATCGAATGCGCCGTCATCGGCAATCAAAAGACCGAAGCTTCGCCTCCCGGAGAAATTATTCCGCAACACGAGTTCTATTCTTATGAAGCAAAGTACCTCGATGCCGAAGGTGCGCGACTTGAGCTCCCAGCCAAACTGAACACGGAGATCTCCGACCAAGTTCGACAAGTGGCGCTGAAGGTGTATCGAACGCTGAATTGCGAGGGCTTATCTCGCGTCGATTTTTTTCTGCGCAAGAAAGACAGTGTCTTGTTTGTGAATGAGATCAACACCATGCCGGGCTTCACCAAGATTTCGATGTATCCAAAGATGATGGAACTCGCAGGACGCAGTTACTCTGGACTCGTCGACGAACTCGTGCAGCTCGCCATTCGCCGCCGCGACGAAGAATCGAGACTGAAAACAGGTCGCTAAGATCGTGTGAAGGCCTTCAGGCGAGCGCGGTGCTCAGGACTCCACCAGAGTTTGTCGAAAATTCGACGAGCTGCCGTGGTCGATGAGGCTTCAAGTATAGATTTACTGGCTTGTGCTGTAGCCAATGACAATTCGCGCTGCCGCTGAGTCCAGGTTCGAAGATCAGCTTCGATGCTCGCGCGGGGAACAATGGCGTCAATCAATCCCAAATCCAGGGCCGCCTCGGCCGTGAGAGCTCGCGCCGCCAAAATTTCATAGCGCAACTTCGCAAGGCTCAGGCGATCGCGCAAACGCCGTTCGCCTCCCCACCCAAAACTTAAACCGACGCGCCTTTGCCAAAACCCGAACATGGCTTCAGGGACTGACCAAATCGCATCGAAAGCTGCCAACATCTCCAAGCCACCGCCAAGTACATCGCCCTCAATGATGGCGAGACTCGGCCCCGGCCACGCACGGAGTTCGTCGATGATTGCGGCGATCTCGCGATTCGCTTTGCGCCCCGCCGCCGAGCCCATCTTTTCATAATCGTGCAGGTGCCCACCGGCACAGAACACATGGCCCTTCGCCCGGTAGATCAGCGTGGCGGTCTCTTCTCCGCGGCGAGACGTCGATTTCATTTGTCGTAAGATGCCCCGCAGCTCGCGAGCTGTCGTCAGGCGAAACGCATTGCGATGTCCCTGATCATCGAGCACCAACTCAAAACTATCGGGCCGATGAACAAGTTGGAAAACCCTCTTTGCCGAACGACCGCCGGGCGCGCTAGAAGTAGTCATGCGCAAATTTGAATCAATTCTCAGCGCAATGTCGAGTCCCGATGCTCAAACCTCCGCCTCGGCCGACCTGCACTTTCCCAAAACGCCTCGCGATGCTCGCGAACGTTTTCGACTCGCGGCCGAACCCACCGGCGCGGTCCTCACTTCACGCTCACTTCTCAACGCCTCTCCTGAGAATTCACGTGAAGCCCATCCTGAACCCAACGCCGATTTGACGATTGAAATAGCCGAATTGGCTCCTGAACGACAGCGTTTGCTGGTGCTCACCTCTGGCGTCCACGGACCTGAGACCCCCGCGGGCTCGCGCATCCAAGAGGAGTTTTTTTTGCAATCCGCACGCCGCTTGTACGAACAAGGCTGGGGCGTCCTCGCAATTCACGGTATCAACGCGTGGGGCTTTTTGCACGGCCGGCGCAACAACGCTCGCAATGTGAATTTGAACAGAAATTTTTCCCTCGATCCCGCGACCTTTCAAACTCGAAACCCCGGCTACGAACGGCTACGTGAGTTTCTCGAGCCCACCTCACCTCTCCACTCCATTCCCGCTGAGACTTTGCGACTTGCCAGTGGCATCGCGTGGCGAATGGCTCGCGGCGAGATGAGCCGCTCAGATCTCGCGATCGCAGCAGGTATGGGCCAATACCAATATGCGACGGGTTTGAGCTATGGCGGCACAGAACCTGAGCCGGAAACTCGCATCGTCGCCGAGTTCTTCCAGAAACATCTTGGGGGTCCACGCGAGCGTGTCGTGGCCATCGATCTTCACACGGGATTGGGCTCTCGCGGCTGTCTCCACGCCATCTTGAGTGATGGGCCAAGTGCTCGCGGCATGGAACCCATGCGACGTCGATTGGCCTCTGTGCTCAAGCCTGGAGAAATTGAAATCACGCCGACCGATACCGCGGGATTTTATAAGACGACCGGCGATATGAACGACTTCGCTGCAAACTTTTGTCGAGAGGCCCGCGAGGCCATTTGTGTAACCGCCGAGTTTGGCACCATCGGCGCTGACGGCCTCAATCAATTCAAAACTTTATTGATGTTCATTGCCGAGAACCGCGGCCACACACGTGGCTACCGAAACTCTGCGGATCGAGAAAAGTTGAAGCAACTCAATCGCCAGCTCTTCGATCCTCAGGATCGTCTCTGGCAAGATCAGGTGTTGCAACGCGGTCTCACATTGATCGAAAAGCTCACCGCCGACTAAGCTTTCTGGTGGCGCTTTTTGGGGTCGCTTCCTGGAGTCAGCCCTCAGCCCGGGCCATAGAAATCGCGCTTCACTTCCGCGCGGCCTGTGAACTTGACGCCCAGACCGGTGCCGCCGTGTTGACCCATAGGCGCCGTCCAAATCACTTCACAAGGCATCACATAAGTTCGACTCACGTCGTGCAGCTCCATACGCAAGCGAATGGGCTCACCGGGTAAACACTGCCGAAGAGTGCTCAGCTCAAGGTAGGCACCGGTGCGCGAGAGGTTAAAGAGGCGCGACTGGAAAATCTGCCCGCCCATTTCAAACTCAACCTCAGCATCCTGAAGTGTGTTGAATCGACGATGCAACCGCTGCTTCACATGGCCCTGCTGAATCGCCTTTTGCGCGATCCCAACGAGCTCCCGAGCCTCGTACGGCTTCTCGAGGTAAACGACTCGATCCATAAACTTCAGATTTTGCACGGCTGTCGGCGCGTCGCTCTTAGCCAGCACCAAGATCATACGGTCATAGCCCTCGCTTCGCACCTCGGCGACCGACTTGAGCTCCTCTCGAGACCAGTCGTTGAAGTTAAACACAATTAAGTCCGGGTCGATTTGCGTGAGCTCGAGCTTTGCAGACTGAGGACGCGTGGGGATCATCTTGACGCCGTCGTCGAAGCAATCCTCAAGAGACACCAGCTTGCGCCGGAGCAAGAGGTTCTCTTGTTCGGTTCGACTCGCGAGGATGACTTGCTTAGGAGTTTTAGGTCGATATCCACTCATGTCTGACTTATCGGTCAGGCCGAGGTAAAAATCGAATCTCCAACAAACTGGCGACAACTTGTTCACTCGACTGAACGTTCATGCCAGCAAAAACTACGGTGTCTCAAAATGAGAAAGGCAACTTCAGCGAAGTTGCCTCTCTCAAACCTTCGAAATCTATTGAACGGAATAGCAATTACGAGAGCTTCAAACCGTTCTTACCGACCCACTTGCCGCGCGGACGATAGATGCGGTTATTTTGCCACTGCTCCAAGATGTGCGAGAGCCATCCCGACACACGCGAGGCCGCAAAAATGGGCGTGAATAAGTCCGTGGGAATGCGCATGGAGTAGTAAACCGTCGCGGAATAGAAATCCACGTTCGGCAACAAGCCCTTCTTCTCCTGCATAATGTCGTCAATCATCGTCGACATCGTGTACAGATGTGCCTCACCCATCTTCTTGGTGAGACGCTCGGACATAGCTCGCAAAATCTTCGCGCGTGGATCGCCGTTTTTGTAAACGCGATGACCGATCCCCATGACTTTTTCCTTGTTGTCCAAAGCTCGCACAATCCAAGTCTTGCAATTTTCGATCGAGCCAATGGTCTGCAACATTTTGATGAC
>CANHQR010000018.1 GCA_947462815.1 Pseudobdellovibrionaceae bacterium
CAAGCGCCTGAGCTTCCGCGACTTGAGCGCACACGCGCGACCACGGCTACAACCTCACAGCTGAGTCTTGAGCTACCGAATGAAACTCTGGACCTGCTCCAGCAACTCAAAGGGGCGCTCGCGCACCAACATCCCCAACTCACGACGGCTGAGCTGATCACGCTGCTCGCACGAGAAAAGCTCGCTGCACTGCGACCCGCGCCAGCGCGGAAAGCCAGCGCGCCACCCAACCCGCATCAGCGCTACATCCCGCAACAACTCCGCCGTGAATTGAAACAGAAAGCCCAGCATGCCTGCGAAAATTGCGGCTCCCACTACGCGCTCGAGATCGATCACATCCAGCCGTTCGCGCGCGGGGGCCCAAGCACCCCTCGCAACTTGCGGGTGCTTTGTCGCGCCTGCAATCAGCGACGCGTGCTGAGCGACGTGTGCTGAGCGACGAAGTCGCTGCGCTTCCACCACATCAAGCCCTGTCTCGACAGCCCGACGATCTGCATACAGACTAAAGATCATATGACTGAATTTATGAGTCTCCCACAACTCCTCGGTTTTCAGAGCTGGTTCACCCTTGGCGTCCCACTCGCTACTCTGATCGTTATCCTGGGCCTGGTCTTCAGAGCACTGGATCAAATCAGTAAAGGCGAAATGAAGCTGATGATCGAGAGCGGAACGCCGGCCTTGGGCGCCTCGCTTCGAGGCCGCATCCTCATTCAGCCGAAAAAGCCTCTGGATATTGAAGCCTTGAATCTGGAGTTTCGCGGCGTTGAAGTTCACCGCTCAAAAGGGCGCAACTCCAACTCAAACAATATCCTCGTGCATACGGAGTCGGTCATCCTCCGACAGCACTTTAAACTCAATCCACCCCAACGCTTCGACTTGCCCTTCGAGCTTCAGTTCCCGCGTTGCTACAAGCCAACACCAAGCTTGGCCGATCTCAACGTCGATGCGATTTTTGGCAACGGAGGCCTGGGACAGCTCATGAAGTCCGCGGTGAAGTCGCTCACAAGTCAAACTCTGCGGACGCGCTGGACGCTGCAGCTCGAGGCCGTGATGAGTGGAGCCAATTTCATCGAGTCCGAATCGTGGATGATTCTGGTTGATCCAGAAAATCTGCGACGCGATTGGAGCGCGCGCCTCACCTCCGGCGAATCCACAGCGCCCTCGAGCGGCATCAAAATCGAGGCTTAAGCCTCAGCTCCCTTGATCGCGCTGTCGTGCGATCGATTGGGCGATGATGTGCATCAACGATTGATGCACGTCTTCAACCAAACCGTAATTGTTCACAGGAACATGCAGCGACACGTCGGCCATTTCGCGCAAGCGACCGCCACTGAAACCACTCAGGCCAATGACCGGCACCCCTCGCGAGCGCGCTTCCGTGACCGCGGCGATGATGTTGTCGCTGTTACCTGAAGAAGAGATCGCAATCAGCAGATCTCCTGTTTGCGCATAGAATTTCACCTGGGTGGCGTAGGCCTCGCGAAACGAAAAGTCGTTGGCCAAAGCAGTGAGGAGCGCCACGTTAGAAGACAGACTGGCCGAGCGAATGGTGGGATGTTGAGCGTGGTGGGTGCCCTTGGTCCAATCGCAGCAGAGATGGTCGGCAATAGCCGAGGATCCACCGTTACCCACAACCCAGATCATGCCTCGGCGCGACGTACAGGCCAAAATCAACTCGATGGCCTTTTGCAAGTTTTCGGTCGAAACAGCTTTCAAGCCCTGCGTGTAGCGAGCCGCATATTGGTCGACGACACTCGAGAGTGCGCCTTGGAAAACTTCGTTTTTGCTGCGCGGATCTTGAGGGGTTTGACTCATTCTTATTTCCTTATCCAGCCCATCGCTCGACTTGATTTAGCGACCACTTCCCGTCACCACCACGCGGATGGTGCGGAGGATGATCGCGGCATCGAGAATCAGAGAGTAGTTCTTGATGTAGTAGAGTTCAAATTGCAGTTTTTCACGCGCATCTTCGACGGTGGCGCCGTAGGGATACATCACTTGCGCCCAACCGGTGATTCCCGGCCGCAGAAGATGTCGAAGCGAATAATACGGAATCTTTTGTTCGAGTTCACCGGTGAACTCGGGACGCTCCGGACGCGGTCCGATGAAGCTCATGTCACCACGAAACACATTGAAGAGCTGGGGTAACTCATCGATGCGAGTCGCCCGAATGAAGCGGCCAATGCGCGTGACGCGAGAGTCCTGTGAACTCGCCCATTGCGCGCCGCGAGCTTCAGAGTCGATGCGCATGCTGCGCAACTTGTAGATCGTAAAGACACGTCCACCCTCGCCGACGCGCTTTTGCGTGTAGACGGCCGCACCCCGGCTCTCAAGCCTGATGAGCAACATGACGACCAACATGATCGGTACGGCGATGATGAGCAGCAGCGAGGCCAAGGCGAGATCCATCAAACGCTTGAGGCGAAAACCCATCGGATTATGGAGAAGCTGAAAGCCGCCCGATAGCGCAAACCAACCCCGCTCGAGGTAAAATACCGGCACCTTTCGCCACACGTTCTCGTAAAACTCAGCGAGGTCCAAAACACGCACACCTTGTAATCGCGCTCGCATGAGCCGATCGAGCAGACTTTCCGACAGCGAGATTTCGCGGGACGAGCTGCCGCGTACGGCCACAACGAGCCCTGCGATCTCATGCGGGGAAACCTGAGGCAGCTGTGCTTCTAGATCTGTCCAACTTCCCTCGAGGCGCACCTCACTCGAGCGCAGGCCCTGAAGGCGCGCACGCCAGGACTCGCTGACTTGCGGAAGGAAAACTTCAAATCGTCCCGCGACAGGTCGAGCCGCCAAATCTTTGAGCCAAGGAGTGAGGCTGTCTTCCGTGCCGATGAAGATCCATCGGGCGCGGCGCGCTTCGCGAAGGGCGGAGCGCCAAGCGAGGTAGCGAGCCAAGGATGCGAGCGTCGCAAAGGCGAACTCGCCCCCCATCAACACGCCTCGTCCTGTGACGCCGCTGAATTCTTTGGATCCGAAGGCGTAAATCAGAGCGACATAAAGGGCGCCCGCCACACATGCCGTCACGAAAGTTTGCAGCGGCTTCTTCCAGGGTGCTTCGAGAGGATCGACGCCATACACATCCGCCACGTAAAGCGAGAGCGCGTTGATCCACACGAAACTCATGATGGGGAGTGAGGTGAGAAACTCTTGCGGCAGTTCGCCCATGCGAATCGCGTAAGCAGCTGTGTAGGCCGTGGCGGCGGCGGCAAAGTCGAAGAGCAGAAGTTTGACCTGTCGGTTTTTGGCGTGCCGTATCGAATCCACGCTTCTTATATAGGTTGCGTGCTCTGGATTTGCACCGTCAATTTCTCGGTCCTGGGTGGACGGGAATGAACTGAAGAATAAAAATGCCTCAGCGGCTGGCTGGACAAGGGCACAGACCGCGAGATAGAGCTGGGGGCCGGGGGTTTCGCAATGAGTCGAATTCTAGTCACAGGCGGCGCGGGCTACATTGGCTCTCACATGTGTTGGGAGTTGGTGGGCCGAGGCCACGAAGTCCTTGTGATCGACGACCTCTCCACCGGCCACGAGCAGGCTCTCCCCCCGGGCACGACACTTTTGCGCGGCCAAGTCGGTGCGCCCGAGATCGCCGCCGCACTCGCGCATGAGCACGCGCGCTCGCCACTTGCGGGAGCCATGCACTTTGCAGCTAAAGCCCGTGTCGATGAGAGTGTGCGTTTCCCGGACCTCTATTTTGAGCACAATACCCAGCAGACTTTGCGGTTGGCTCAACAGTTGCGCGAGTTAAAAGTACCTTGGTTCATGCTCTCCTCGACGGCCGCCGTTTATGGCAACACTTCTGGAGAGTTGATTCGGGAGGACCATCCGGTGGCACCTGCCTCGCCCTATGGTGAATCGAAGCTTCGCGCCGAGCTCGGGCTGCGCGATTGGGCGGCTTCCGGCGGCGAACGCGTCGCGATTCTTCGCTACTTCAATGTGGCGGGTGCTGATCCCGAGATGCGTACAGGTCAGTCGACACCTCAAGCGACACATTTGATTAAGTTGGCGGCGCAAACCGTGGTCGCCTTTGAACGAGGACAAGCTTCAGGCGCTTCCTCGTCCGTGAGCCCCACGATGCAGATTCATGGCACGGACTATCCAACTCACGACGGCACTTGTCTGCGCGACTATGTGCATGTGTCGGACATCGCCGGTGCGCACCTGGCTGTGATGGAGTCCCTGATGAACTCCACGACTTCGTCGCGCGACGCCCGTGTCTTCAACGTAGGCTATGGGCAGCCCTACTCTGTTCGCGAGGTCTTGGCATGCATGCAAGATGTCTCGGGCGTGAAGTTTCCGATTGTCGAGGGCCCTCGCCGCGAGGGCGACGTCGTACGCGTGGCTTGTGATTCGCGACGCCTTCAAGCCGAGACGGGTTGGGCGCCCCGCTTCGCTGATCTGAAGTTGATTTGTCAGACGGCGCTCGCCTGGGAGCGCCGCTTAGCGGCCCGAACGCTGTGAAGTCGGAGCAGGTGTCGACTGAGGTGGCGATTGGGGCCTCGAACGAGTTGGCGAAGTGGGCGTGGACGCCGGTTGAGCGGGCGACGGCGGTTCGGCTTTCGCGAGCGACAGATAGAGCTCACTCGTGCAAATCCAGTTCTGCGATTCGGCGCAGATCTCCACTTGTTCCGGCGACTCCAACTCGGCGAGCTGCTCAAGTCTTTGGCGCGTCTTTCGCCAATTTTTGAAACTCGACTTTTTCCATTGTTCCTCGGGTACGGCCTCGAGAACTCGGAGGGCGGCCACGCAACTGCAATCTCGAGCGCAGTTTTCAACGTTCGCAGGAAGCTTGTAGGTTTGTGGCTCATCGATCATTCGACCAGCCTCTTCAGAGGCGCGCTGATCCAACCAAGGCCGCAAAGCGGCAAGCGCGCGTTCAGCCATGGCTCCGCTGATGCGACACTTGAGACCCGCTTCGTCGACGGCGCCCTGCCAAGAGTCGAGACTGCGGTCAAAGGCCACTCGAAACACATTCGCGGCGGCATTCAATTGCAAATAGCTGAGCGGTTTAAGCGCCGAGTCAGGTACGCCTTCGATCTCCTGAGCCGGGGGAGCGACAATGGGACGCGACGCACAGCTCGAGAAAAGTGCCAACATCCCTGTCGCGATGATCAGCGAGACGAAACGCCCACGAGCGATCCGCCAGGCCGGTCGCGTTCTATTCACAAACCTCATCACGGCGTTGTCCCCTGATTAACCGCATCGACGGCTCGACCGACGGTGACCACGCGAGCACCTTGCGCCCGCAAATGATCCATCACGATACTCGATGCGCGAATCGTGGTGGTGTGCACATCGTGGAAGAGAATAATTCCGCGACCTTGAGCATTAATTTGTCGAATGGTTCGCGCGGCACAGCTTTCAGGATTGCGGTCTTGCCAATCCAAAGAGTCCACGTTCCACATCACATGCACCAGGCCCGCCTGAGTGATTCGACTGCGAATGGCCGATTTGTTGACACCATTGCCGTAGGGCAAACGGAAAAAGCGGAGCCTCTGTCCGTACGTGCGTTCCAAAATTCTCGTACTCTCGAGGATTTGTTGATCCAGTCCACTTTCGCCGAGCGTGGGCAAGTTCGCATGCGAGTGCGAGTGATTGGCGAGTTCGTGACCTTCACTCTTCGCTCTCTGAACAATCGACGGATAGTTGGGAGCCAAACGCGACAGCCAGAAAAAGGTCGCCGGCATCTGCCTGGCTCGCAAAGCATCGAGGATGGCGCCTGTGGGCCCGCCGGGACCGTCGTCGTACGTCATCGACCAAACTCCGCGCGGGAATTCACGACCATTGATATTGCCTCCCGCACCTGAACTTGGCCCAATCGACTGAGGCGAGCGATCCGCCCGAATCGAAGCTTTGATCGCCTGAAAGCGACGCTCGATTTCAGGTTGCAGCGCTCGTTGCGTTAACGATTCGGAGCGATTGAATCGTGAGATGGCGGCCGCGTTGAGGCGCCGAAATTCAAGTTCCTGATCCAAACTCGGAAAGGTAAAGCGCTGCATCCGCGTGCGCACTTCCGCCAGATAAGGCGCGGCGAGAGGTGTCGCTCCCAGCTCGATATTTTGATATCTCTCCAGCGTGTGCTCCATGAGCGGCGCGATCGCGGCTCGCTGTGCCACATTGGGTCTGGCCGTCATGCGATCGAGAGTGTGAAACACTTGTTCGAAGCGCTGTCTGACATCGCGGCTGACCTGGCCTTGCCGAGCCTCGAGACTTGTCTCAAGGCTCGCATCAAGAGCGCCACCCACCATCAGGTCCGAGAGCAACTCTTTTTGCTCATCGACGAGCGAGCGAATCGCCCAGAGTCGCAAATACTGATTAGAGTCGATGAGATCCAGATCAGGTTTCGCATTCAGTTTCTCATTGAGTTCCAAATCAAACTTCGCAATCGCTTCATCTGCGATCCCCTGCAAGCTGATCCACTTGTTAAACTCGCGCCGCAAATCTTGGGCGCCAGAGGGCCGATTGAGGACGCGATTGAACGTGGCGACAGCTTGCGTGTCCACCACAGGATCCTGGGCCGGCTCACGTCTCAAGGGGTGCGTGCTCGTTTCCGCGCGATCCTGCGCCTCCTCAGTCGGGCGAGAAGGACCCGAGATACAAGCCGTCATCAGAAGGGGAGCGATCATCATCAACGAAAATTTTTGAATGTTCATCGACCATCAGTTTAACTGATGAGTCGGTTCGAGGGGAAAGATCGCAGAGTCGAGGCGAGGTCGGTGTTCGATTCTCGCCCAGAGTCTCGCGCCGAATTTCGCACCGATTTCGAAGCCGACCCGCCAAAGGTCGGGCCTCCGGAAATCTCACTCCACAGTCACCGACTTAGCCAAGTTGCGGGGCTGATCCACGTCATGGCCCAAAGCATTGGCGACGTGGTAAGCGAGCAACTGTACAGGAATGGCCTCGAGAATCGCATTCACTGTCCATTCTGCTTTGGGCAAAGACAAATAGTGATCGCTGACCGCTTTGAGCTGAGAATTGTCGCCTGTACCGATGGAAATGATCTTTCCACCTCGCGCTTTGGCCTCTTCTAAGTTCGACAAGGTTTTTTCGTAGTTCTTGTCCGAAGGACAAACCATGACGATCAACATGCGTTCATCGATAAGAGCCAGTGGACCATGCTTCATTTCGCCAGCCGCGTATCCTTCCGCGTGCATGTAGGCGAGCTCCTTCAACTTCAAGGCACCTTCAAGTGCAATGGGATAATTGATACCTCGGCCCATGAACAGGATCCCGCGATAGCCTTTCAGGGTCGCCGCGGCCTCTGCAAAAAACGAGTCGTAAGCGAGGACGGATTCCATTTGCGCCGGTGTACCGAGTAGAGCGTCTAAATAACGTCGCTCGCGCTCGCGATCCAACTGGCCCCGCAATTTGCCAAGCTGCAACGCAAAGAGATTCAGCACGGCGAGCGTGGACACGAAAGCCTTTGTCGAAGCCACACCAATCTCGGGACCTGAATTCATATACAAGTGACCATGGGCTTCTCGATCAATGGACGATGCGCGTACATTGCAAATCGACAGGGTCAGAGCTCCGGCTTGCTTCGCCAAGCGAAGAGCGGCCAAAGTATCGGCTGTTTCTCCCGATTGAGAAATGACCAACACGAGGCTTCGGGGTGGGATGAAGGGCTCTCGATAGCGAAACTCACTCGCGATGTCGACTTCCACAGGAATGCGGGCGATCTGTTCGATCAGATACTTTCCTGCAATGCCCGCATAGTGGCTGGTACCGCACGCGATAATGAAAATGCGGTCAATGTTCTTGAGCTTCTCAAAACTCAAAGCCTGATCGACCTTGGCGTCGAGTCTGTTGATCTCGTCAAAATGTTGTGCGGAAAAGCCAAGGCCTGAGAGACGAACGCTCTGTGAATCGAGGTCGATATGAGGCGCCATTGCATTGGCCACAGCCCGCGGCTGCTCGTG
This sequence comes from Pseudobdellovibrionaceae bacterium, assembly GCA_947462815.1. GTDB lineage: Bacteria > Bdellovibrionota > Bdellovibrionia > Bdellovibrionales > JAMPXM01 > UBA2339. The sequence continues at coordinate 7,935 of CANHQR010000018.1, forward strand.
AATCTCCTTGAGCATGAAATGATTGAATCCCGCTTTCTCAACAAGATCCGCCGACCAATCGATCGTGACGATGTCCTTTTTGAGCGAGCGTCCTTGATGGTCCGTAACTTCGTACTTCCCGCCTTTGACCTTCACCACTTCGTTGTCGTTAAGGTAAACAACGCGCTTGGTCGTCGAAATGATGGCCTGGACGTCACTCGCGACGACAATCTCGCCGTCACCCACCCCCAGCACCAGCGGTGGTCCATTTTTGAACGCGACCATGACGTCGGGTTGTTGTTCCCATACGGCGACAATCGCATAAGCGCCGATCAATCTTGGCCAAACTTTCAGGACGGCCGCATGCAGATCACCCGTCTTCTTCACCTCGTGGGCGAGCAAATGGGCCACGAGTTCGGAATCTGTGTCCGATAAAAACTGGCTGCCCTGAGCCGCCAACTCTTGGCGAATCTCTTGATAGTTCTCAATGATGCCATTGTGGACGAGGGTGACGCCGCCCATCGAATGCGGATGCGCGTTGCGCTCGCTCGGTACACCATGCGTTGCCCAGCGTGTGTGGCCAATACCCAAATGACCGGTGAACTTCTCCTGATCAAGTTTTCGCGATAACTCGATGAGTTTTCCCTGCGCTCGCACGACGCGAAACCTCGCTTGGCCTTGCACTTGATCCAATACGGCGATTCCCGCACTATCGTAGCCCCGGTACTCCAGCCGCTTTAAGCCGTCGACAATCACTTGTTTCGGATCTTTGGGTCCCCAATAGCCGACAATTCCGCACATATTCAGTTGCCTCGTTAGCTTTTGCTGTCTGTCGAATGGGGACCTGTCGAAGTCGCTGAAGGCTCCCCGCCCGATGAAGTCGTGACGTCGCGTTTTGGCGACCATTCCGGTTTATTAACTTGGCGACCTCGCGCAATTGCCAAAGCCCGATCCGGCACGTCTTCCGTGATCGTCGAACCCGATGCGATCGTCGCCTGACTTCCCACATGGATCGGGGCAACGAACTGAACATCGCTGCCGATGAAGCTGCCATCGCCAATCACAGTGCGATACTTTTTTCGGTCCGGAGCATAATTGCACGTGATGGTTCCGCAACCGATATTCACATCTTGGCCCACGGTCGCATCGCCCAAATAAGTGAGATGCCCCGCTTTTGAGCGGGCACCGAAGTCCGTCTTCTTCATCTCCACGAAGTTACCCACATGTGACTCTTCACGTAGAGTTGTGTCAGGACGAAGATGGGCATAGGGACCAATCGATACTCGATTTTCTAAAACGGCATGATCGATGTAGCAGCCCGACTTCACATGCACTCCATCGCCGAGAGTCGAAGAGATGATATGCGTACCCGGCTCAAGCACACAGTAGGCGCCGATGCGCGTGCGTCCGCGCAGCAACACATTCGGATAGACGACACTGCCGGAGCCGATTTGCACTTCGTCCTCGGCATACACCGTCGACGGATCCAACATCACCACTCCATCAGCCATGAGTCTTTGACGATTGCGATTGAAAACCACGCGCGAGGCCGACGCCAGTTCGGCTTGGGCATTCACACCAAATGCCACAGCTGGCCGTGTACGAAGCGCGTCGACTTTATGGCCGGCCTCGATCGCGAGCGTGATGATATCGGTGAAGTAAAACTCCCCCTTCGCGTTCTTGTTATCGATACGCGGGAGCAATTCGCGAAGTCTTTCAGCTTTGAGAATATAGGCGCCGCTATTCACTTCTCGGACGCGAAGCGTTTCTGACGAGGCATCGCTCGCCTCCACGATCGCGCGCAGCGGACCGTCGAGAGAGCCCAAAGGCTGACGAACGATTCGGCCCAGTGACCCCGGTCGTTTCAGGCGACTGGTGATGACGGCGACATCGAGGCGACGTTCTTTAAACTCCTGGACCAAAGACTTGAGGTCGTCGGCCGTCACCAAAGGCGCATCGCCACACAGCACGAGCACCAAGCCCTCGATCGAATCCACGTCAGCCGCTCGAACCGCATCCGCCGTTCCGCGCTGCTCTTTTTGCTGAAAGCAAATGCCTCCGAGAGGCTCCACAACTTTACGCACCAGGGCCTCTCCGTGTCCGACAACAATCCGCAGCTCACGGCAACCGGCGTCTCGGGCCGCGGTCATCACCCGCATGACCATCGGCAGACCCGCAACGGGGTGCAAGACCTTAGGCAAGGGCGACTTCATGCGTGTACCCTTGCCCGCCGCGAGAATGATCGCAGTCAGCGGTGTGAACGTCGTTTGCGATGCGGCCGACGCGCCTCGACTGGAATCGGGACCGGCAGCTTGAGACGCGTGAGGGGCGGATGCGGCTTTGCGGTAGGACTTTTCGTGTTTTGACATCGCATTGCAGGTTAATGCCGCTCGACAAGTGCGGCAAGGAATCCGCAAAATCGTCTTATGGATGATCGCGGCAATTCTCCAGACAAAAGACCCACGGGTGATACGGGCACCCGCTCTCGTGCCCTTTTGTCCACAACAAGACATTGGCCATGTTGGAAAAAAACCTCGCGCGGAACGCCGATTGAACTTCTCGCCTCGATGAGTGTGGATGATTTGCGACGATCTCGGCCCATCCTCCTCATGGGCGGTGTGCATGGCGACGAGCCCGAGGGTGTACAATTCGCTGAGGAGACTTTGCGATGGTTGCTCGAGGCCGAGGCCGCTGGGGAGAAGCTTTGCCCGTGGATTCTCATTCCCTGTCTGAATGTCGATGGCCGGGCGGCCGATCAACGCGTGAATGCGCGCGGAGTCGACCTCAATCGAAACTACCCCTCTCGAGATTGGACCACCGAAAGCAAAGCCGATCGCTACTTTCCGGGGCCTCAGGCCGCGAGTGAGGTTGAAGTTCAAGGCGTTGTGGAACTGATTCGAGATTTCCATCCGCGACTCATCATTCACTGCCACTCTTGGGAACCATGTATCGTGGCAACCGGCGACCGCGCTCTGCGAGACGGCGAGAGGCTGGCGCGCGCCTCGGGCTACGAGCTGAGGCCCGAAATCGGCTACCCAACACCCGGCTCGCTGAGTCGATATGCTTGGCATGACCTGCAAATCCCGGTCATTTGCATTGAAGAGCGAGATCGACACAATGGCATGAGCGATTTGAGCGAGGTCTGGCCGAGATTTGCACCGGGAATCCAAGAAATCTTCCGCGACCTGACGGACCGAGGCGCATCGACATGAAGACCCCTCTCGACTCAACTTCGATGCACGTGCAGCGCCACTTTGTTCTCGATCTCGACGACACCTTAATTCCCACGACCGACTTTCTCCTTCCAGCCGCCTTACAAGACGTAGCCGCAGCTTTGACACGCGCCGTACATGTGCCCGTGCAAGCTGCCGACTTGCTGGCAGCTCGGCGTGCGGCGTTGATCGAAGCCCCTCGTCGTGATCCTTGGACTGCAACATTGCGGAGCGTGGGCTTGGTACAGCCTGACTCCCGGTCGAGTGCGAACGCGCCGACATCGATGGGGTCACCCTCGTCGTCGAACGCTGGACAGCATGAGCATCAGCTCATTCGCATCGCACGCGAGGCCTTTTATGTACGCCAGGTCGAGAGCGTTATACCGAGCTATGGCGCGGAGAATTTCTTGCGATTTCTGAGCGAGCGTGGCCATTTGCATCTCGTGACCGCCGGCGATTCCACCACTCAACAGCGCAAGGTTGAACTCTTCATCCGGAGTTATTGGCCGGCAGGTTTTCGCAGCATCCATGTCGTCAAAAGTGGCGGCCAATACAAGCAGACCGCGTTTCGCCAAATCGAAGAGCGCGAGCGGACGGCGGCCAGCGCGGGCGAAACAATTGAATTTTGGTCCATCGGTAACCGTGTCGACACAGATCTCGGCGAAGCTAAACTTCTAGGCTGGAAGACGGTTTGGATTCAACAAGGTGAACACGCACCGATGACTCCCCAGGAGTCTCATGAACGACCTGACTTTCGTTTCGTGAACTTGGATGAGGCGCAAAAGGGACTTCGTTTGATCCTACCGATCACTGCAGAAGCCGGGTCAACGATGGCTCCGACTCGATCTCGAGCCACCAGTTCATCGATCGTGCTGATTGGACCTCAGAATTTGTATGAACTCGCAGAAGAGTGGGGAGCTGATCACTTTCATGCAATTCGAGATTTCCAACAAAGCTACGAACCCAAGCTCCGCGAGAGCGGCGGCTGGGGACTGCAAGCTTTTGCCGCCGATGCGATCGCCATCGATACGGGGATCGCCGGGCAAGAGGTCCGCGAACTTCAAGACCTCATGCACAATCTCGAGCAGTCGGGTTTACCAACACAGTGTATTCTCGTTGGCCCCACGACGTGCAAATCTCTTGCGGCGACCCAAGGTTTGCGGATCTGGGCCCATGTCTCTTCTTGGGAAGAGCGTGAGCCGTTGTTACAAGAGCTCTTCGAGGCGAGCGGCGAAGCGCGAGAGGAACGACAGAATCGCGAAAGCCTCCAGCTTTATCATGCGCACAATGAGGAGCTGGAGCGACTCTCAGGAGAACTCGAGCAACGAGTTCTTTCGCGGCGAAACGAACTGGCCGAAAGCTCGACGAAACTTCAAGCTTCGCAGAGACGCAATGAAGTCCTCCAGCGAGCACTCACCGGCGTGCACCTCGCGAAGGGCGTTGCGGAGATGGAGCGTGTGCTGCTACAAGCTCTCGGCGACTTTCCGGGCGTCCATTGGGTGCGGATCGCGTTTCAAAGCCTCAGCCGGCTTGAGAATCCAGCGCCGCTGGGTCAGCTGGCGGATCATGTGCACACGATTTCACTGGGGGAAATTGGCCCGACTCCCCTCGGGCATTTACACTTCGGCAGAACCGATGATCGCCCCTTTCGCTCTGACGAACGCGCCCTTCTCTCGAGCGTCGGCGAGGCGGTAGCTCTTGCGGTTCGTCGTCTGCAGACCAAGGTGCGACTGGAGCAGATCAAGCGCGAATGGGAAGAAACGTTCAACGCCATCGTCGATCCCGTCGCTGTCTTCGACGAGCAACTCCGACTCGTGCGCGGCAATCGAGCTCTCGCGCAAAGAGCTCAGCAATTCGGCCTGACTCGCGAAACGATGATCGGACAAGCCTGTCACCGGGTGATGTTTGGACGAAGCTCGCCCTGCGAAGCCTGTCCGGTTGCCCAAGATCGAGACGCCCATAGAGGACGCCTGCCCTCGTCGACCTCTTCGCGACAATTTCGAATCAACGAACTTCAAAAAGGCGAGCGTTTAACTTTCGAGGCTTCAGCTCGACCCATCCAGCACCTGGCAGATCCAAGCATCGGCGAGAATACGGCAGAGGGGTCTGGGGAAGGTGGCGAAAGCCTTTTTGTTCATCTCTATCGGGATATCAGTGAGTCGCTCAAATTTGAGCGTCGGATCCTCGAGTCTTCCAAGATGGCGGAACTCGGCACAATCGGCTCGAGCATTGCTCATCAGTTGAATAATCCCATTGGTGGAATGTTGAGCCACATCCAACTCCTTTTGATGGATTTAAATCGCCTTGAGTTTCAGTCCAACCAGCAGCGCGACGACCTTCGTATCGAGCTCAAGGAGATGGAAGCCGGCACACGCCGCTGCGGCCAAATCGTACAAGATCTCCTGGGTTTTACGCGGCGAAGCCATGAGGCCGAGGCTTCACCCCAAGATTTGATGGACATACTCCGCCAAGCCATCAAGATCACCGAACTCCAAACCCGATCGCGAGGTGTACGTTTCATCGTCGAAGCTCCACCCGACCTCGAGCAGGTCCAAATCACGGGTTATTTCAATCCGCTCGCACAAGCCCTTCGCGCGGCTTTGCTCGCCGTCGTACCGAGTCAGCTCCGCGATCATGTGATACGGCTCCGATTGGCGCCTGAGCGTCGCTCAGGCATCGAGCAAGGCCCCTCCGTTAGCTCGTCGGCCGAGATTTTGAGACTCGAAATCGGTCTCAAGTTGGAAGGCTTACATCAAGACTTCCGCGCCGAGCCTCGTGGTCGACCCGACTCGACCGAGGTCCAGGACTCAGGTCAAAGTGATGCGGCCGCTGACTTCGACTCGCCTCGTTTGAATCTGAGTGAAGCTGCGCCAACCGAACGACGAGATTCCGCAAAAAACGACATCGAAAACCTCGATCTCACGGTGGCCGAGCAGATCGTCCAGGAACACGGCGGATCTTTTGAATGGCGTCCAGGACCACCTCGACAGATTTTGATTCGACTTCCCCGAAGTCCGGTTTTGAGCGAAAGTACGCCGCCATCGCCGCCGAAAATTTGACACTGCCGCCCGACACTCCCTAGCATGTAAAGAAGCACGAGCCGCAAATCGGCTCCAGGAGCGAATTGTACGGAGTTCGTAGAATCTTGTGTGAGTTCCCGAAGTTAGGGGCGACAAAATTCTGCAACCGTCCATTCACCCCGACGGAGGTGAGATGCGTCTTAGGTGCGAAGCGGGGATCACGCGCCAAAATGATCACACGCCAAAAAGTTGGGCCGTCAAGGCTCCAACTTGACGGTCGGCGGGATGCCGAACCGAAGAAACGTAGCGAACTGCGCGCGTCCACGCGGAGATCACTGCGAACGACGAAAGGATGACGTCGACATATGTCCAACGCTTATCGCGGCAATCAAGGCCTCGCCCCGGGTTCGAATCCCCCTCTTTCCGCCACGTCGACATCGACAACGTCAGTTGGGCGTGGACCCAATCAAAGCTTTGATCCATCGATGGATTCCATCAGTGGAGTCGTGAGCCACGGACCCCGCCCGCTTCGCGCCGATGGGAAACCTTTCCGCGCTCTCGTCGTCGATGATGAATCGACTTTAAGAACGGCACTCTTTCGCGTACTCGACCGACAAGGCCTACAAGTCATCACAGCCGCATCGAAACGCGAGGCTGAAGGCATGATGAGCCCCGAGAATCCATTTGATGTGGCCCTCGTCGATTTAAAACTACCGGACGGCGATGGTATCGATTTGATGGGCAAAATTCGCTCACAGAATCCCCAATGCCAGGTGATCATCCTCACCGGTCATGCGTCGATTGAGATCGCAGTTCGCGCCACACAAATGGGTGCATTTCACTTCGTCACCAAGCCCTTCAATATTGAAGAGATCGTTTCTTTGGTCGACAAAGCGGCATCTCATAAATGTCTTCTGCAGGAAAATCAGAATCTTCGTTCAGCCCTCCACCGTCGTTACCGATTCGAAAATATTATCGGCCAAAGCGACGAGATTCGACGCGTCCTCGACATGGTGGAGCGTGTCTCCGATTCCGAATCGACCGTACTCGTCACGGGAGAAAGTGGTACAGGCAAAGAGCTGATCGCCAAAGCGATTCACTACAATTCCGCGCGCGCGAATCGGCCCTTTGTTCCCGTTAATTGCGGAGCGATCCCAGCTGAACTGCTCGAGAGCGAACTCTTCGGCCACGTGAAGGGTGCTTTCACCGGCGCCATCGCCAACCGCGCGGGCCGATTTGATTTGGCCTCCGGGGGCACACTGTTCCTCGACGAAATCGGCGAATTGCCTTTGAACTTGCAGGTCAAACTTCTACGCGTTCTTCAGGAGCGACGTTTTGAACCCGTTGGTAGCGTAAAAACTCATGAGGTCGACGTACGCGTGATTGCCGCCACCAATGTGGATTTGGCTCGAGCTGTTCAGAAGGGCCAATTTCGCGAAGATCTATTCTACCGCCTCAATGTGATCCCGATGCGACTCCCGGCCTTGAAAGAGCGACGCAGCGACATCCCCATCCTACTCCGCCATTTCGTCGAGCTCTATAATCAGAAGGAGCAACAAAAGCCGAATCGAAACCGAGCCCCTCGCCAACTTGCCGGCTTCAGCGCCGAAGCTCTGGAAGCTTTAATGCTTTATCCTTGGCCCGGGAATATTCGCGAACTCGAAAACCTGGTGGAGCGCCTGGCTGTGCTGAAGGGCGAAGGCCAGATTGAGGTTCTGGATCTTCCTGAACAATATCGACCTCAGAATATGCCGCAGGCCTTCGGCAATGTGCGAATGCCAGAAGGTGGCGGGCTCCGCGAGCAGATGGAGGCCATAGGTGGCTTTGAAGAATTGCCCGAAGCCGGCATGGACTTCAATTCAGCCGTCGATGCCTACGAGAACGCGTTGATCCTCCGGGCTCTGGAAAAGACGGGTTGGAATCGAAACCAAGCCGCTGCACTCCTCAAACTGAATCGGACGACTTTAGTTGAGAAGATCAAGAAAAAGGGTCTTCGCCCTCCGCCGGAAGCTGAAGCTTGATCAACATTCGCCGCGCTGAATTTGTAGAGGTCGAGAAGCTTTGGCGCGAGCGTCTCTGGCCGCAGCGAAAGTCTGCGATCGAATCCAATAGCGCGATGATTCTCGGCGGCGGCATCGACCTGACCTTTATGAGCGAGAAGGCCCAGTTTTGGATCGCCGAGGACCTGGGCGATGAGTACTCAGAGGGTCATTCCGAGCGGCGCGCCATTGGCTGTCTTTCTGGTCACTTCGCTGGGCACTTTGCAGGTCGGCCTGTAGGTCGGCCTGTAGGTCGTTCTGGGGATCGCTCTGGTGATGGCTCTGGGGGCGGCTCTCTCGATCCCGCTCTGGACAATTCAACACTGCGAGTACAGGGCCCGCGAGAACACGGTGGACGCCTGTACAGATCCCGGGGACTTTGGGTCGATCAAAGTCGCCGCCGAAGAGGTATCGCCCGGCAACTTATGCGCGAACTGATTGACCACGCACAATCGCAAGGTGCGGTGGCCATCTGGACCTTTCCGCGCAAAACCGCCATGCCCTTCTATGAGAGCATGGGTTTTCGCATGTGGAGCACTTGGCTCCCTCAACAAGAGGGCGATTCAGATCTCAACTGCTACGCAATTCTGGAACTCTGAGCAGCCAAATCGTGCGTATTGTCGTCACGATGAAAAGCGCAATGAACTCCGCACAACTCAAATCCATTCCATTTGCCGCGCGGAAATAAGCGTTTCAGATCCAGATCAGGAGTAAAATATAAATTGGAAACGACGACGTCCTGAAGACCATCATTGTCGACATTTATCAGAACAACTCCTCGGCCTTCCTTCTTCGATCGCACTCCAGCCTGCGGGGCAACATCTTAGAAGTCGCGCGCCCTTCCTGCGGCTGATCCTAATTGAATACACGACCTTCTTCGAAAGCCGCCACCGAGTAACGTCCGGTTCTGATGGTACTAGCGCTCAAAGCACTGTTATCATCACTTCGCAGCCAAACGGGCAAATGATTGAGCTTGGAGAAGTTTCCGCAGGTCTGCACGGATTATTCACTTTTTTCGAAAGCTTGACGACTGGACTGAGAACTACGAGCCCGCCAACAAAGGCCGAGATAAGATTGAGTGTTCTCAACTTCACCTGCGCCCCAATCTCATCCACCGACGGAGTGTCCAGTTGTCATATATGAAACGCATCTCCCCCTCCCACCACACCTCGCGAAGCGGGAAGCGTAACGAAAAATCAGCAAAATTCTGAGGAGCAGAGGCCATCGAATGCGAGGTCTCTTCCTGGCGCTCATGATCCGAGGCCTGTAGACCTACACAACATCCTGGGGGGATGTTCGCCCACCAAGTCGCGGTCTCTTCACCACTGGCTGCACGTAGAGAGGGAAAATGCTCTACCGAGGTGTTCAGAATTAAATTGGGTATCGCACCATACATATGATCCCGAAGAGGTTGCAATTGATTGGCGTCGGCCGTGAAAGCCCGAAATTTCCATTCCTGCCATACCCAATTTTCATTCAAAGCGTTGGCACGATCTGTACTTTGCGCATCGAGATCGAAACTTCGAATTTGTTCGATCGGAAGTTGCTCTCGAGCTAGTAGTAAAAAACCTAGAAGACCTTGCCAGCCGCCATAGATCCAAACTCTGGCCGGCTGCTGAGAAGGCCCCTTGGACTTCCAATACATTTCGAGTTTTTCACATAGCCATAATTTGGATCCCACTTGGCCACTGGAAAACACATCTCGATCGAATTCTAGTGCAGCCAGTGGCTGTGAACAGTCTCGATGGATCACAGTCAGTTATCTTTGAGCCGCTCTAGTACGCTGTCAATTTTATTGACAGCTGACATTTTTTTGAGGAACGCACTCGGCTCATTGCGCGAGACGCTTTCAGTGCCATCTGAACTTGAAAAATTTAATCTCTTGAAGGTGTCGGCCCCCCAACAATGGCCTAGCTGTTGCAGCTCGACTCAATGAAGCTTTCACGTTGAGTTGGAATCAAATCCCGAGATGGTCAGCAGAGTCGAGGAAAAATGAACTTTAAGGAGTTCCCACAGCAACGAACCCGCATGATTCACCCTCGTAAGGTGAAGCGATCGATGTTTGTTGTGATCCTCGTTGCGGCCTTCGTATTGTGCCAATCGTGGCTGGAGGCCAACGACAGCCAAACCAATAATTTTTTGGGATTGAGGAGTCGAGCACTAAAGACCTCGGAATTTTCACAAAGCCTTGATCTGAGCTCGCGCGGGCCCGCGATGATGCGATTATCACCCCGGCTTGAGGAAACCCTCAAAAGAAGTCAGCACAATGCGCGCCTTGAGGTCGAACTTGAAGCGCCACCCATTGTCCCACTCCAACTGGCTGATTTTTCTCGAGCGCATAAGTTTTATCGCGGTCAGCTGATACGCTTTAACCTAGACCCAATCGAGAGCAAGCCAGAAACGAGTCCAAAAATGTCATTGCCGAGCCACATCAGTGTCGGCGATGATTTTTCCCGAGCGATGTCAAAGATTGTCGATCACAATGTGCAAAACTATTTGCGCGGAGAGGCTTTTCGACATTCTGAACTTGGCCAAATGACCAAGCAAATTGAGCGAAGTTTGAGCGCCGGTCTCAGCTGGAGCGAGCGAAGCCATGGCTCTGCACCGGTCAAGGACAGCACGCCGGCCATAGAATCGGCTACGACTTTTAAGGTTGAGGCGACAAGAAATGAACCTGCGGCTGATCAGCGCATTCAACATCGCCTGGAAGTTGGGCTCTTGGCAGCACAGGCCCAAGCGAAGATAACCTACGCGGGCTTCACAGACGCTGAGGTAACCTATTCTGCAGCCAATCAACAGTTGGCTTGGGCCCTTCGTGAACCGCTTCGAGAAAACTTTAGACTCGTCTATAATCACGTCGAAAACCGCGCCGAGCGACGCGACTCACTAAGCCTCCATCTAAGCTGGTAGGGCCCTGACTTCATATGCGCAGCTAAGATCCGCTTCAACTCGCGAACCGAAGTGACCTGCATTAGCTCGACCTTTGACAGCTGAAGCTAAAGGCGCGATCGGACTCGGATCCCCCGCTCGACTTGGCGCAATCAGTCCCAAGCCGCGAGGCTGTTTGCCTCGATTCGTACACACGAGCCTGCTCCGAGGCTAAACCGTTTGCGAACCAGTTTTCCAAGCGACTGCTCGTGGACTTTAACTTAAAGGTACGGCTGGAAGAAATTCAGGACTTCGATGTATTCATCGTGTCCTCAAACAACCAACTCAGTTCAGGCCTACACAGCGATGTGGATTCGGCGAGCGTCGAGCTCGACTGGAATGAGAGTCTCGAATCGCGGCGACTTCTCAGCTTGCCCGTTCGCCTCGAATTCTAATCGCCCTCAGTGTTGTTTGGCGCCAATGTCCCGGCGAACTCGCGCGCCAGGCCAGGCCACCGCATCAACGATCCGATAGGCGCGATCCAGAGCCTCGCGAAGACTGCGACCCTCACCGATCGCATTGAGCACTCGCCCTCCCGATGTCACCCAGCGATTCTGAGCATCGCGCGCTGTTCCGGCGTGGAGTAATCGCCCGGCCGCATGACGTCCATCCTCGTTCAAAGAGGGAATGAGTTGTCCTTTGACGACATTTTCCGGATACCCATCTGCGGCGAGCACAACAACGGACGTGTAGAGGTCGGATCTCCAGGAAAAATTTTGCGCAAGTTCACCACGAGCGACAGCCTCAAAAACCTCGAACCAATCGCCGTCGAGAAGCGGCAAGAGCGCCTGAGTTTCTGGATCTCCGAATCGAACGTTGAACTCGAGAACGCTCGGTCCTTGGTCGGTCACCATCACACCGATGAAAAGAACACCTCGAAAGAGAAAGCCGCGCTTTCGCATCAATGCGAGAGACGGCAAGACAACTTCACGTTCAATTCTCTCATTCAAACCCTGAGGCAGAACGATGGGTGCCACGACACCCATACCTCCGGTGTTGGGGCCTTCGTCTCGATCGCGAAGCCGTTTGTGATCTTGGGCTGCAGGCAGTGTGAGATGTCGGTCTCCGTCCGTGATGATGAGGTGGCTCATCTCCCAACCGGGACTGAATTCTTCCAACAAGGCTCGTCGACCCGCATCGCCCAATTCTCGATTTTCAAAGAGCCGCACAGCGGCCTCGCGCAGTCCCGCAAGATCCTTTTCGATCAACACACCTTTGCCGGCCGCAAGGCCATCGGCTTTGAGTACATAAGGAGGCTTGAAGTTCTTCGCCGCCTCGAGAGTCTGTGCCACGGTCTCAACGATGAAATGTCGCGCCGTCGGCACACCGGCCTCGATCATGAATTCCTTGGCGTAGACCTTTGAAGCCTCGAGTTGCGCCGATTCAGCAGATGGACCAAAGACGAGGAAGCCGTCCTGACGTAAAGCATCACTCACCCCATCCGCCAGGACCTGCTCCGGCCCGATCACCACAAGATCAATTCTCAACTCACGAAGTTTCGCCAATGTTGCCGCGAAGGCGGGGGAGTCGGGCTTCCAATTCAGTTCAAGTATTTTCGCATCAGCGGCCATTCCTGCATTTCCAGGACTGGCATAAACCTGGTGGACACTCGGCGAGGCCGCAAGCGCCTGAACCAGCGCATGCTCGCGCCCCCCTGAGCCGACGACGAGAACTTGCCGACGATGCATATCACCTCCGCCTAGGAAACAGCTAGCCCTGCTCTCAGTTGAAGTCAAAAGCCATAGGCGACTTTGACGTTATCGTCTAGCGTCCTGAGGGGCTAGCCTCCTGTGGCTTTTCGGAGCAAGATTTGAAGAGCGACGAATTTCAACAAGCAGGTTCACATGACGACAAGTCCGAAAAATTTGCTCTTTTCACCCAACGAAACGGTTCTCGTCGCGGGTCGACGAACACCCTTTGGCGCATTTGGCGGATCATTGAAGGATGTCGGTGCCACGGATCTCGCAGTCGCGGCAGCTCGTACCGCAATTGCCGATGTGAATATGTCGCCCGAACAAATTGAACATGTCGTTCTGGGCAACGTCGTTCAGAGCGGGGCCGATGCCGCCTACGTTCCTCGGCACGTGGGTCTCAAACTCGGTGTGCCCACAGAAGTTGGGGCCCTGGGCCTCAATCGTCTCTGCGGCTCGGGTTTTCAGGCTTGGATCTCGGCCGCTCAAATGATTTTGAATCGCGAGGCCAACTGCGTTTTGGCTGGCGGTGTCGAGCAGATGTCCCAGATCCCTTACGTGCTTCGCGGAGCTCGCTTTGAGGGCTTCCGAATGGGCAAGGCTCCCCTTGAAGACTACATGACCAGCGCACTCACAGACGCCTACGTCGGACTTCCGATGGCGATAACTGCTGAAAACTTAGCTGAAAAGTACAAAATCTCACGTGAAGAATGTGACGAGTACTCGCTGCTCTCGCAAGTGCGTTGTGCCGATGCAATCCGCAAAGGCTTGTTCGCAAGCGAAATTACGCCCGTCAAAGTCGAGTCGCGCAAAGGCACGGTGACCGTAGATCGCGATGAGCATCCAAAGCCCGAGGTCACAATTGAAAAAGTCCGGAGCATGAAAGCGCTCTTTAAAGAGGGCGGTACAGTCACGGCGGCGACCGCGAGCGGTATTGTCGACGGTGCCGCGATGTCCGTGCTGATGCCGGCTCTCGAGGCGCACCGCCGCGGCTTGAAGCCTCTCGCTCGTATGGTTTCCTGGGCGAGTGTGGGTTGCGATCCCAAAATCATGGGCATCGGTCCAGCGTTGGCGATACGAAAAGCTCTCCAAACCGCACAACTCAAACTCGAAGACATGGCGCTGATCGAAGTCAACGAGGCCTTTGCGGCACAGTATCTGGCCGTGGAAAAAGAACTTGGGCTGCCGAGGGATCGAACCAACGTCAATGGCGGAGCGATCGCCATCGGCCACCCTCTAGCCGCCAGTGGCACGCGGATCATGAATCATTTGGTGATGGAGCTGCGTCGTCGGGGCGGACGCTTTGGCGTTGGTTCAGCCTGTATTGGCGGCGGTCAAGGGATCGCCATCATCGTAGAGGTTCTCGACGCGTAGTCGTGAATTCAAAGCTTCGTTTAAACTCTTAGAGAAAGGCAAAACATGCGGGAACTCGATGCGAGCTTTAAACTTTCAGAACGCACCGCTCTTCTCACTGGACCCTGCAACTCGATCAATCAAGCCATTGCGAGCCGTCTCACACAACTTGGCTGCAACGTCGCCATGGTCGATCGCAATATCGAACGCGTGGGTCGCTTCGCTCAACAACTTATGGATGCCCGAGAGGTGAATGATCGCTTTGGAAGGGCCGTCGCCATTCAAGCAGATCTCGCCAAAGCCCACCATGTTCAAGAGGCGGCTGGTCGGGCGGCCGAAGCTTTTGGCGGTCTCGACATTTACATCGATGGATTGATGACTTCCGACGCGATGGAGTTCCGTGAAGCCACATCGCTCGACGACGTCGATCGACTCTTCGACGTCAACCTGCGATCGACTTTGATGATGACCCACTCCGTGCTCAAGTTTCTCGAAGGTCGAAAGCGTGGGCGAGTTGTTTACCTCATGCCCGAAGCCACGCACCTTGGACTTCCGAAACACGCTGTGATGGCCGCCCTCCGAGGTGGTCTTCGTGATTTTGCACGAACCCTGTCTCGTGAAGTCGCTGCACACAATGTAACGGTCAATTGCGTCTCGATGGGAATCACCGAGGAGTTCCTCCTCCTGCACAGTGGCCAGCGCCCCGGATTGGGCGAGATCACAAATCCTGGAACGACGCGCCCCATGCCTCCCTCACCGAGCACGTTGAACGACCAATTGCTCGAGGTGAGACAAGTTTTCCCACGAGCATTCATGATGGAACCTGAACGCATCGCACACGTCGTTGCTTTCTTGATTAGCCCGCTTGGAGCGGGCATGACGGGAGAGACGATCACGGTCGCTCAAGGGCTCAGCTGAAGACCGTGGGACGAGCTCACGTCGAGCTCACCGAACAAGATCCATCAACCCATTCCTGGCTCGCCGAGCAGCGAACAGCCGATGAAGCGATTTATCAAATTTATGAACAAGAATTTGCAACAAGACTCGCAACAAGACTCGCAACAAGACTCGCGACAAGACTCGCAAGATCATCAGCCTAGCGAAGCTCAGAAATCCTCTTCGAAGCTCACCGGTCGAGAGGTGAGCTCAGCCTTCGAACCCATCGACTTTTATACGGTCGACGATCTGCTGAGTTCCGATGAAAAGCTGGTGCGGCAAAGCGTTCGCGAGTTCGTCGATCGAGAGGTCATGCCTCAGATCGCGGATTGGTTTGAGCGCGGAGTGTTTCCCAAGCATATTATTCCCTCGCTCGCGCAACTCGGTGTTTTCGGCGCGAATATCCAGGGCTATGGCTGTGCAGGACTGGGTGATGTTGCCTATGGACTCATTATGCAGGAGATCGAACGTGGCGACTCGGGTCTTCGCAGCTTTGTCAGCGTTCAGGGCGCTCTCGCCATGCAAGCGATCGCGAGCTACGGCAATGAGGAGCAGAAGCAGAGATTCTTGCCGAAGATGGCCCGCGGGGAACTCATCGGCTGCTTCGGCTTGACGGAGGCCGACTTTGGCTCAAATCCTGCCGGTCTTAGAACCCGTGCTGTCCGCAATGGACAAGACTTCCTCATCACCGGCAACAAAATGTGGATCACCAACGGCGGAATTTCAGATCTCGCCATTGTTTGGGCGAAGCTCGATGACCCGAACTCCAAGGATCACGGAAGAATCGTCGGTTTCATTGTGGAGCGAGAACACGGCTACCAAGCCCCAGAAATTGAGCGCAAGTATAGCCTCCGTGCGAGCAACACCAGTGAGCTCGTGCTCGATGAGTGTCGCGTGCCCGCTCGCAATCAGCTCGAGATCGCGGGCCTGAAGGGCCCGATTGGTTGTCTGGCAGCCGCGCGCTATGGAATCAGCTGGGGTGCAGTCGGAGCTGCACAAGCCTGTTTCGACGAAGCTCGACGTTATGCTCTCACCCGCATTCAGTTTGATCAGCCGATTGCCAGCTTTCAGCTCGTGCAAGCGAAGCTCGTGAAAATGCATCAAGAGATCACCAAGGCACAGCTGCTCAATTGGAGGCTCGGTCGGCTCAAAGAGGAGGGTCGAGCTCGAATCCAACAAATCTCGCTCGCCAAAATGAACAATGTCGCCATGGCTCTTGATTGTGCGCGAACCACGCGCGATATCCTCGGGGGCAGCGGCATCACACTCGAATACCACTGTGGTCGACATATGATGAACTTAGAAAGTGTTTTCACCTACGAAGGCACCGATGACATTCATCGATTAATTCTCGGCGAAGAGATCACCGGCATTCCGGCGTATCGCTGACAATTCCAAGGCGCGAGACCGGAATTACTACTCGTCGGCTAAGGGCGGCTGCGTTCGCAGGAATAGCCAATGGCGCGACGATCCGACAACACGATGAGGTTAAGAATTTGACCCTTCAGGACCTCCACTCGCGTGAGGAGAAGCTGGGCATCAGATCCCAACCAAAGCCCTCCGTGTACAGGAATGCGAAACACATCGGGAATTCGATCATCAGCAATCGAACTCAGGCGCAAGGTCGCCGACTGGCGATTGTCGATCGTCCATGCCGTCACATTCATCGTGAGTCGGTCGCTGAGACTGACAATAGGTTGAACAATCTCCAGGCTTAATACAGCCGCTGGAGCCTTACCCACCTCATGGATTGCACAAGAGAATCGCCGACGATCCGCCTGGGTCTGCTGCGCCGAAACCGACCCCGACGCGAATATCGCCAGCATCAAGGGCCACGCCAATATTCGATAGAATCTCAACAACTCACGAAACATGACGTCCTCGACTTTCGGCCCAGATCCGTGGGCTGTGTTCGCCTCATGACTCATGTGGCATCGCAAAGCGAATACCAACACGCAAGAGTCTTTCGGGAGATCTTCAGAACTTTTTCACAAAGCAGTCAGCAAGGTCTCCGGCACCGCCTTCAACAATGTCTTCAACAATGCCTTGAACTTTACCGTCAGCAAAGCAAAGGCCGAAGTCCACGCGCTTTGGCGCCGCTGCATTGAAGTAGGCCGCCGCTGGGCCTGAGGAAGGGCCAAAAAACGGCTCTGAAATGGCGAGAATCGCCAAACCTCAACGACAAATATGCAACTCGTGCTTCCCACACGACTCGACCTAGAAGCGAGATGCCCGCTGGTAAGTGACAAATTCGTAGCCTGGCAAGCCGTCGGATCCAGAGGCCACGCCAGCGCGCCTTTCAACCTCGATGAAGTCTCCCTCATGCCACCGAGGAAAGATGGTGTCGCCTTCGATCTCAGCGGCGATCTCCGTCAAGTAGATGCGATCTGTGAAGTCCATGGCGAGCTGGTAGATCTCGCCACCGCCGATAACGAAGACTTCCTCGCCCCACTCATTGTCTTCATCGGTGAGCATGGCCTCGGCAGCGCCTACGGCTTCGTCGACCGACGCGACCACCAAAACCTGGTGCAGTTCTTCTTCGCTGAGGCCCGCCGGCACATATTCGGGCTGACGAGTGATGATGATATGAAAACGACCAGGCAACAGGCCGGGCAAGGATTCGTAAGTCTTCCGGCCCATAATCATAATGTGACCCTTGGTCTTTTCTTTGAAGAAGCGAAAGTCTTCTGGAATTCGCCAAGGTAAATCCCCATCGCGACCGATCACGCGATTGCTCGCCATAGCCGCGATCGCACTCACGATCATACCGCCACCTCAGCTTTGATGGCCGGGTGTGGTTCGTAGCCCACGAGCTCAAAGTCCTCATAGGTAAAATCAAAGATGTCAGTGCGGGCTGAATTCAAAATCATGCGCGGCATGGAACGCGGCTCACGCGTCAGTTGCAGGCGTGCCTGTTCGAGATGATTGGAGTACAAGTGCGCATCCCCCAGCGTGTGGATGAACTCTCCCGGCGTCAGACCGGTGACTTGCGCGACCATCATGCAAAGCAAGGCATAGGACGCGATATTGAACGGTACGCCCAAGAAAACATCCGCAGAGCGTTGGTACATCTGCAGACTCAGGCGACCATGGGCCACGTAGAACTGGAAAAAGGCATGGCAAGGCGGAAGCGCCATCTTGTCAACGTCGCCCGGATTGAACGCGATCACAAGATGGCGACGCGAGTCCGGATTCTTCTTAATTTGCTCAATCACATTCGCGATTTGATCAATTCGGCGACCATCGCTGGTTTCCCAGGCCCGCCACTGTTTGCCGTAGACAGGCCCGAGATCCCCATTCGCATCGGCCCACTCGTCCCAGATGCTGACCTTGTTCTCTTTCAAGTATTGAACGTTGGTGTCGCCCTTCAAAAACCAAAGCAGCTCATGAACTATCGAACGCGTATGCAGCTTTTTGGTCGTCAAAAGAGGAAAGCCCTCGCTGAGATCAAAGCGCATTTGGTGACCGAACACGCTGACGGTACCCGTCCCTGTGCGATCGGCTTTTTCAACTCCGTGATCAAGAATGCGTCGAAGTAGATCCGCGTAAACAAGATCAACATGCATGAGGAGTCCTCCTGGGCTGGGGTGGCGCGCTCGGGCAAGAACGCAAGTTCAACATATCACTCGGGTGATCTTCGGACGGTCAACCCTGGCGCGGGGCGGTTGTCCGTTTTCCTTTTGATCTGCCACAATCCATTGTGCAGGTATATACATAACTCTCTGAAATCATGAAGTTATTCCGAGGGTCGCCAGCCTCAACGTCACGGGTCCCCGACCCCTGCCAAAGGCCTCAATGCTTTCCAACACTTACCCCCAACCCGCCTCTATTCTGCACACTCATCCAGGGCAGCTTTTTCAACTTGGCAACCTGCGTCTGCCTGTGGCTCATGGAGCTATGGAAATCAAAGATCCAATTCACGGAACCATTGTCGTGAACTCGGCCGAAGAGGCGATCATCGAATCCCGGGAATTTCAGCGCCTTCGGCAGATCAAACAGCTCGGCTTCGCAGAGTACTCGTTTCCGGGAGCCACCCATTCGCGCTTTCTGCATTCGCTCGGCGTGATGCACCTCTCAGGTCTGGCCTTTGATTCTGTGTTTCGAGATTTTCGATTTCGCTCTGAGGCCACGCGGCAAAGATTACGGCAAGCTGTCCGGCTCGGAGCACTCTTGCACGATATTGGTCACGGTCCACTCTCCCATACCACCGAGGAGGTCATGCCTCGCGTGCGCGATCTGCAAATCAAGGTCTATCAACATCGCGAACGAGGCTGGAGCTTAGATCCCGAACGCCGGGCGAATCACGAGGATTACACCATCAAGATGGTGACCGATTCGGAACTTTCCCGGACCATTGATGACTCACTCAAAGATATGAGTGGCCAGCATATCGCTTGTCTCATTGATCGAGGCCTGAAGGCGCCCGACGATTTTTTCATCGAGCAAGATTTGGATTTTCGCCCTGTTCTCTCGCAGATCATTTCAAGTGAGATGGACGTGGACCGCATGGATTATCTCGAGCGCGACGCTTATTTTTGCGGTACCAACTACGGCCGCGTGGAGCTCGAATGGCTGATCGGCAATCTTCGCTTCCACGAATCGAGGGGTAAACTCCACTTGGCGCTCAATCGTCGGGCGCTTTCGACTTTCGACGACTTTTTGATCTCGCGACATCACATGTACTTGATGATCTACTTTCACCATAAAAGTTTGATCTACGAAGAGATGCTCACTCGGTATTTGCACTCGAAAGACTGCACCTATAGTTTGCCCCCGACCCTTGAAGACTACCTGCGCTGCTCCGACTTCTCGCTGTATGAGCATTTGTCGCAAGTGCAAAATAAGTGGGCTCGCCGAATTTCAGAACGTCGCCCCTTCAGAATGTTGACGGAGATTCATACGACAGAGCCGACTAAGCGGCCCCGCCAGATCTGCCAAGTTCTCGAAGCCGATGGCATCGAAACTATTCTCTCAAGCTCCGCGACCCGTCTCTCCAAGTATCACGCGACGCAAGAACAAGAGGCCTTCCCAATCTTTGTGGTCGATGAGTACGATGCCCGAGAGAAACCGGTGCCGATTGAGAAGTGCACCCGGATTTTCCAACAATACGAAGAGACGCGCATGATCGAGCGAATCTATGTTTCGCCTGAGGCCTTCGCGAAAGCCAAAAAACTGGTCGCCGACAAAAAACTCTGAGGTATTTTCAGTGGCGTGGGAGCTCGAACCTCCCGAATGGAGATGTGATGTGGATTATAACTTTTGTCCCTGATCCGCCGGCGGTGTCCAAGCACCATGTTTTTCAGCGAGCAACTGCGACAGTCGGTTCAAGTCGGCCATCACCTCTTGGAAGTCGTCTTTATCGCGCAGGCGTCCGCTGCTGCCATATTCGCCATCAGCCAGCTGATTAATCAAGCGTCGAATCGGAACCATCGGACCGACTAAACGGTGCGAAAGTACCACACCCAAAGAGAACGAAATCACCCCAAAGACGATCGCGACTGCAATCGTCGTGATGGTAGCCGTCTGCAGGGATGAGTTGATCGCTACCATCACATCGGGCTCGATCCGGTAGACAACGGCGAGAGTCTTCAGCATGTCTTTGAGCGAAAAAAGAAAGAGTAAAAAGACACCACCCATGATCACCAGAGTACTGCCGACAAAGTAAAAGGAGTATCTGAGCTGAAAATCAGGCCGGAGGAGAATATTCTTAGCCGACCGTTTATTGCGACCGCCAACTTCTGTCATTTGCACCTCTTCGCTGACAACCATGATGACCTGGTTTAACGACAACGTGAAGCAACGGCTCTGAGGTTACCCGACTCTAGTCGAGGGAGCCTCTGTTTGAAAATTGAAGCTCTCGTAAACTCAGGTCAAATCACGGGGAGCCGGTCAAGGCCCGTTAAGCTCAGTTTGTTTTGATTTGATACGTCGTCTTCCGAAACGTTAGGCTTTAATTCGGACCATCGAGTAACCTAGAAGTCGAGAGAAATGGAGATCATTTGGACAATGAGCTGTCCCAAGATGCTCCAAGACTTTTGACGAGAGTCACGTTTCTAGTTTCAATTGAGGTTCATGATGCAAAACCCGTTGGCATGGATCATCGAAGACTCGGGCCTGAATCGAAGAGTTTTAACTAGAGTTATTGAGAGTTTTGGCTTTGAAGTGAGGTGCTTTTCCTCGGGATCAGAGGTTGTCAATGCCATGAATGATATGTGGTTGACAGTCCCCGAGATCATTTTCTGCGACTTAATGATGCCTAAAATGTCAGGACTTGAACTGATTCGGCGAATACGACAAAACTCGAATTTCGAAAAATCTGTGATCATAGTGATCTCTGCAGTGGCAGATTCAGAGACCGTCGAAAAAGCCAAAGCAATGAACGTCAGCGGCTACATCATCAAACCAAGTTCAGCTGCCAGGATTTTAAAGGCTCTTGATCATGCTTTAAACGATTTTAGCATCTCAGATGATCTTCGTAGCCAAATCGAACAGCAAGCCGTCAAGACGGGGAGTTTCAAAGTCTTTTCTGAATTTCGCCGAAAGGGCGCATAACTGGGCGATGAGACCTCGTCCAATCCAGAAAGCAGCAAAAGCAACTGTGTTTTCTCGACAAAAGGTTGAGCCTCATGATCAATCGAGCAACGTAACGATGGCTAACCAATCAAAAAACTGTCGAGATACCGACGGGATCTCTTTTGCGTTTCTTAAAAATCAAAAAACCAATGTGGCGCAGATAACCGAATTGGGTGATCGATGAGTTCGCTTTTTAAAACAGTCGCAGAGAATGCGCCGGCAGGTCTCATCTTGTTCAGGAAGACTGACAAACGAGTGGTCTTTATGAATAGATCAGCAAGTCATATGCTAGGATACGATCCGTCTGATTCGACCGAGGCAAAGCTTTCGTCCCTTGAGGCGAGTGATCTCCTTCCGAACGAGTCTGTACAATCGTTTAGGGTTCCTGACCTCGAAGTTTTGAACATTCCGGGTTATTATTCAGAGATTCGAATCCTATCGAAGCAAAAGCAGATGATCCCGATTCAGGCCTGGATTGAGCACCGAATTATTCGTAAGTCTGAGTACATCGTCCTACACCTCCAAAGCCTCGCGAGCCAAAAGCGCCTTTTGCGCGAAATGAACGCAAAACAAGAGGGTCTTAGACTCGCTCTCCACGAACTGCAGCAGCAGAATGACGAACTTCGTGAACTAGCTTTGACAAAGATTAAGTTCATTGCCCTTGTATCACACGAACTCAGGAACCCGTTGAATGGCCTTCTTGGATCTGTTGAATTGTTGAACATGAACCTCTGGCGAGACGAGAAAGACTTGCTAGAAATCCATCAGACCCTAAAGCTGCAAGTTCATACCTTAATTGAATACGTTCGCAATATCCTTGATTACTCTCGATTGGAGGCGAAGTCTGCCGACTACTATGTTGAAAAGGTAAGAGTTTTCGATTTGATCGACAACAGCGTGTCTCTTCTCAGCGAGGTTTGTTCGGCTCGAGAAATTGAAATCGTTGTTGATAAGAATGCAAAACGCCGATCTGCTTGGTTTTGGGCGGATGGATTTAGATCTTCTCAGGTTTTAAATAACATCCTCAGCAACGCGGTGAAATTCAGTCCAAATGGGTCGAAAATTGAAATCTTGGTATCTTCAAACAAGGGTCATACCACAGTGGAAGTCCGCGATTATGGGTGCGGAATACCACCGGGAATGGAGCGAAAAGTCTTCGCAGAGTTCGAGAGGGTTGACGACCAATGGAGTGCTGAAGAAGGACATGGTCTAGGAATGGCGATTTCACAAAGAATCGTTAACGATCTTGGCGGAAAGATTTGGTACGAAAGCGAGTTAGGCAAAGGTACTCGATTTTTCTTCCAGTTTCCCAAGAAACGTCTGCTCCAGGAAGACCTCTACAAAGAGAGGCCCCAAGAAGATCAGGGAGTATTCCTGTTGGATAAAAAAAGTAGTGCCGATCAAGGCGGTAATTGATATCGGATCGATATTTCAGCTCAGACGAGAGCTCTTTGCCCTAATTTCAGTTTTAAGCGCCTGCGATCCTATCCTTACGTCCAGTTTTTCTCAATTTGGGAAAAATCTGCGACTCAAGCCTCAAGACTCAGAATGAGACGCCGATATGTAAGTCAGGTACGTAACCCTGGTTTGAACATGATGTTCGAACCCCACCGTCAAGGAAGACGGTTGGTTCTCAAGGAGGAGGATGTATGGGTCTTCGGATCAATACAAACGTGGCCTCACTAAACGCCCAACGAAACTTGTTGGGAACGAAGTGGGGATTGGACAAGAGCCTTGAACGCTTGTCCTCTGGCTACCGAATCAATCGGGCCGGAGACGACGCAGCGGGATTGGCCATCAGTGAAAACCTGCGGGCACAGATCCGGGGTCTCAAACAGGCGTCTCGCAACGCTCAGGACGGTGTCTCACTCGTCCAGGTTGCGGAAGGCGGACTGAACGAGATTTCAAGCATCATGATTCGCCTGCGCGAACTTGCAGTACAAGCTGCTTCGGACACGATCGGTCCGGTCGAGCGTCAGTTCCTCAACGTGGAATATGACCAGCTCGTCTCCGAAATCGATCGAATCGCCGATGGCACGGAGTTCAACGGAACTCAACTGCTCAGCGGAACGGGGTCAGTGCTCGATTTCCAAGTTGGAACTCGAAACGATCCAAATATCGACCGCCTCACGTTCGATGCCTCGAAGGCTGATGCGAATAGCGCAGCGCTCGGCATCAACTTGACCAGCGTCGCAGATAAAGCGTCCGCCCAGAACAGCTTGGCCGCAATCGATGCCGCAATTGTAAGTGTGTCCGCGATGCGCGCCGACTTCGGTGCGATCCAGAACCGCTTGCAGTCGACAATTGGTAACCTAGCTGTCTCGGTCGAGAACTTGTCAGCAGCGAACTCGCGAATCCGCGATGTGGATGTCGCCGAGGAAACCGCTGAGCTCACGCGCAACAACATCTTGTTGCAAGCGGGCACTTCGGTCCTCGCCCAGGCGAACCAAACATCCAACACAGCGCTTTCGCTCTTGAACCGCACGTTCCAAGGCTGACGAACTCTGACTCCCGTGACTTCGCTTGAGTTCTAACGTCGAGAGGCGTCAGCTCGAGCGAGAATACACCTGGACGAAGGCGAACGCTTTCTTCCGGCGTGACCGACGAATCTGTTTCCTGCTTTTGGGGAGGGAGGATCTAACTCCTTCCTCCCCATTTATTCAATTCGAACGCCGATATCATTTTCGATATCCAATGTTCGAAAAGCGCTCGCGTCACATCGTCACAAATCGACGATGATCAGCGCTCTCGCGCTCACCTTATCAAAATCATCGATTTGAAATCTAGACCACAACTGGACTCAAAGACCCATCAAAAAATTCCGATCCAGCTATGGGGATGTCCATGGTGGACACATGAACCCCGGTAAACAAACGACGCATGAAGTGTCGTTCTGCCAAGGTTGGCAATGATCAAGGAGGATCTGATGAAACAAGGAGGATAGGATGGGTTTACGTATTGCGACCAATGTGGCGTCGTTGAACGCTCAGAAAAGCTTGGTCGGAACACAGCGCTCGGCGAACCAGAGCTTGGCTCGATTGAGCTCAGGCTATCGAATCAACCAAGCGGCAGATGATGCTGCGGGACTCGCGATCAGCGAGAACTTAAGAGGTCAGGTTCGAGGTCTTCGCCAGGCCAACCGTAACGCGAACGACGGTATTTCGCTCGTACAAGTTGCCGAAGGTGGCTTGAACGAGGTCTCAAATATGTTGATCCGTCTTCGCGAACTCGCGGTGCAGTCGTCTTCCGACACGATTGGCGATACAGAACGTAAGTTCATTGATGTGGAATATCAGCAGCTCAAGTCCGAAATTCAGCGGATCACTGAGGTGACTCGCTTCAACGGACGCGACCTTCTGAACGGGACTGGCGGACTGATCGACATTCAAGTTGGAACGTACAACGACCCCTTCAAGGATCGGATCTCGTTCAATGCTTCGGCGGCAAACGCCAGCCTCGATGCTCTCGGCATATCGGCCGAACAGGTGAGCACGAAGGAAGGTGCGCAGGTCAGCATGGATGTGATTGACCGAGCCTTGGTGTCGGTGAACGCGATTCGCGCCAACTTCGGTGCGATGCAGAACCGGCTGCAGTCGACGATTCAAAACTTGGCTGTGGCTGACGAAAACTTGTCGGCTGCGAACTCGCGAATCCGTGACACAGATGTGGCCGCGGAGAGCGCAGAGCTCGTGCGCAACAACATCCTCATGCAAGCCGGCGTGAGCGTGTTGGGACAGGCGAATAACATGCAACAGGTCGCGTTGAAGCTGCTAGGCTGAAACGCGACAGCCTGAGACGCTCGCGTTGAAGCTGTTGGGCTGAAACGCGACAGGATGAGCGGCTCGCGTTGAAGCTGTTGGGCTGAAACGCGACAGGATGAGCGGCTCGCGTTGAAGCTGTTGGGCTGAAACGCGACGAACAGAAGCCACAGACATTGATGAGAGGGCCCCATCTCGGGCCCTCTCTGTCCCCGCCTCTGAAGGTAACTGCCTCTCAAGTCACGGATCGACTTGTAGGCCGAAAATTCCTAGGCCCTGCCGACAGGAGGGCGATCACGGAAAGGACTCCGTAAGATGTCGAACACAATGAGTGAATGGTCAATGAGCCTCGCATGGGTTTTTACAAGTGTTGCAGTCTGGATCATCGGACTGGGGCTCAGTTGATTGCACCCTCGGCTCTCCCCACAAACTATGGAGACGGTAGCTCTCGAGCCGGCGACTCGAAGCCAAATCCGGAGATTGTACATCGAGCTCTCCGACTGACTCAAAGAGCTGAATCATCGTACTTCGCGTTCTAAGATTCTCAAAGCACGCTGAGTTTCGGCCCCCGCCGCCCTTCGCGCCAAGGACACCCAAAAGGCGTGAAGTGGCAACAGGCCGCGATGGCTCGTGAACTCGAGATCGAGAGCGTTGAGTCGAGCAAAAGCCCAAGCTTCGATGAGGCTCCACTTGCGAAGTGTACGCCCCAAATCGACGGGAGAGATCTCACAGCGCCCTAGAATCGATCGACAATACCCTTGATGGCGAATCTCGTCGTTCGCGATCGATTCCAGAATTTGTGCACCGATATCGTTTTGATTTTCGCGAAAGGCCATCGCAAAGAGCTTCAGGTTGTGAGCCGTGCGAACCTCAATCGCCATGAGGGCGGAATAAAACTCCGCAACATCCTGATCCGAGTCGATTCTCGACTTACGAATCGGCGCGAGCCGCTCTCCCAAGAGAGGTACGAAGCTCATCGACTCTGGTAATTGGGCTTCAAGAGGATTTTTCAAGAGGCGAGCGATTTCCCCTTCCAGCATTCCCACGTGACGTGTTTCATCTTCACGGTGAATTCTCGCCAGTTTGGCTCGTCCCTCATCCTTCCAAGCTCTTTCCATATACTCGGCCACGACATCAAACAGCGGAATCTCGCCCTCACTCTCGGCATTCGCCAGATGCTGGAGAAGATGGGCTTGTCCTCGAGGTGTACTGGCCACGCGTCTTAAGAAGAGGAGCGTGATCTGATCTCGAATCCAAGACTCAACTTTTTGCCACATGCTCAACTCCTCGGTTCGCGGTTCGCTAACCATCCAACTCGCCGAAAGATCGCTTCAGATTCGCCCTGACGCTCGCTCTGCTCGTGGAACAAGCGGATCTCGGGTGTGCGACGACCTCTCGAGGCTCGGTGCAAACAAAGCATTTCATAATGCGCAATTTGACCGCGCCGCTCGCCCAGCGTCTCAAGATCGACCACAAGCGCGCCAAAGTTTTTCGTCGGCCAGCTCCATTGGACTCCCAACCAATTACCAATGCCGTACGCAGCCAAGCTCGGTGATTGAGAATGGTCAAACCACTCAAGGGGCTGCACGACATGACCATGATGTCCAACGATCAATCGCACATCGTTCTGAACCCATTGAAGAGCCCACTGGCGCTGCTCGGCCGACGGGAAGTACCGAAACTCCAAGCCCCAATGCGGCAAGGCAATGCGCGCCAGGTGCCTCTCGCTCGGCGGAGCCCCACCCCTGATGATGTTGGGGCGATGACCCTTCGATAAAGCCTCATCGTGAAGCGATTCCGGCAAAGCTCTCCCGATCGAATGATTCTCCCACTGAGTCCAAGCTTGAATCGCGAGTCGCTCCGAGCCCACTTCGATCAAGTCCCAGGGCTTGAGACCCACGACGTTTGCTCCGAGACTCCTGAGCGTCGCGGCCGTTTTTTCGACGCCTTCACCACCAAAATCACCGACATGATTGTTGGCTAAGCTCCACACCCAACGCGAGGCGGGAACGCGTGTAACAGCCATGACTTGCTCTACGTACTCACGAGCCATCGCGTAGCGAATCGTAAATAAGGGCCGGCGCGCGATCCGCTCATGCAGAACTGGACCTTCGCAATTGGCAAAAACCAAGTCCGCCTCACCCAGTCGCTCTTGCAAGGAAGGCGACACCTGCGGAACCCACTCTCGGTGGGTGCGCATCACATCGCCCAAGAAAACCAGTCGAACTTTGGATTGAGCCTGAAAAATTGAACGCGATGCTGGCGCTCGGGGCATCCCCCTCTCTTCTCCCATCACAGGCCAAGTCTGACGAAAGAGCCAGAGCAAACGCTCACTCAGCGGATACTGATTGAACACGCCACCCCCGGCTTGGCCACATCATGCGTTGAGAGTAGAGAGCCAATCCAACATGCCAAAGTGAAATGACAGCCGCACCCGTCACGAGATTCAAGTCACTCTCACCGATCGGCGCTTGCGCCACCAAAAGGGCTAAACTCATCAGCCATGCGCCTCGGCCCCATTCCCAGATATAGAATTTTCGTGAAGCATCGAGGGCTACCCCTACGGCTTGAAGTCCCAAGAGCAAATAGACGGCGATGCCAATCAACACAAGTCCCTCGGGTCGCGGATTCAAATAATAAAGAAGAAAAAACCCAGTCGCCAAAGGCAGGAGCGCCAGCAGACTCAAAACCCAGTTGGGTTGGGGAATCTCGAGACCCGCATGGCGACTCGCTTGTCTATGGGCTCGGTGCTCATCTGGCGATGCCAGCTCTTGGACGGGTTCCCGAGCAAGACGAGCCTCTAAGCTCTCCGGCGACATCAACCATACGCTGAGCCACACACGAATCGCAGAAAGGGGTCGACTCCATCCCAAACGCGATGCCCAAGCTTGTGCGATCATCCACATCCTGATGTATTCGTCCGCCACGGCGCGAATTGGATTGGCTGTCCGAAGTCGATGTCGGGCCCCATACGTAGGTTCCGCGGACTCCGGCTGGAAACTTCCAAACAACTTGTCCCATATAATGAAGAACGCACCGTAATTACGATCCAAGTATTGGCTTTCCTGACCATGGTGCACGCGATGATGTGAAGGCGTGTTGAAGACAACGCCGACCCCTCGCCAAAATCGAGAGTCTTTAGAGGCGGCGCGGGTGTGTACAAGAAGTTGCAGACTATTCATCACACCATTGGCGACAAAAAATGGCAGCGGAGGCACACCCATTAACACCGCGGGTAAGTAAAACGGGGCGGAAAAGACGAGCGCCTGAAGGGGTGCTGTTCGCAAGCCCACGCTGAAATTCATCTCTTCGGACTGATGGTGAACAACGTGAGCCGCCCATAAGAAGCCAATTCGATGATGGGCACGATGCAGAAAGTAGTACAGAAAGTCAGATACCAGAAAAGCAGCGGGCCAAACCCAAAGTGATTGGCTCGGCCACACCCAAGGGATGCTCTGCGAAAGCCTCGAATAAGCCCAAAACAAAAAACCGAAGTTGAAGATCAAGATGAGGCGTTCGAGCAAACCCGTCAGGGCGTTCGCTAGAGTCGCTCGAGCCGACATGATCTTGAGACCTCGGCGCCTGGCCCAAATGCCCTCAAGGCCCAAAATCAAAAAGAAAAACGGAATTGCGTAGGCGACCACATTGCCCATGGGACTACTCTAGCCGGCCCTGAGCCTCGCGCAAGGTCAAGGACGACGTGTTCACTTCCGAATGTAGTTTCGAAACGCAGCCAGACCCAAAAAGATCGCCAAGCTGTAGAAAATCGCCGACCATATAGGAATCCCCAAAACTAAGCCTGACGCTGCCGCTGGTAAGAACATCAAGGCGCTACCTGACAAAATGAGACTGCCGATGACAAGGCCGAGGAAGATGAGATTCGATGACGCCTCCAGAGACGTCTTCAGCTCTTCCAGTTCGACCAAACTCAGTCGAAAAGCGAAATCCGGGTGATTGATCTTACGCACAAATTGCCGCAACTCGCGCGGTAAGGACTTCAAAAGTGCCAGGCTATCGCGGCCGACGCGAAGAGCATCATCGCGGAGACGCAAAGGATCCGTCTTTGACCTCACCAATTCATCCGCGAACTCAAGGGCGTGGGGGAGCAAATCAAACTCTCGATTGATCACACGACCCATACCCTCGACCGTGACAATCGACTTAAAGAACAACAAAAGTTCGCTGGGTAAGATCAAGCCGTGCTTGGCCGAGATCGCAGTAGTTCGCATCAGCAAGCGACCTAGGTCAACGTTACGAAGATTGAGTCCGAAATGCGGGGCCAAGACGTCCTGCAGCTCGCGAGCAAACTCGTCGATGTCGACCCTGTCTGTGTAGGGCGCAATCTCAATGTACTCGTAGGCGAGGCGCTCATAGTCTTCCGTATAAAGAGCGAGGAACAAGTTGGCGATGGTATCCCGAACACGACGACTCAGACGTCCAACGATACCGAAATCAATCAAGCCGATACGCTGATCAGGCATAATGAAAAGGTTGCCGGCGTGCAAATCACCGTGGAAAAAACCGTGGACAAAAACTTGGCGGAAGTAGCACTTCACGCCTATGCGCATGACGGCGTCGCGATCCACGCCGCTTTGTCGCAGAGACTCTGGGTTCGAGAGAGGAACGCCCTGAAGCGCCTCCATGACAAGGACTTTCGGTCCCGAGTATTCCGTGTAAACAATCGGAATTTTAACTGTCGTATCGTCGCGAAAGTTCTGTTGGAAGCGCCGAATATTATTGGCCTCAACCGAAAAATTCGTCTCGAGCTCCAAGGATTTGGCAAACTCATCAACGATGCCCAAGGGATTAAAAGCGGCGGCTTCGGGCAAGAACCGATGCAAACGTTCGGCGATGAACTCCAACACGCCTAAATCGTTACGAACAACCTCGGCAATACCCGGTCGCTGAACTTTTACAACCACCGATTGACCGCTGCGAAGCTTCGCTCGATAGACTTGAGCAATGCTCGCGGCACCGATGGGTGTCTCATCGATGTACTCAAAGACTTCATGCAGATCACGACCGAAATGCGCCGTCAAAGTTCCGCGCATTTTTTCAAATGGCAATGCGCTGACTTGATCATGAAGTTTCTTGAATTCCTCAACCCAATCTTCGGGAACCAAATCGGGACGTGTCGCCAAGAGCTGACCGAGTTTTACGAAGGTGGGTCCCAACTCTTCAAAGGCCATGCGCATGCGCTCAGCCGTCGTGTATTGATCCGGATCAATTCCGCTGAGGCGCTCGACGAGAAATCGGCCGAGCCGAAGTCGCTCAGCGATATTTTGAAATCCATATCGAGCGAAGACACTGACGATGACGCGGAGACGAGCCGCATTGCGAAGAGCCGAACTCACATGCCGACGTCGTCGCCGCTTCACGTTCATCGCTTCGCACTACCTTTGTTACCCTTTGAAGACGACGAGGCCTTCTTCGCGACGGCTCGGCGACCTCCGAGACCGCCCTTTTGAGCCTTACGTGCGGACTGACTCGCACCTTTGGCGCCAGATCGCCGCGCCGATTCGGTTTCTTTTCGAGCGGGTTTGCCCTGCTTGTTGCCCTTGCGTTGCTCCGAACGAGACTTTGAAGCACTACCACGTGCGGACATGTCGCGATCTCCCTTCCACTGGCTCGACCTCGAGCGTGCCGAACTCGTCGAAGGACCTGGTCCTCGCTGAGCGGCCTTACGATTTTCGCGTGCAATTTCAACTTCTGTTGGATCGCCGAGCATTTCTCTTTCGAGAGCCTCGACGTCATCCTCGTTCGCCAATTCGGCAACGATCGCTAAACCGAAATCGATTTTACCTGTGGATACGTCAGCCGCCAAAACTTCAACCCGCAAATGATCGCCCAACTTAAAAACTCGGCCCGTACGCCGACCAAATAGGCGCATCGACGGCTCATCAAACACCCAGCGATCATTACCAAGCGATTCGAGCCGGAGCAGGCCATCGACCTCGAAATCTCGAAGTGTGACGAATAAGCCGAACTTCGTGACCGAGGTCACCGCTCCCTCAAGGGTTTCACCGATGTAGCGGCGAATGAATCGAGCCTTCTTGATCGACAACACTTGCCGTTCAGCCTTGACGGCTCGCTGCTCACAGGCGGAGAGATGCTGAGCGGCGGCGGCGATCTCCTCCCGTTCCATTCCTTGATTGCGATAACGATCCACCAGCACAGCTTTAATCAAGCGGTGAGCGATCAGATCGGGATAGCGACGAATGGGCGAAGTGAAGTGGGAGTAGTGGGAGAAGCCGAGACCGAAGTGCCCGATATTTTCTTCGGAATACTGCGCCTGCGACATCGCACGAAGAGCCAACATGTTAAGAACTTGCCCGCCTGGCTTTTGAGCGGCGACTTGCAAAGCTTTCGTCATACGCTTTTGCAAATCGTGTCCATGCAGCCCCTTCACTTTTCCTGAAGGTCCCATGAGATTCCACATCATACGCTCGAGAGTCTTGATCTTCTCAAGATCCGGCTCGTCGTGAACGCGGTAGATTCCATGCAATCGCTGGTCTTCAAAAAACCGAGCCGTGCACACATTGGTGATCAGCATCATCTCTTCGATCAAACGGTGCGCGAAGAGACGCGTGCTGCGCACAATGTCGGTTGTCTCGCCCGAATCATCGACCACAACTTGAGTCTCCGGGAGCTCCAGATCCAAGGAGCCTTCGCGAAAGCGCTTAGCCATCAGGATCTTTGCAAGATCGGCACAGCGCTTGATGTTCGCGACGACTTTTGGAAGAGCCTTCATACGGTCATTGATCTCATCGTCGATGACTTCTTGAGCCTCTCCGTAAGTCACTCGAGCTTGTGATCGCATCACACCTTCAAAGAAGCGATATTGACGAATCACACCTTGCCAATCGAGTTGAATCTCACACGCAAAACAAAGTCGATCGACCTCGGGCTTCAAAGAGCAGAGCTCATTCGAAAGCTCCTCGGGAAGCATCGGCACAACATGATTCGGAAAATAGACGCTGGTCCCACGAAGGTAGGCGTCTTCATCAATGGCTGAGCCCGGTTTCACATAGTGAGAAACGTCGGCGATCGCGACGACAAGTCGGAACCCATTCGTCGTCGACTCGGCATAAACAGCGTCGTCGAAGTCGCGTGCAGTTGCGCCGTCAATCGTGATCAGCGGCAAATTCCGCAGATCTTCTCGACCCGCGCAGTCTTCGGGGCGAACTTCGGTCCCAAGAGACACAGCTTCGCGCTGAGCCTGTAAAGAAAACTCGTCGGGAATGTGGCGCTCATGGACCACGCGAATGATATCGTTGAGAGGATCTTCCACGTCGCCCAAAATCCGAACGACACGGCCCGTGAGCGGTCGATCCTGTGAGGCATATTCGAGAATTTCGACAGCGACCCAGTCACCTTCTTGAGCCCCCATCGAGTCTTCTGTGAGAACGCGCAAATCCATTCCCCAGCCGCGGCCGTCATCTTGGATCACGCCGTAACGACGATCGACTGGTAAATAGCGGCCGACAACGCGTGCATGCGCCCGCGACAAAATCCGTTTGACCTCGCCGAAGAGCCGCTCCCCGCGGTCACCACCTTCTTTAGGGCGCGAACGAAAAACCTCAACCTCGACTCGGTCATTGCTCATCACGCCGGACATGTATTGCCGAGAAATGTACACATCAGGTACCGAGGCATCATCAGGTAGCAAAAAGCCAAATCCATCAGGATGTCGCTTGACGGTTCCCGTCACAAACAACCGCTGACCTTCGCGGCGAGCTTCCTTCTTAACGACTCGAACACCTGTCGCTGCCGCGCCACCCACTGGCTTGGGCAAAGCGGGGCCTCCCGCGAGCGGCTCCGTCGTGGTGGGCAGTCCTGTGCCTAGACTTCGCGCTCTTGGCCAGCCCGGATCGACGGGAGTTCGCGGGCCGCTGCCCACCACATCGCGTGCAACCTCTGCGGGCGTGATGAGGGAGGACAATTCCGCCGGGGGCGTGAACACAGGCTTCAGGCCCTGGGGCTGAGGGCGCGCGCTTGTTCGCGGTCCCTCGGAACGAGGAGAGGGCGTACTCTTTTGCGACGGCGGCGGCTGAGATTGCGACGGCGTCGACATCGGAAAGCTCATCAGCGGCTTGTATTCGATCGAACGCTTGGGCAAACCCGTCGCTAACGCGCCGCCCCCAGGCGGTCGAGGCGAATCGCTTCGCGACGATGCAAACTCGGGCCGAGCCCATCCCGATCGCGAGGCCGCTCCGCCCAGAACATCTCGCAACGAGCGCCCGTTATTGATCTCGCGCTGTGAATCTCGCGATGAATCGCGGTCTTCCCGCCGAGAATTCGACTTGGGCCCGCCGGACGGACCTTGTTGAAAAGAATTTTTGCGAGTTCCACGTCCGCGTCCCATAGCGTGACGCTAACACTCCCCCGTGCTGTTTCCAAGCCAGGCATGTCCTGAACCACACTTCCCGACACAGCGGCTCGCGGCATTTCCTCGTGACCTCGACCGGGAGTTTTTGCTAGAGCTGAAGCTTCCCAAATCGGGCCCCGGTGGCGGAACTGGTAGACGCGTAAGATTCAGGTTCTTATGACCGTAAGGTTGTGGAGGTTCAAGTCCTCTCCGGGGCACCATCAAGAAGCGAAAATGCCGGGCTGGGCCCGGCTTTTTGTTTTTTGAAGCCCTACGGTACCGAAACCGATCGTTCTTCATCTTCGACAAATAGGAAGTTCCGGATCTTCCCATTGACCCCGTTCACAAGCCCCTTCACCTGACGACGGCCACTAAGACTTGATGCGGCTTGGCCAGTCTCCTTCTCGCAGTGCTAACTTGAAGCATGACTCAAGCTTCGAATTGCAATCACGACCACCCGCATTCGCATGGTCAAGGTCATGGGCATTCGCATCCCAACTCGGACCATCATCACGGACAGCATGGTCACGACCACCACCATCACCACCTCGACAGCTCACAGCTTCAGCGAAGTTTCTACTTCGGCATGTGGCTCAATCTCGCCTATGTCATTTTTGAATTTGGCATGGGCTGGTTCACCAACTCCGTCGCGCTGCTCGCCGATGCAGGTCACAATCTTCAGGATGTTCTGAGTTTGGCCATGTCCGCCCTGGCCCTCAAGTTTGCGGAGCGACCCGCGACGGCCGCACTGACCTATGGCTACAAAAAACTGACGATTCTATCAGCGCTCGCGGGTTCGATTCTTCTCACCGGCACCTGTGGCGCGATTGCATGGGAAGCCATCAGCCGCCTGCGCGAGCCTCCCGAAGTTTTGGGTCAAACCGTGATGTGGGTCGCGCTTGTGGGCGTGGTGATCAACATCACGTCCGCACTTTTTTTTGTTCGACACACTCATGAGCTGAACGCGCGAAGCGCTCTTATTCACTTGCTCGGCGATGCCGCAATTTCATTAGCCGTGGCCGCTTCAGGCTTTGCAATCGCTCAAGGTCTTGGGTCATGGCTGGATCCCGCGCTCAGCCTGGTGGTGGCCGCCGTTATCTTTTACAGTGCCTGGAGGCTACTGCGCACTTCTCTCGTGATGGCGATGGATGGGGTGCCTGATCATTTACGACCCGAAGACATTAAAGCCTCGTTGTGTCGCATTCAGGGGGTTCACAACGTGCACCATCTTCACGTTTGGTCGATCTCCACCACCGAAACGGCACTCACGGCTCACGTGGGCGCGACCGAGCAGGCCAACAATCAATTGCTGGCCCAAATCAAAGCACATCTCCGCGATAAGTTTAAGATCACTCACAGCACGATCCAGATCGAGATGATTTCACCGAATGAGGCGACGACTTGTGCGACCCCAGATCCCCACGCGCCTCAGACCGGCCAGGGATGCGACACTCAGAATTAGAGCTTTTTAAGTTGCATCACAAAACGGGTGTGAGGCGACTGAGTGTCGTAAAAAAATCGCCCACCCTGACTCTCAATCATACTCTTCGAGACACTTAACCCAATACCCGTACCTCGCCCCACTTCTTTCGTGGTGAAAAACGGCTGCATCAAACGCGGCTGCAGTTCAGCAGGAATGCCGCGGCCCGAATCGGTCACCGAAATCTCGACCCAAGCTTCTTCATGGCGAACTTCGATCTTCACCCACTTCTCGGCCAACAAGGAGACGGCATCAAAGCTACTATTCAATAGATTGAGAATCACTTGACCAACTAGGACCAGCCGACATCGTGCCAAGGGTCGATCCGGCGGCGCACCCTGGGCCTCAACTGCGGCCTGCCAATGCAAACTGATACCTGAGTGTCGAAACCGTTCTGCAGAGACAGCGAGAACCTCATCAATAATCTGATGAAGATTGCCCTGGCTGAGCTCTTCATTTTTTCCATCACGAGCAAGAGCTCGAAGAGCTTGAACAATGCTTGAGATTCGATCGACCGTTTCGATGATCTTACCCAGATCATGTTGACCCTGAACGGACTCAAACTTGTTTTGACTCAACTGATGAAGAATCACTTCGCACTTCCCCTTGATGATCGCCAAGGGGTTATCGATTTCGTGCGCAATCCCACTGGCCATCTCGCCCAGAGAAGCCAAACGTGCAGGACTCGCGAGTCGTCGGCGGGATCAATTGATCCATGCCCATCGATTGTGAGAGCACACGATCCCCTGGAATGGAATTTATCTGCACCCACCAGTCAGCGACTCCTACTCGCGCACTCTGCAAGACGAACTCAAGGCGCTCCAACGCCTGTTGATAGGTTCTCTCGAGAGCTCGTTTTTTCTCACATCTTTGCCGATTCCGATGAACTTGCCATTCGATAGCCGAACATTGGTCCATACCGTGGAGAACTGCCGCTTGTCGCGAGTTCGCAATTCACAGGTTTTCCAGGAGCGAGATCCCGATAGCATGAAGTCGATAACACTTTGACGAACTTGAGGCTCTAGATAGAACCCGCACAACACATTGCTGTCTTCCATAGCGCTCAAATCCCGTCCCCAAAATGGACAACCCTGCTGTGTTCTCATGGGCAGAACAAAATCAGAATCTCGCTCACTTGCGCTGCTGCTCAAAACGGCGCGAGCCAACAGATCACCTGAGGACTCGCCGAGCCACGACATGAACTTTTCAGCAGCGAGAGAGTCAAATTCGGTCGACTCTAGTTTAAAGATCTCTCGAGTACGAGGTGATAAACAAGATTCACCTAAAGAAACGTGAAGTCGTCGGATGGAATCTCGAACGCGACGCAACCCATTCCGGTAATGGCTTCCAGCTGTTCGCAAAGCTCGGGCTCTTTCGATTCCAAGGTGTTCCCAGAGGTCGACCCCGACCCGATCGGCGAATCGAGGAATGAGGGATTCGTCGAATCACCCTTTGAACTACGGCATCTTTAAAGGCCATCTGAATATGATCGATTGGAACTCATGTTTCCTCACGACTGACTGAATCATTCTAAATCCTCACCCACACTTTCGCCAACATTGCAGCCCAAGGGTCCAGCTTCCCAAGAGAGACGCGACTCGACTAACTCGCCCAACAGCCTAACCTCACGACGTTCGCGACCTTGTTGTTGGACAGATCCGATAAAGAAACTCAACATTTCAAGCTCGTGACCGATGATGAACCACGCAGATCAGGAGAAAGACCATGCAATTCCAAGCCGCTGACCAAGCCCCTTATTCGGCTCATCGCCCATCTCTCTCACTAGCCGCAAATCGCCGGCGCTGGCTGAATTTCACGCTGGGTACTCTCGTCGGTCTCTCGTTGGGCTTCACGGGGATGGCTCAAGCAGCGGGACCCGCCTTCAACAACCTCACGCAATCGCAATTCGATGATGCGATCCGCGAACTTTCGGCGAACTCAAGCTTCTATTCCGTCAGTGGTGCCTCATCGCTGGGGACAATCTTCGGGATCGAAGCTGGTTTGGTCGCAGGTCTCTCGAGTTCACCAAAAATCAATGAGTTCGCGAAACAAGTCGATGCCAGCGCCGATGTGGGCCGCATTCCTCACGCCAACATCCTAGCCGCGGTTTCCGTGCCATTTGGAATTACCGGGGAAATGGTTTTCCTGCCTTCCATCAGTGTCGGTGATTTCAAGTATCAACAGTTTGGCGCTGCGGTGAAATGGACAGCGAACGAAGGACTCCCCTTCTTACCCTTTAACTTGGCTGTCA
Source organism: Pseudobdellovibrionaceae bacterium (assembly GCA_947462815.1). Lineage (GTDB taxonomy): Bacteria > Bdellovibrionota > Bdellovibrionia > Bdellovibrionales > JAMPXM01 > UBA2339. Next base: position 45,523 of record CANHQR010000018.1, read on the forward strand.
GGGGCTTCATCACCCGCAACTCCATGAATTTCAAACAGACCCTCAACAACGCCTCGACAGGCAACGTGCCAGTTGACGTCACCGTCAATCAAGAGAACTCTCAAACGGGAATTCAGATTCTCGCAGCGCCGGGACTGCCTCTCGTTGAACCCTATGTCGGAATCGGTTTCATTTCCGCAAAGGGCAGTCTCGGTGTCAGCGGAACGACAACGGGAACGATCTTTTCTTTTACCTCAGCCCAAAGTGCTGAAAGCCAACCGACCTCGACACAGCTCTTACTTGGGGTCACGGCCAATTTGTTGATCGTGAATCTCGGCGCTGAATGGTCGAGAGCCTTTGGAACAGATACTTATAATCTGAAATTCGGCTTTAAGTTTTAAATCGCCGAACACTTCCGAGCAACTCTCGCAAGACCTATCGCAAAGATCGCAAGCGCATTGCACGGCGACCCAGCTCGCCGACAAACTCCAATGCGCTCGACGAACGTCTCAAATTGAGAATTCCGAGGACCATAAACTCGCTTCTCGCATTCCAAAAGACGATCAGATTTCTCATAGGGGCCGCAAAACCTTAGTCTCGGGAATCGATCGGCGCCGCGCCGAATTCTATACCTGGCTGATGATTTTGGCCCTATCCTGAAGACAGGTCGGCGATGCGAAATACTCAAACGGTTTCCGTAGTTTGAATCGCCAAGAATTGTGAATCGGGGTCCTTCACAATGATCGGTCGTCTCTTGGATGTAGTTCTACGATTCTCCTGCTTTGCAAAATCCGCATTTGCAGGTGACCTCGTTGTACGATTCGCCTTTGTGTCGGTTGGGTTGGGGGTTGCCTTTTCAGCTCTCGCCGAAACTTCGCACGCCAAGAATTTGTCCACGCAGACTCCCTGGATCAGCTCGACGATTCCGCCCCAGTTTCCGCACCAACTCAGTGATCTCAAAGCGATCAATACCGCAGCTGAAACTGAGCTTGCGTCTCGAACCCAGCCGAAGACTTTGCAATTTTCGAAGCGCGGAGGATTGGTGGTCTATTGGGCGAGCTGGTGTTCGATCTGCAAGACGCAGATTGAGAAGATTCGCCGAATTCAAAATGAACTGCGACAGTGCGATATGAATGTCGTGGATATTGCCATCGAAGAAGACCCAACTCTCTTCGAGGTCACTGCGAATCGCTCAATGGTGTCTATGATGAAACGACCTATGAGGGCGAGTTACCCCTGGAAGGCGAATGTCCGGAGCGCCAAGTTGTCGTGAAAATCGATCGCAACATGATAAAGACCTGCCAACCGATTTTAGTGGCGAACTGTGGGGGGAGACCAAATTCTTCGTGGTGTGGATGAAAACGGCAATCCGATTTATTTCTCCCTACCGATTTGCCCACCACCGCCTCCGGGGGAACCGCCGGTTTACTGGGGAGATGGAGATGGTGGCAGTGATGGTTGTGGAGACGGATCTGATGGATGTCAGTCAGTCGCCGAATCGCTGCAACGGCTTTCGTGCCGTCGCAAGCCTGATCACTCTCCTTTGTTTTTAGGGATTCAGTTTTCATTCTGAATCCGAGGAATCGGCTCATTCGTTGAACGCCGAAACCTTGTTGAGTGATTTTGGAATTGTCGGCCTTCGGGCAAAGGGCTTTGCAGGAGAACGACCCAGGGGCCGAAGAGCAAATTTAGCTCGCCGATCCTCCAACGCGATTTCTGAAATCATCGTGTTCGCCCATCTTGCGAGTGAATGCAGCTGCTCGGGAGGTGCCGTCGTTGAATTGGGAAAGGCCATTCGCAATCGAAAACTTCAATTGATTGTTGTTGAGCCAAAAAATCTAGAATCAGCAGCTTCTGAAAAGCAGAGCCCGCTTCCGCGGCTGGTTCAAAAGGCCATGGAAATCACACAAGGCCCTGTCGATTTTATCTATACCTCGAATTCGGAAGCTCGAGTTTTTGAGAAGTGGCGGGTGGCAAAGACGCCCGAAATCTTAGTCTTCGATCGAAAAGGGGCCCTCGTCTATCAAGGTGCAATTGCCGCTGACCCCAAAGGGGATGAACAGCCCGAACTCTTTCTCAGCAAAGTCCTCGACGACATCGAAGCCGGACGCCCATCACGCTGGACTAAACACGAAGCTTTTGGCTGCGCACTGCTCTTTGGCCCGCTCGCACGTTAAGCTTGAAGCGTGCAATACACTCGATTCAGAAGCCAAACCGTTGGAACCTTCGTCAAGATCGCCCTCCTCATGTTGGCTGTCCAAATTACGGATCGCGCTGGCGCGCAATCTCCTATGGAACCGAGGATCGCCCCATCCGTCCCAGCTCGCTGGACAGATGTGGTGATTAAGGCCACAGTACCCACGGGAATGCAGGGCGGACGGGGTACACGCCGAAATTTTTTCGGCCAGAATCTCACAGGCCTCAAGGCTCCGGGCCGGGAAATGATCTAATTCGACTTTCGCAATGCCAAGCTGATTGGAGCTGATCTGCGTCGGGCCGATCTACGTGGAGCCGACTTGCGCGGAGCTGATCTCACGCACGCAATTTTAACTTCAGCAAAGCTAACTTCGGCGAAGTTCGATCGGAACACACGCCTTCCTATCTCCAGAGACGCTGCTTTACGCCTGGAGATGAAGGAGGTGGAAACAGAGGACTCTGCTCCGGCGCCTCCGCCCACATCGACGACGGAGGTGGATTGATGATTCGTCGCCACTACGGGCAGCTTATCGATGAACTCCTCACAGACCGAGCGCTGCGAGTCTTCGGAGGCAGCCTGCTTCTCACGCAGCTCTTCACCTTCTTGTTTTGGATTGTTATGGGGGCAGAGAACGGCTCGCTGATTGACGTGCTGGGCGGACGTGATGATCCTATTTGTTGGCCTTAATTCGAACAATACGATGTGCTCCGCGATTTTCTCAATTGGCCCCCCGTCATCTGGAGAGTTTTGTTCACAATTTGGTTCGCAATCGCCATGGGTGACGCCGCCTTGCTTTTCTAGACCATCTCAGACACGGGCGCACAGGAACGGAAGCGAATCGAAGTCGCCTGGCGGATCCTGTTGATCACCCAGCTTTTCAAATGGCTTGTGCTCAGTCTCGACTATCGCATGATGGGCAACTACCACTACATGCCCTTCATCATCAGCTTCGCCTATTTGTTCTTCACAAATCGCCGACTGCTTCTCCATCTGCTGATCATTGGATTTTATGTTTCGGGGGGGGGGGAAGCCTCAAGATTAATTACGAATGACTCAGCGGCGGAGCGCTCTATCGCGATGCTTTTCTCGATGGCATTTGCCTGCAACTCGCCTGCGCCTACGTGGTTTTTCTTGAGCTGATTCTCATCTGGGGTTTGGTTTCGAAGCGCAACTGGCTCCGCTGGGCGACTCTGCTACAGCTCACAATTTTTCATGCCTTCCCTTGGAAAGTGGTTGGATTTTTCTATCCCATGATCATGGCCTGCCTACTCTCGCTCTTCCCACTGATCTGGCTTCGTCCACAAGGCGAAGAATCGGGCCACGGTGAACGCTTACTCACTGGCCGATTGCCGCGCGCTCACCTCACGGCGATCACCATGTACGCGATTGCCCAAGTCCTGCCACACATTTACAGTCCAGCGCTCACCAGCGAAGGACGTCTTTGGTCGCTCAACATGTTTGATTCGAAGAGCCGATGCTCGCTCCTGGCCATCGCACGACACCACGACGGCACCTAGATCGACATGAAGCATTTTCGTCGCGAGATCGGCGTCAGGGTTCATTGCGACCCGATCGTACATATGAACGATATGCGACGATTATGTCGCCTCAATCGAGGAAATCCAAATTTTTTCGACGTCGATTTTTATCTGAATAGCCGTCGCGCTACCGACTCTCATTACACACGCATCATCGCAGCTAAAAATCTCTGCTCCAAGTTCGAGCGAGGCCTCGACTAAAATGTTCTCTTTCCGAACCCGTTTATCCTTCCACCTATATTGCATCCAGCGAAGAGTAAGGCCAAGCGATGAGCGAGTCGAAATCCAAATCTCGGCCGTTAGCGTGGCCCAGCCCGACCGTTCGGGCACGACTGCTTTTAGGATTCGGTTTCGTCTACCTCGCTCTGGCCATTCCCGCTCAAAATCCAGATCTTCTCTCCGGCCAAGGCCTTCGCGCCATCCCGACGGATGCCGAATCCGCTGCTTTGTTTGCTGGACTCACTCAGCAGTTTGCGAGTCTCGCTCATGTTCATCCCGATCTCAAAGACCCGACCGACAAAGACCTGCAACCGAGTTACGAGTATCGAGGTTTAACCCCGCACTTTGGACTGGAATCTCAGGCTCGCGTCCCCGTGAATCTCAAAACCCAGTGGGAATTTCCCAATTTCAATATCGGCATTCACTCCGCCAGTAAGGCGAGCGCCGCCGTTGATGAGAGTGGCGTTTACGTCGGCTCGGATGGTGGCTGGTTCTATGCCTTCGAACATGATGGTCGGGTACGATGGCGCTTTCATGTTGGCGACGCGCGCTTTGGCATTCACTCCACAGCCGCTCTCGATCAGCGCTTTGTCTACTTTGGTACCTACGCCGGCATCATCTACGCGGTCGAAAAGTCCACGGGTCAGTTGCGTTGGTCCATCGGCGACCTTGGCGTGACAGTCGGCGCTTCGATTCGCATCGTCGGAGACGACCTCGTTGCGGCCGTCGAAACTTACGATCTTCTAGCTCAAAAGGGCGATGGCTATCTGATCCGCATCCGCCGTCGCGACGGTCACGTGCATTGGAAGAGTGATTGGCTGGGGGAGCAAGCGCACTCGACACCTGCCTATGCAGAGTCGGCTGGACTGTTTATTGTCGGAGCCAATAATTCACGACTCATTGCCATTCGCGCTCACAACGGCCAGACAGCTTGGAGTGTCCCGGCCGGCGGACAGATCAAGTCATCGCCAGTTATTCATAACCAAGAGGTTCTGACCACCACATGGGGAAATGAGCTACTCGGGGTCGAGATCCAGAGCGGTAAGATTTTACGCAGCTTGCGCCTGAGAGGCCTCAGCCAAAGTACGCCTTTGGTATTTCCCGAGCTTGATCGCGTGATTTTTCTATCAAACCCCGGCTTCATTTACGGAGTTTCGCTAAAGACTTTCAAACTTGTTTGGGAAAGAGAGATCGGAGCCGTACGCGCTTTGGGAAGTGCCACCGGTATCCAAACACCCGCAGGTGAGTGGGTGGCTTGGGCGCTTTGTCGACCCGAAAAGCTCTGCGCTCTTCGCCCGCAAGATGGCCGTGTGCTCAGTGAGTTCCCGCTGAATGGCAATCTCACCGGTGTTCCCGTGGGCTTTGAAAATTCGCTCTATATCGCACTCGATGCACCGGGATCTTTGCTGAAGCTTGCACCCCAGTCCGGGAACAAGTAAGCCAGCGCGCATGACGAAGGACGATCGCAGCTCCCCGAATTCCGATCCATCGCCAGATCGCTTGAACGATCATTTCCAATTTCAGGCGATTGGCCGCGTCCGCACTCCCTTCACCGAAAAGTTCGGGACGCCTCGCCAATCGAATCTCGTGAAGGACACCACATCGATTTTTGAATTGCGAGAGGATCTCAACCCCGAAATCTTCGATGGGCTTGAAGCTTACTCGCATGTTTGGATTGTTTTCGTCTTCGATCGCAATGGCCCAACTGAATTTCGAAAGAGCAAAGTTCACCCGCCGCGCCTCGGGGGAGCCGCTGTCGGCGTCTTTGCGACCCGCAGCCCACATCGACCGAATCCGATCGGCTTAAGCCTGGCACGTCTCGTTCGTCGCGATGGTCGGCGGCTCATTCTCAGTGGACTCGATTTGTTGGATCGAACCGCCATCCTCGACATCAAACCTCATCTGCCCAGTCTCGAACATCCCTCCGAGGCTCACGAAGGTTGGTCCGCAAAGATCCCCTCGAAATCCCTGGAGGTCATTTGGACGGAATCGGCTGTGGCCGATCTCAAGCGCGCATTTCAAACAGATGCTGAACGTTCACAACGAGCGATCACCCAAATCCTCGAGCAAGACCCGCGGCCCGTGGTCTACCGAGGCGAGGCCGATGCGCCGAATCCCTACACGAGCCGTTACGGCTTTGTGCATGCCGGCTGGAATGTGGTCTTCGATATGCCCGAGTCGACTCTGGCTCGAGTTCTGGGGTTAACGCCTTGGCCTGCCAGCGAGCCTGAAGACCGGCCCGAAAACCAATAAGACTCTCAAGTTGCCCGCATAATAAGCTGGCTGATTTTTACCTTTTATCCATAGATTTTAGATACTTATCTCATCTCATCTTGGGCCCTCAACACGCAACGAGTGCACCTCGGACTTGCACCCGCGCCCCGCACCGAGGTAGCTTCCGCGCCTTGAGGGGGGAAGTATGGACGTGATTTCAACAACGAGTCAGGTGGGACATAAAAATCCAGGATTTAAGCCCGAGACGCTTCGTCGCGTACCCGAGTTGAGCTTGAACTCCTACATCGAAGGCACGGCCACCGACCGCCAGCGCTTCATTGATGATTTCTTTCGCGGCATTAAAGATTACGGCTTCATCGTACTGAAGGATCATCCCATCCCTACACCGCTGTTGAATTCGGCCTACGCTCTTCTGGAGCAGCTCTTCGCACTGCCGGTTGACGTAAAATTGAAGTATGCGCTCAAGGAACAAGGCTTCCAGCGAGGTTACACGCCGTTCGGCCAAGAGCACGCCAAAGACTCTCCCGTCATGGATTTGAAGGAGTTCTGGCATGTGGGTCGCGATTTGCCGGACGGTCATCGCTATCAATCGATCTACCCCGCAAATGTATGGCCCGCGGAGCTTCCCGAGTTCCGCGCCGTGATGTCCAAGATTTACCGCGCCCTCGATGATGCAGGAAAGATCATGCTTGAATCGCTGACTTACCCGCTCGATCTTCCGCGAGAGTATTTTAGCCACATGATGGGAGAGGGAAACTCCATCCTGCGACTTCTCCACTATCCGCCGATCCCAGAGGGCGTTGATCCGCGATGCGTTCGCGCAGCCGCACACGAGGACATCAACCTCATCACCGTTTTGGTGGCCGCAACCGCCTCAGGCTTGGAGCTTAAAGATCGCGACGGCACTTGGTTGCCGATTGAATCCGATCCGAATTCTTTGATTGTCGATGCGGGTGATATGCTTTCCCGACTTACGAACAATGTCATTCCCTCGACCACTCATCGCGTGGTGAATCCGGACGACGGCACGAATTCGGCTCGCTACTCGATGCCCTACTTCATCCACCCCAATCCCGATGCGATGCTCAACTGCTTACCGTCGTGTGTGGGCGACGGGGCGAAGTACCCGCCGATCAGCGCTCAGGATTTCCTCTATCAGCGCCTACGGGAAATTGGCCTCTTGAAGTGAATTGAGAATAAAAAACGGAGGCCTGAGAGCCTCCGTTTTTCTTTGGCATTTCGGCAGACGCGGTGACACCCGAGAGGTCTTTTCAGAGCCAATCGGTCATCGCGGTTTTAGTTGTACTCGAGCAGAGCCGCCGTGCAGGTCACTTCCAGATCCGCAACCGGCTTTCCCTGAGGGTCGATGACGCTGACTTTTCCTTCGAATCGCACTTCGAAAGTTCCTGCCCATAATGCTCGGGGGACCTTCACGCCCTCAAAGGGCTCAGCCATCAGTTCAAACATGTCGGCTTCAACGATGTTCTTTACGGTGAATCCATCGGCGGCTTTTTCGTACTTGTAGCCTTCGCGCGGTTTGGGCTCTGGCTTTTCCGACAAATCAATGAACAAGCCTGAGCTTTCCTCAAAGCCTCGGGCCAAAATGAAACGTCCATCGAAACTGTGGCAGACCTCTGCCGACATGGATTTCACGCCGGCCTCAGAGGTCGAAAGACTGGGCGTCGACGGTTGCGTGAGATTTCCAAGAGTCGAGGCCTCGGCGGATGGAGTTCCTACAAAACTTCCAGCTACAACACCAGCAATCGTCGCCAGCGCGAAGAACAAGACACGCATAAATTTCCCCTCCGAAGTCCGCCACCCCACATGGCCGACCAGAACGGGCTTACTCCCGCCTGGGCGGGCGCGTCTCGTAATTTCGCATTGCGCAATCAGCGCATTCTCTCGAGTGATTCGCGCAAGCGTTGGGCGCGAGCGCGATTTTGCTCGAGAAGAGCTCGATCGGCGGCGACCAAATCCTCAGGAGCGTTCTTGATGAAGTTTTCGTTCTCCAGCTTTTTGCTGAGCACGCTCACATCTTTCTCGGTCTTTTCAATCGCTTTCTCGAGACGTTTCACTTCCTCAGCCAAGTCGACAAGCCCTTCGAGGGGAACGATCACGTCCACGCCCGCGGGCAGACCACCCGCTCCCGCCGCATCGCCCGCGATTCGAACAGGTGTCACAGCGCACTTCGCGAGCGAACCCGCCTCACCCACTTCTAAATGATCCACGCGCGCCAGGCGCTGAATCGCAGGTCGGTTGGCGCTCAAAATCTTTTGCACACGCGCATCGCTGGGCGCGAGACGTGCGGTCAATCCCACGGAAGGTTTGATCAAGAGCTCTCCGCGAATGTTTCGCAAAGCTGTGATGCTCTCTTTGACGACTAGCATCTCAAATGCGGCCTCAGCCGTGCCGAGCGCCAGCCATTCCTTATCGTTCTTCAAAGTCGGATAACTATCGATGATACAGGCCTCTCCACGGATCGGAAGCTTGGCGTAAATCTCCTCCGTGATAAAGGGCACAAAGGGATGCAGCAAACGCATCACCCGATTGAGGGTTTGCGCGAGCACCAGCTGTGTCGCCGAGCGCTCCGCCGATGGTCCCGCTTCACTATAGATGACAGGTTTTGAAAACTCGAGATACCAGTCGCAGAATTCGTTCCAAACAAAGTGATACAGAACATTGGCTGCATCACTGTAACGATCCGCCGCCAGATGTTCATCAACAGCTTTGGCAACACGTCCTGTTTCAAAGATGATCCATTGGTCGGCCACTGAGAGATCGGCCTTTTGTGGCAAGGCTGAAATCGATGTGGCCTCAAAATCCTGAAGTGCGCCGAGCGAGAAGCGCGTCGCATTCCAAATCTTGTTCATAAAG
>CANHQR010000019.1 GCA_947462815.1 Pseudobdellovibrionaceae bacterium
AGGCTCAAACCCTTGCCCTCTTCGAGTTCCACCGTTCGCAATTGCTGGATGATTTCTTCGGCCTTAAAATGCTTTCGTCCCATATTCTGAACCTGCCTTTCGGGCCCAGATTAACATTTCATCTGGACCAATTTAAGCCGGCCAGGTCACATCGAGTTGGCCTTGTAGGCTCGAAACAGTGGAAAATTGTCGGTTTGGATCGTCTTTGAAGGAGAACTCGCTACGCTCAAATCTCAAAATCCAGAAAGAGCTCGGCCTCTCCTAGTTGAGTTGAATTGAAATCGTTCTTTGTGCATCCGACAGGAGCTTTGTCGTCGACGGCAGATTTCGTCCTTTGAGATCGATGCGGGAGAACTTCATTCCCTGCTCGACGATGACTCTTTGATCGGCAAGACAGGTATCTGAGGAGTTGGACAAGATTCCAACCAGTATGATCTCGAAGATTCGAAGGTGCGCCGGGATTCGTCCTCGTTTCATTTTGCGACCTGACATCTATTTCATTCCTGTCGCTCGTTAAGTCGTGAAAGGGAGTTTGATGTTCGGAGATTCACATCTCGAGTATGAGGCACTTTGAGTCTTCGAACGATGGTCTTTGCAAAGTTCGCAACTCCGACCCAAGTCACGTTCAAGTTTTGCGATGTTGGACCGTAAGATAGAGGTGTGAGGCTGCTCAAGGGGCGTCACTGCCAAGGGCTGAAACGATGATTGGTTTTCGTGAAATGATCTCGCAATCGTGAGGAAGCAATGAAGAGAAGTGATCCGACGCTGAAATTGGTCGACGACGAGTCGAAGAGCGCCTCGGGGGTCCGGCAAATTTCAATCAGCCAATCCTCCATCAGCCACTGGCGGGTGGAGCAGCTCAAGTCCGAACGGCGAAAGCAGCGTCGTGGTTGGGTGAAGCTTCTGGTCGGAGGATCCATCGTTGTCGTCCTCGTCGCGGTGGCCACGTACTGGTCCCTTCAGTCTTGGATCGGAGGAGCCTGATTCAAAAATGGAGCTCTGGCGGGAGCTCGACGACGAAATGATGAATTGAGCTCAGTGAGGGGAAAACAACGATGCACGATCTGCGGCGACTCAATCAGTTGATCGAAACGGCCACGGCGCTCGTGAATGCCAAACAGCTGGATTATGACACTCGCGGCCTCATTCTTGAGCTCACCGACACCATCGAGTCTTTCAAAGCTCGGGTGGCCGTTCAAGATGGTCGTGTCGTGCAGGCGAGTTTGACGGAAAGAAGATATCGCGATTTGAAGGAGCGACACCTTGAACTCGAAAAAGGCGTGGTCAGATGGAAAAGAAGCTGGGGGTTTGCGCTTCGGATCTTCTTTACCAGTTTCTGCCGATTCTACCGATGATGAGAGAAAATGTGGAGCTCAACAAAGTGCTCGTCGAATCCGGGTTCGCGGATCGAATTTCCCTGGTGAAGCACAAGTTGAGTGAGCTCTTTAAGCTGCTTGAGGAAATGGATCACCTCGAGCGTTCCAAAGCTTCAGGATCGGGGAGCGATTGAAAATAGCGTCGGTCGGCCCGAAACCCGTGCCGACCGGCGAAGTTCAATCAATCGGGTCCAACTCTCACTTGACCTCGACGGCCTTCAGGTCGAGGCGGAAAGGACCATTTTGCTTATCATTGATTTGAAATCCAATCTCCATCACGTTTGAAGCATCGAAAGCTGGTGCGCCGACGAAGACTTGACCCCGCGAGACTGGAACAAGTTGGTCGACCTGAATCTCAATCTCACCAAATTGATTGGTCGGTGGAACGAAGGCCGCCTGCCATGTGAACTTGGGGCGACTTGACGATGAATTTTTATCTTCAATTAGCAGCTTGTATTCGCGTCCGTCGCCGCGGGCCTCGATCACCAGGGCCTGGGCTGATCCTATATTCCAGTTCGTCCCGTCTTCGCGCTGGACACGATACGACGCGAATCCGGCGTTGCTTTCGTTGAGAACGAGTTCGCCCGATACGGTCGCGGTTTGGTCCCGATTCACTTGCATGAAGATTGTCGACTTCCCTCCGCGTACTGCGTCGGTCACTGGAAACCAGAACCCCTCGGCGGCTGCCGATGTGAAATTGATGAGACTTTGTCGTGAGGCGGCGTGTGCCGGTCGTAAAGTGAAAACAGTAAGAAGGGCGAGTCCGCAAAGCATCAAAATCTGTCGACTTGATGACTCGCTTTTTGCGGTCAAACCGAGTCCGTTTAATCGTCTCTTGAATCCGAGGCCGCTGTTTTCGAGGCGTGAAGTGTATTGAGCGAAGTCCATAAATCCTGATTCTCCTTCGGAATGAATCATTTGGATGAGCCAAGTGGATGAGCCAACTTTTCGGGATCCGTCCATCATTTAAGAGTCAATCGATCGTCAGTCATTCGATAGTCCATCGTCAGTCAGGCATCATTCCTTCGTATAACAAGGACGCAGTGAGCCCTCGGATTACTTGTTGGTGAGGCGCATGTCCATGGCGCAGTTTGCATCGGGGAAAAAAAACCGTTGGCGCCGAGCCTTCACTCGGCACCAACGGCGGCTACCGCAACCCCTCATTTCGGCAGCAAAACTGTATCAATCACCTGAATGATGCCGTTGGACGTCTTGATGTTGCTCATCACGACTTCCGAATCGTTCAAGAAAAGCTTACCCCCGCGAACGGTGATTTCGACTTCTTGACCCTGCACGGTCATCACTTTGCCGAGCTTTGCGAGGTTCTTGGCTGAGAACTCGCCCGGGATGACATGGTAAGTCAGAATCTTAGTGAGCGTGGGGATGTCTGCCAAAAGCGCATCAATCGTGCCTGCGGGCAGTTTTGCGAATGCCGCATCTGTCGGTGCGAGCACGGTGAATGGGCCGGGACCTTTGAGGGTCGGGACCAAACCTGCCGCGTCGACGGCTGCGACCAGCGTGTTGAATTGACCTGCCGAGATCGCGGTCTCGACCAGATCCGCCTTGGGCGGGCATTGAGCGTGGGCGGAAAGAGCGAACAGGCTCATCATGATGGCAGCGAACATTTGTTTCATCGGGAACTCCTCTGTTGTTGGTCCAAAGAACCATTCCTTGGATGAACTCAAGGTAGTGGAATTCTCTGGCCGAAGGTTAGGTCGTAAAAATCTATGGGTGTTGATCATTCGTCTACACGCTGGCTCGAGTCTCTGTTAGGGTCCGATCGATGCAGAATCTTCTCCTCGAACTTTCGTTCAGAGATTTACAAATTCTCGAGAGCCTGAGCTCCGAGAGCAGCTTGCGCGCGATCTCAAGAAAGATTGGGCGTGAGCCTGCCGTGATTTCCAAGCGATTGGTGCAACTCGAAGAGATCTTTGGTTTTGAAATCGCCAAACGCTCGTCCAAGGGCTTCGTTCTGACCGGCGAGGGGAGCAAGATTTGCGCGGCGGCGAGCAGCGTCTTGTCGACGAGCCAAGATCTCTTCGCTACGGGGTTTGAGAGACGAAAATCGAGATTCGCGAAGGTTCTCACGGTCGGAGGCCGGGGTTTTCTCAACATTCTTTTTTCGGAGACTTTGATTCGCGCGCAGAAAAGTATCGGCCTTGAATATCGGAATCGCTATATTGATCTTTCGCCCGAAGAACTCCGCCAGGCGGCTTTCGCGGGTGTGATCGATTTAGCTTTCCACTTGGAAGAAATGGAGTTCACTTCCTCCTGGAAGAGTGAACTCGTTGCGCCTTTGACTTGGAAACTATTCGCTCGGCGCGATCATCCGCTCAAAAGTGTTTCCACCATTGAGCAGGCGCTCGAGTACCCCTTCATTGCGCCTCGATATTGGGACGGTCGAACCTTGGCGCTCGGTGAGGATGGATTTCCCGTGCCGTGGAAACGGCGAATTCAAGGTCATGAAGCGCAAACAGCCTTCAATGCGATGCGAATCCTCAAATGTACAGATCACGTCGTTCTGCTGCCGACGCTACTTGCGCAGGACTGGATCATGAATGCCGAACTCAGACTCATCGAGCTGACAGACTTAAAGCCCATCGAGGCACATCTTTGGCTTTCGATTCATAAAGACCGTGTGAGCCAGAAATTTCTCAATTCAGCACGCGAGCAAATCAAGCGCCAGGTCGAAAAGAATTCTTAGAATCTCCGAGTCGATCGAGGCATGGCGACGTTCTGGCGCATTGAAGTCTCCATGATCGAACCCGTGTCGGGCGGGGCGGCGTGACCGTGCAGTCCTGTGATTGGCATGGGACACGCTGGCGAGTCGGACATCGAACAATTGTGTTCCGCCCGCATCACGTCCCACTATGAAAAAACGAGGGCGGTGTCCGCATCGGTAGCACCGCCCTCTCCGCTGAGATTCGCAAGGGCGAGGCTACAAAAAGGGGAACCTCCATTGCGACCTCAATTTGGTATCAACATTCTACGGGCACGATGTCAGTGTGCCGCTCCCGCGTGGAACTGCTCGGCCTCGGTCGAGTGCGCGAGAGCCCCTGTCGAGGCCCGACCCTCGGTCACCGCCATCAAGACTTGGTCGAAGTAACCGGTGCCGACTTCACGTTGGTGGCGTGTGGCGGTGTAGCCTGTGCGCTCGGCGGCGAACTCGGCCTCTTGCAGCTCGACATACGCAGACATACCGCGCTCTTTGTATTGCGAAGCCAAGTCGAAGGCGTGGTGATTCACCAGATGCCAGCCCGCGAGGGTGATGAACTGGAACTTGTAGCCCATCGCGCCCAGCTCGCGCTGAAACTTCGCGATCGTTGCATCGTCGAGATTCTTTTTCCAGTTGAAAGACGGCGAGCAGTTGTAAGCGAGAAGCTTGCCGGGGTGCTTGGCGTGAATGGCTTCAGCAAAACGTCGCGCTTCGGCGAGATCTGGAGTCGAAGTCTCACACCAAATCAAATCCGCAAGCGGTGCGTAAGCCAGTCCGCGAGCAATCGCCACATCGAGGCTCGGCTTCACGCGGAAGTAGCCTTCGCTCGTGCGTTCGCCGGTGAGAAACTGGCGATCGACGGCGTCGATGTCGCTGGTGAGCAAAGTCGCTCCCAGGCTATCGGTGCGCGCCACGATCAGACTTGGAACATCCAAAACGTCTGAGGCCAAACGCGCCGCCGTGAGTGTTCGCTGAAAAGTTGAGGTGGGTACCAAAACTTTTCCGCCCAAGTGACCGCATTTCTTTTCGCTGGCGAGCTGATCTTCAAAGTGCACACCGGCCGCCCCAGCTTCGATCATCGACTTCATCAGTTCAAAAGCGTGCAGAGGGCCGCCAAAGCCGGCTTCGGCATCCGCGACGATGGGCACGAACCAATCCCGACCGAGTTGACCCTCGGATCTTTCAATCTGATCCGCACGGGTCAAAGCGTTGTTCAGACGCCGAACCAACTGCGGTACCGAGTTCGATGGATACAGCGACTGGTCAGGATAGGTTTGTCCCGACATGTTCGCATCACCCGCGACCTGCCAACCACTCAAGTACAAGGCCTGCAATCCCGCCTTCACGTACTGAACGGCTTGGCCGCCATTCATCGCACCCATGGTGTGAACGTAGGGAGCGCTGTGCAGAGTCTCCCACAGGCGCGCGGCGCCGCGCTCCGCCCAAGTGTGTTGCACGCGAACTTTCGATCGCAAGCGGAGGACGTCTTCCGCGCTGTAGGGTCGGGAGATGCCTTGCCAACGCGGATCGGTTTTCCAGCGTTGGGACAATTCGCTGGCGGATTCTTTGAAATCAAACGTCGAGGACATGCTCATAGCGGGTCTCCTTTTGTTGTTGGGCTATGGTGCTGGGCACGTCGCTCACGGTTGACGTCGAGTCGGTCGCGCGATGATTCGCGCTCGAGCGCCTCGAGGGCCGGAAGCGTTAAAAACGAAATGAATTTCGAGCTGCTCGTGAGCTGTTTCAAAAGCTCCCGAGCCGTCGCGAGATGAGCAGCAGCTTGCGGACTCATTGAAGAAGCATTCGCGTCCGCCACGAGCGCCTGCGCCACGCTGTCGATATCGGCGAGAATCGCAGACAGTTGAAAATGCGAGTCGCGAGCGTGCGCGGCCTGCCAGAGTTGAGCGCGCGAGATCTCCGCCGTGGCCGCGTCTTCCATCAGGTTATAAATGGCCACGGCTCCGAGGCCACCTAGCCAAGCACTCAAATAGCGAAGCGACACATCGATGTTGGCGAGTAGGCCTTGGTGCGTGAGCTGCGAGCCGACCGGCAAAGTCGATGGCGAGGGCAGAAGCTCTTGCCGAGTCGCTGCCGAGCGGTCGTGTCCCACGTGTTTTTGTGAGACTCGGTCGCCGAGCCGAGCAGCGAAAGCCTCGCGTGCGGTCGCGATCAAGTCAGGATGTGCGACCCAAGTTCCATCAAAGCCCTGCGAGGCCTCGCGCTCTTTGTCGCGTCGAACTTGCTCCAAGGCTCGGGCGTTCACTTCAGGTTCGCGGCGCGAGGGAATGAAGGCCGACATGCCGCCCATGGCGTGAGCGCCTCGCCGATGCGCAATGCGAACGATCTCCTCGGCGTAGGCCTGCATGAAAGGCGTTTGCATCGAAAGCGCGGCGCGGTCAGGAAAGAGCGGGGCGAGGCCTTCGTGCTCTGTGGATTTGATGGCCGAAAACAAGTAGTCCCATCGACCTGCATTGAGTCCCACGATCCAATGCCTGAGCTCCCAGAGAATTTCGTGCATTTGAAATGCCGCGGGCAAGGTTTCAATCAGCACCGTGCAGCGAATGCGACCGCGAGGAATTTGAAAGTGATCCTCGGCGGACTGAAATAACTCGGCCCACAGACGCGCTTCGCCTGCGCTTTCGAGTTTCGGCAGGTAAAAGTAAAGACCTCCCGGAAGGGATTCGCTCAGGGACACGTGCAAGCCGAAATCAAACAGCGAAGCAGAAAGAGAGGTCGACTCGAATCCGCCCGGCGTGGCCTCGACGCTGACGCGCGGCTCAGGCAGATGCCAGCCACGCGGACGAACCAACAAGGTCGTGCGGGAATCCTTGTGAAGCTCAAGCCTCCGACCGGTCTTCGCCTCTTCATAAACGAGCTCTCGAGCTTTCACCTGTTGCAAGGCCAGATGACCTTGTAGCACATTGTCCCAAGTGGGCGAGAGTGCGTCCTCCAAATCGGCCATGAAAGCATCAGCGCCCGAGTTGAGCGCATTGAGAATCATTTTCGCATCAGCAGGGCCGGTGATTTCCACCCATCGCTTTTCAAGATCGGGTGGCGGCGGAGCCACTTGCCAATCACTCTCGCGAATCGAGAGAGTCGAAGCCTGAAAGTCCAGGCGTCCCCGGGTTTCGCGCAAAGAGAGCAGACTCTGGCGCTGCTTTTCAAACTTCGTGTGGAGCTTGAGTAACCAAGCTTCGGTTTCCGAAGTGACGAGTTGGGAAAGCAAAGCGTGCGGGGTAAACTTCAAAGAGCTCAGAGATGCTGACATAGCTCTCGAGCGAAGTGAACTTTCTCAGGCCTGTCGAGCACATCGATTTTGGTCGAGTTGGCCGCATGTCTCGATCTTGTAGATTCGCGCACTTGCGAGCTCGCAGACTTAGTGCATTCACTCCATTAGAGTGCTTGCTCGCGTCGTCCTCGATGTGAGAGACCCAAGCTTTCCGGAAACTTTTGGTTGGCAACTTCTTGGCGCGAGGCTCTTTGTGGATTGGAAACTCTTTTCGGCAACCTTCATCACCATCTTCGTTGCGGAGCTCGGCGATAAAACTCAGTTCGCCGCGGTCGCTGCTTCCTCACGGGCTTCATCAATTGTGCCGGTTTGGTTGGCTGTGGTTTTGGCGCTGGCGCTGGCGGGCACGATGGGTGTCTGGGGCGGTCGCTTGATCGCTCAGTTTTTGAACCCCGATCACATGAAGTGGATTTCTGGGAGCTTGTTCATCGCTATCGGGATCTGGACTTTGTTGAAAAAAGACTGAGATCGAGCTTAAAGCATGAGCGAGAACTCACGCTCGTAAACGGTGCGCGCCCGCTCGCCGTCGCTCGAGAGGGCCGCATCGAGCATCATCGATTGAAACTCAATGCGGAGATAAATCACAGCGGCCTCAGCCCGTGTACAAGACTTCAAAGCCCCCGGGCACATGAAGCGAACGCTGGTTGTCGCGCGGGCAAAACATTCGGGCGAATTGAGCGCCACGATCTCCGCGTCTCGGGAGAGGCAACTCGGTTCGTCGGGCGGACCCGAGAGCGGCAGCGCCTCGTCCTCGCGAGGGAGCTGTCCTGAGTCGTCGGGTTCAAGATTCACGCTGCGAAAAGCGAGGCCGAGACTTGAACCTTCTTTATGCGACCAGCAGCAGCCGCTCATTTGATCCGAACAAGTCTCAGTTCCGAAGACACAAGCTTTCGCTGCCGCATCTGTGCTTTGAATGACCGAATGTTCCAGGGCGGTGCGCGACAGGACTTGTTCTTCCAGTCGCAATCTCACTTGGTCACGCGCGACTAAGTCGTTGAGCTGCTGGTGTCGCAAATTTTGACTCAAGAAAAAAAACACCAAAAAGCCGATGATCAGCATGCCGCCCAAGATGAGGGCCGCAAACTCGAGTCGCGTGAAGGCTCGGCGCGCCCTCCGCGGTTTCGAAAGGCGAAAGTCACTCGCGGTAGACAAGCTCAAACTTCTCCGGTGTCGCCAGAATCTTTAGCGTTTGCTCTTGATTGCTGAACTCAAACAAGCCAGGAGACGTGGGGTGGAGCATTTTAAAAAGTGTGAGCGCTTCTTCGCCCGACGCGAGGTAATTCACCTGCGGCGGCGAAATCTGCGTTCGACTCTGCAGATCTGTTCCGATTTGCCCCGGGCGAATCAGAAGCGCGCAATGAAAGCCCGCTTGTCCTCGATCAGCACAGGTCCAGTTGAGAAGCTTGCCTGAATCGACGATGGCTTTGCCTGGGCCGAGCGGCGAAGTTTGTAGGGGAACATTCATCGCATCCATCAGGACTCTCGCGTCGCGATCATCGCCGAGTCCCGCCGTGCCTTTATAAAGCGTGACTTGCACTTGCCCGCCCAAGGGGAAACCTCGGGCCATGGTGTCGGCCGAGGCGGGGCGCGAGGCGTGAAGTCCGCACGCCAGAGCGATGAGGCTCATGCCAAGCCTCATCGATGACAAACCGAGAAAAGTTCGAGGTGAAGGGGGCGAAAGGGGAACGAATTGATGTGGGCTCATTAAGTTCTAAGCCTAGGGTCTCAAACCCCCAGGGCGCAAGTCTCAAAGTCGGTTCAAAGCCTCTTGCAATTGCAAGCGTTGCGCTCGGGCCTGCGCCGTCGAGCCCAAAGTGTTCGACGAGATCATCGAGGCGTCGGCCCATAGGCAGAGCTCAACATTTGGGGCGGCGAAGCTTTGTGCTCCCAGGGCTTCACAGTTCTCGGCCGAAGACATCAAGGATTCATCTTGGAGAGCCGCCAAGGCCTGCGTCGAGCGGGCCTCCACCCAAGCGATCAAGGACAAGGTGTCGATCTGCGAGCTCGCATACGCGCAAACACCCACTTCGTCCGCGCCCAAGACCCGAGTCGCAAATTGCCCTTGGCTCTGCAAACAGAGTCGAATTTGCGGGTTACGAATGCCGCCTGCCCCGGTCAGAGGCTCGAGACTTTGCGCCAATCCGAGGGTCGGAAATGTCCCGAGAGTCCATGCCACGAGTCCGACCATCTGGCCCAGGTTTTGGCCCAGTATTTGGCCCAGTGTTTGGCCACGATCTCGACGGCGACCTAAGGCACGCCGGGCGTCCGGGCAGAATCGTGAACATCGAGAGTTGGTTTGGACCAAGCAAGCCTCAAATAGATGGGCATCGAGCCAAGATTTCACAACGGCGAATTGCCGATGGAGGACAGACATACGACCTGCCTTCTTCGCCGCGGGAGGCGAGTTGAGACCACAGGTCAGGGACTACCCCGGTGTTGCGTTTTTGTCCACTTTAAAGCGGCTCACTTGCCTGGTTACGAGTTAAGGCAAGCGATCGAAAATATTGAAGTAAATTGCAAACCGCCGAGCCGTCGGCGAAGCGCTCTACGGTACCGTAACCGATTCGAGGGGAGGCTGAAGGGTGGTCGGAATGTCACGACCACCCAAGTGGCCCAGCTCAACGGATTTCCGTGAGCGGTTCGCAGAATCGAACCTGCGTCCTCGCGCAACCTGTCGTTTGATCCGATCTGCACCAGGCACGCACTTCGGTTTTCCACAAACGTGTGTTCTGACAGCTGAGGCCCATCGACTGATCGTCATCGTCCGGATCTCCGTCCGCACTCGGAGTGGCGACATCGGCTCCAGCGCTCGGGCCCGAGAGTTGACGCGAGCGGCGCTCACGAACTTCAGCGGCGGCGCGATCGAGAAGTTCAGCGACCTCGCCCAACTGCACATCCAAGGAGATTCCGTAGGCGCTGGCCTCCAGTGCATCGAGGTCTGAGGTGCGTAAGGAGCGTCGCACGACCTTTCCCCCGACGGTACCTTCCATGACGTACGCACCGGGCAAGAGAGCGACAGATTGTTGTCCGTTCAGCGGTGCTGCGATCAACTGCTTGAGCAAGCGAATCGGAAAGGCATCGCCTGGCGACTGCACGGAAAACTGTGTGCCGGTGCCATTGGCACGCAGGTCAAAGAGCTCATTGACCGCAAAAGCATGTCGCAAGTTCCACACCCTGCAGAGGCGATCGGCGCGCAGCGAGAGCTCGGGACGTCGCTCGCGTTCGCAGATCTTGTAGCTCGGATTGGGAACCGCGTCCGTCAGAGGGAAGCGACGCAAATAGTGATCGCCGAAATCATACTCGGCCACCGAGAAGAATCTTTCACCTGACGCAAAGGTCGCCCACATGAGCTTTCGCTGTTCTGCAGGATGGTTGAGATCCCGGAACACCTTGATGGGCGTTTCCGATCGTTGCAATTCGCGCGGCACACCCACGCGCTGCAAGTCCAGACGAGTGAGCTGGTCAGCTCGCACATGCACAAATCCCGGCTGCAACATATTCTCGAATCCAACGAGGTAGCTGCCTTCTGGGACTTCGGTTTCCGTATTGAGATCAAAGAAGATCGGGTTGAAACAGCGGCTTCGCTGTGGACGGAATGTTTGCGAGGCGAATAACCCCGCCGAGGCGACTTCAATTTCACAGCGCATAATCTTCACGCGCTTAAAGAGTTGCGTTTCGCCCGCTTGGCCCGCCACGAGGAGGCGGCCTTTCGCACGGACTTCGGTCTCTTCAAGCAAAAATCGCGAGCTACGTTGCGTGCGGGCTTCATATTCTTCCATCATCATGTGGCGCGCAGCGGGATTGAGATCGGGACTTCCACTCGCATGGGCGAGCGAGAGCGGCCATAGACCCAGTGCGCTCACTGCCGCAAAGGCCCATGCGGTGAGGCTTCGGTTTTGAGTCGGCGCTCGCCCCGCAACACGGGCAGTCATACGGCCATTGAGACGTAATGAAGTCATTAAAGCTGAAGTCCGTAAATTAGAATTCACTTTGGCCTCCGGCGTTCACGTTGAGCGGCTGCATGAGCTGCAGGATTCGACCATCTTGCCCGTAAGAATCAGGAGCAAATTTGACCCTTGTGAGCCCGCCTTCAGTCGGCACTTCGACGGTGAAAAAGCCGATGTACACAGAAACCTGCTCGCGAAGGTCAATTTTGAAGTCGGGGCTCTCCAGCGGCCTCGACCAGAAATCTTGAATGCGCTCGGCTGTCCACTCGGGTTGATCGCGCAGCAAGTAGAGCGCAAAGCGCAGCGGATCTTCGAGTCGGATACAGCCTGAGGAGAACTGGCGAACACTCTTGGGGAAGTCTTCACGATGAGGCGTATCGTGGAGATAGATAGCCCGCGAATTCGTGAGATTGAACTTCACCTGGCCCAAAGAGTTGTGCGGACCGGGATCCTGACGGAAGTAAAAGGGCAGATGCTGAATGCTGAACTGGCGCCAGTTGATTCGCGTCGGATCCACCTCTTGCCCGCGCAAATCGAAAACACGAATGCCGATCTCTTGAGCGCCCCGTAGATTGGTGGCGAACTTCGGTACCAGGTCTTTGGCGGCGATGGAGGCTGGCGCACTCCAATAGGGATTGAGGCGAATGTCGGTGAAGCGATCCACCAGCGTGGGAGTGCGACGGAGAACTCGACCGATCACCGTCTTCATCCGGAGAACTTCGCGATCGCCTTCGACCGCGGCCAATTCTTGATGAGCGGTGTTGACGAATACATGTCGGTTCGCAAGTTGGGTCGGCATCCATCGCCACCGCTCCATATTCACGCGGACTTGTTGAATGCGCTGTGCGAGCGTGGTGTTGAGAGCTGCGAAAGCTCGCGGTCCGATCACGCCGTCTGGCTCGAGCTTATGCCGAGTCTGAAAGTCCTGGACGATCGCCACCAAGGCTGGATCGTAAACAGCTGAGGTGAGATCGCTTGGATTCGCACCGCCGTAGCCGAGATCGGCCAGGCGTTGACGAATCTGAGGCACAACTCGATGTGTGACACCGGGGCGAAGGGTCTCGCGAGCATCGATGGGCCGAAAGCGCTCAGCCGGGGTTTCGCGAAGGGACTTGAGCAGATCGCGCAAGCGTCGATAGGCGAGGTGCTTCGGCTCGAGTTCATCCAGAGTCGCCTGGAGCTGACCGCGGCTCAGTCCAGCGGCCAGAATCTCATACTCCCGAAACGGACGACGAGTCAGATCAGTTTCGTCGTCGACAAGCTTCGGATCGACGCGCCCATGAGCTGCATGCGAAGCTAAACGCACAAGGCCTTGCGCGAGGCTCAGCTCCATTTCAAGAGCTTCTTGAGCTGGCATTTCACCTGTGGTGGCGAGTTTCTGAATGTCGGCGAGTCGCGCATTCCAGTAATCTTCAGTTTGTAGACCTCGCAAGGGTGCGCTCTGGAGCGCCGCAAGTACGAGATTTCCTTCGTTGGTCAGTTGATAAAGGCCCAAGGTGTTGCGAATCACGAACAACGGGCGATCGGGTAGAGCTCGCGTCGCCACATACAAAGGACGAATCAGGGAGGTCTCGACCGCCAGGCCGCCCACCACTTGGGCCTGAGACCTTTGCATCATTTGAAAGAGAATCGGACGGATATCCGTGTTCGCTGATAGATTCGTGGCCGAGAGATTTTGACCAGCGAGCGGCTGCAAGGCGAGAGGTTCGCCAGGTCCTTGTGTTGGAGGCGTTTGGGCTGAGGCCATTCCCGTCCAGACGAAGAGAGCCGCGAGCAATCCGACGCCGATCAGGCGGGACAGCTCGTGCCGATCGCGAGTCCCCCAGATCTGTGGCTTTGAGATCTGATGATTCGACTTCTTGCTCGCCAGCGAATGAAACATAAGGTCTCCTCAAAGCTTCATGACGACGAACTCTCGTCTTGCGAGAATCGCCGCAAAGCGTTTTGCTGCCCTCAAAATTCTCGAAACCATCGACCGTCAGGGGTGAAGTCGGGGCAAGCTTTGGACCGATGCTGGTATGAAGCTATTTCTAAGCTGGCGATGAGGGGTGACGTTTTCAGGCGCTTTATCGAGATCGCGAGCGTGATTTGGTCACTGAAACTGAGCCGGATTTTGAAGTTCGTGAATTTCGCAAGTTGCGAAGTCAGCAGGGAAATTTCGTAAAGTGGGTCACTTGATTGTGCTGACCCAAATCCATTTCGCTCGCCCGAAGCAGGTCGGCGTCTCTTCGCCGGGTCCATTCGAGTCTCTACAAATGAGATGAGTTGGAGACCGCTCGACGTGATTTCGGATGGTCGAGCACACTCAAAGGGCCCAGGTTAAAAAATTTTAGCCCGATCATCGAGGTCGTGGCGATGATCGGGCTCGTCACCCGCCGCTGTGTGTGGTCCCGCCCTCGTTTTTTATTCCGAGTCACAGCGACAGATTTTTTAAAGACAAAGAAAGTCGGGCCCTGCCACCCAGGTCGTGTAGGCAACCGGGCCCTATCAGTACGGCGGTGTGGTCCCGCCCTCGTTTTTTATTCCGAGTCCACCGTACTGACAGGACTGAAACTACAGGTGTCTGGATTTTTACGCATGGAACATCGATGAACGTGTTTTCAGTTTTTCAGCGAATTTTCGTGCTGTCTTTGGGCTAACACCTGACCAGAGAATGGACAGTGTTTCGGCTTGAGGCCTCAGTCTGAGACGAATGATGACCCAACTAAGTCTTTGATATCGGCAGGTTTTCTCAAAGTGAGATCGTTCGCGTCTCAGAGCTGGCCGCGGCGTCTCGCGGCCTCAGGATTGCTCCCCTCAAAGCGTGGGAACCGAAGTGAAAAGGACGCTCGAAACGCGTGCCGATCACTCTTCAGAGTCTTTATCAACAGCGAGAGGAAGAACATATGCGGCTGCAGAAACGAACCAAGACAGCGAACGGGTGTGAGATCGTGTCGCCGATTTCTGTGCATTCGCTCTCTGAGCCCGTGCTTCGAATCGCGTTGTTAGGTATGGCCGTCGCGCTCGGACTTGTTCACTCCAATGTGGTTGCCGAACAGCGAGTCCCCACGTCCAGTATCGCGAGAAGCTTTCAACTCTCGAGCTGCGGCACAGAGCGACTGCATCCACCCATCGACCCTCGTCAGACCGCCGAATATGCACAGATGCGCGATGCTTACGAAACCATCTTCTCTTCGACGCAAGTTGGGCGTGCGATTTGTCATCGAATGGCACCTTCGACAGACGTGTTGCGAATCTCAGGCGTATTTTCTGAACGCCTGCAGGAGCTGCAGCGCGAGTGCGAGACTCGAGACGTCTCGGGCGAAAATTGGATCCGACTTGAGGCACCTCGCCGCGAGTCGAATCCCGACACTTGCGGCGAGTCCTACGAGTCGGTGCAAGCCTCCATTCCTCGCAATCTCTCACCGCAACAGTTCCGAGACATCGTTCGACAACTGAGCCGGCCGGAGGCCTCGGGCCAATATGATTTACCTCGCAATATCGAGTTTGTCCGCGCACCGCGAGGCCATGTGGTGGAAAGCTGGTCGGCAGGTCGAACACTCACGATCTTTGTTCCGCCCGAGGGCCTCTCTTCGGAGGCGGCCCTGCGGATCGCGGCCCATGAGCTCGCTGTGCATCTCGATGCGAAAGCAGACTTCGAGCACGGGATTTCCCTCGATGCGAGCTTGCGGGCGAATGATCCAGAGCGCGTTCGCCAGGTGTTGAGGTCAAGCCCTCTGCTGGGCCCAGCGTTCGCCGCGATTCGCGCGTATCGAGTTGAAGAGCGAATTCTCAGACAGGCGAATCCGCAAGCGCAAGATGAACGGACGCGGCGTCTGCGCCGCTTGGTGAATGAGATTCGCGATGCCGACAGTTGCCGGCGTGTGGTGGCGGAGGTCGCCGATCTTTTGGCACCCTCGACGCAGCTTTTCCGCAACGGCAGTCAGAGTTGCGAAGTGCTGAGCCCCGAGCAGATCCGAGAAGAGTCGCGTCGCGTGCGATCGGCGATTCGCGATCTGAACGGACTTCACTTCCGCACACTGCAAACGGATGAATTTTACTCAGCTCGAAGTGGTCCAGCCACAGGTCAAGACGCATGCTTGTTTCTGGTGGAACCTGAACTGACAAACGCCAATCGCGCTCGAAGCGATGGCCCTTCCCCCGGAACTGGTCGCTTACCGCCTTAAGCTGGAGCGCACCAGGATCGAATGCCCCGAAACGACGTGCAGTCGCAAGTGAAGTTGAATGAACCGAGACGAGGAGATGGAAGATGGAACGCAAAGACTTTGTCGAAATGTCGCAAGCGATCCGCCGCGATTATGTCCTCGGTCGTATGAACGAAGCCGAATCAAAGTGGCGTGCGCTGGTACCGGCGACTCCCGTTGAGCATCGAATTACGGGTTATTGGGAAGGTCGTTTGGCGATGGCGGCGGGACGCTTTCAAGAGGCCGCCCAAGTTTTCGAGTCGACCAAAACGAAATACGGCAATCACGTTTCGCTTCTGCAAGATCTTGCGAGCGCGCACTATCTCGCCGGTCACATGGACCGCTGGATTCGCGCGGTGAGTGAACTTGAGGCCGAGTTCGAACGCGCACGACTCATGCTGACCCCGGAGGGTCGGGCTCGCGTCCTGTATGACTTAGCGAAGTTTCGTGAAGAAGAAGGCGATATTCCAAAGGGAATTGAACTCTACGAAGCCGCGCTCGAAGAGTTGAAGCGTCACGAGGCCACCACCGGCCAGCGACCGACAGAGGGCTTTGTCACCGCCTTGCTCTCGCAAATCATTCGCGCCCGATCGGTGTCGGGTATGAAGCGAGGGCTCAGTGAAGTCTACACGCAGCTTCTGCATGCGATTGAGGGTCTTGAAGCTCGGGATCTCTTTTTGGAGATCGAGCACGCCTTGATTTTGGCCGAGCATGTTTTGGTTGGACCCGCTCAGGCGCTCGCGCGTTTGGAAAAGCTGATGGCTCGCGAGGATCTTCCCGATCATGAGCGCCGCTTGATCTTTTTTGATGTGATTGAAATGGAGTTGGCCGCCGGTCGGCCTGCTCAAGCTCTCTTGGCGCGGGGAATTCGGAATTGGCAGGTGAGACCTGAAAATTTTAATGCTTATGAGCGCCGGCTCCAGCAGCTTCTCGATGAACAAAGTGTGGACCCCGGGCACCTCATCGGTTTATCGCGTGGCGTGAGTCCGGCCTCGTGGCTCAAGCTCTTGGCGGCCAGCCTTCGTGTTGAGACCAACGCTGAACGTCGCGAACTCCTCCGGCATCAATTTGCGTTGCTCATTGAGCGCCTCGACCGAGCGGCTCGACAAACCTGGTTTCAGCGCGCCGGTGAAGCTATGGAAGAGTCGGGAATTCAAATTGAATTAGATCTGAAGGCTCACACGTTGAGCTGCGGTCATCGCATGGCCGAGATGTCGCGTCGGCAAACTTTGGAAAAGTTATTGGCCGCTCTGGCTGAGACCGGTTCGCTTGAAATGGATCAGCTTGTGGCGAGAGTGTGGGATGCGGAGTTCAACGCGAGCTATTTGGATCGCGTGCGCATGTTGGTTCGCCGCGGAAATGAATTTCTCCTCGATTTGAGTGGCACGGCGGAGATTATGATTTTTCGCCAAGGTGAGGTGAAATTGCGCCCCGGAGTAAAAATTCTCCGAAATGCCGAGGTCGAGGCCTCAACGCCGCAGCGCTCTCACTGATTTCGATGACCCTGTCTGGTAAATAACGCCCCGCGCTTCGCATGCGAGGCGGGACCGGCATTGACGAATCCCTCTGAAGCGGGCGAGCTTCCCTTCGTGTGAGGCAGAAGCCAGAGGGGGGTCTATGCTTCAAGACGAGGGCGCATCTCGCCGCAAGTTTTTACATTCCACATTGCAAACGTCGCTGTTGGGCCTCGCCACTTGGGGGATGGGTGCGACCTCCGCACGTGCACGTGAGGCTTGGCCTCCTCGGCGTCCCGGCTTTGGTCCTTCGTCCGCGCTCCTGCCGAGCGCGGGATCTTCATCCCCTCGCGTGACCGGCTTCTTTCCCATTCTTCAAGGCGCGACGTCAGCAACCGAAACTCAGTTGCATGTTCTCACGCCCACCGAGGCTGTTTGCAAATACGTGGTGATCGATGCCGTTGGAGGTCGACGCGAATTTTGGGCCGCGCGACGTCGTGGTGTCGCAGCTTCAGGTTGGCTGAGTGATCATGTTTGGATCGATGGACTTCAGCCGGGCCTCGATTACCGGCTGGAAGTCGAGCGCGTGGATCAGGCCGGAGAGCGCAGTGGCGTACTCGATCGGCGCGAATTCAAAACTCTTGCCCATGCCGCGGCAGCGACGCGGCCATTGAAGACGGCCCTCATTTCCTGCATGAACGATCGCTATGTGAATGACCAAGCTGCAATGTGGGCAGCGGTTGCAGTAAGCGAGCCTGAACTGATGATCTTCAACGGTGATCTTTGCTATGTCGATCAACGCTCCAGCGGCACGATTGACGGAATGTGGGATCGGCACGTGACCACGCGACGCATGCTCGACGTCTTTCGCTGGCATAAACTCGTTCCCACTTTGGTGAATTGGGATGACCATGACCTGGCGGAGAACGATTCCAACGTTCGCAATCCTCGCGTGCAGCCCGCGGGTGAGTTTTTTGATGCGATGTTTGGCGTCGATCCGGTGCAAGGACTGACGCGTGCTCCGGGGCGAAGCTTTGCGATGGAGTTCGGTGGAATCAAATTTCTCATGCTCGATGGGCGAAGCGCTTTGGATGCACGTGCGAGTCGCGTGTTCTCAGAGGACGAGCTGCATTGGGCGGAACGAGAAATTCAGAGTGCGAACAAACCGATGGTCCTCGTTTGCGGCCAACAGTTTTTTGGCGACTATTTGATCGGTGCCGAGAGTGTAGAGCGTTACGCGCGACCCCAGCTCCAGCGCCTGATGCAAGCCGGTCAGCAAAGCAATGTGCCTTTGGTTCTGGTGTCGGGAGATGTGCACTTTTCGGAGATCATGCGTCTTGAATCTTCGCTGATGGGCTACGAGTCTCTCGAGATCACTTCAAGCGCCATTCATTCGCGCACCTTTATCGGTCAGCAGTACAGATCCAGCAATCCGCGTCGCCTCGAATCGACCTCGCGCAACAACTTCTGTCTCACGACCTTCACGCCGTCGCTGGACGGGCGGGAAGTCGCTGTGGATTTGAGGTGCTTAGGACGCGATCAAACGGAGTACTTCCAGTTTAAGGATCGCATTCGGCGTTAAGAGGAAGTTTGAGAGCAAAGTTGTCGTTGCATTTGGGTGCCCCGCGGGAGTTTCGTCTGAGGCTCAATTTGAAGGCGCCGAGTTCAGCATCGCAAGACTCATGTGCATCTCATGAAACCTTTGGCGCACAGTTTCTCGCCATGCCTGGCCGGCGTCGTCTTTGAGCCAAGCCTCCACCTCTTCGCGCGAGACCTCAAGTTGCGGGAATTTGAAGATCTGTTCGCAGACGCCCGCCTCGGCCTTCACAATCCATTTGTCGTTGGCGGTGAAGAGCACAAATCGGAAACCGGCTTGGGGGAACTCGGAGAGGATTCGCATGAAAGTGTCGATCTCATGTTCAGGTGGGTGGGGTCAAGATCAGCGGGCGTCTCAATTTCATCTGAGAGTGTGAAGAACCGACCGCGATGCTCGTGGCACGCAAGATCCAATGCGAAACTGAAGGGCATGAGTCATATTCTTTTGCTCACCTCTGTTTCACCGAATCAAAAGTGTATCGAATGGCCGAAGTGGCTCAGAGGCGTGACCCGAGCTGACTTGTTGGTCATGAATCCACATCGCCTCCAGTTCGGCGTCGAAGAGACAGACGTCGTGCGCGAGGTGATTGAATCGACGGTCCCGACGGGGTTTCGCATCAGATCGCATGGGGTTGAACCCGTGCTGTTTTTTAGAGCGCACAATGAGGAGTTGCGCCGTCAGTTTCGCGAACTTTTGCGCTGGGGAAAGTGGGACGCTCTCGTCTTGGATGGACTTGAGGCTTCAAGTCCCTTGATGGGCGATCGGGGCTATGAGATTCCGCGGTCGCTCTCCTGGGTCGTATATGGCCTCCGCGAAGATGAGCACGATTATTTGGAGGGTGAGTTTGAGGTTCGGGGCCTGGGGGCACGTCGGGCTCGCGAATGGCATCAGCGTTTGATCGGCTTATCGAGTGAGATCGTCAGTGCGCCCTGGAGTCGTGATCCTGTCTTTGGCATTTCAGGCTTGACGATCTGAGTGCTCGGGCGCCAGCTCAAAGACTATGTCGACTTCAG
Organism: Pseudobdellovibrionaceae bacterium; assembly: GCA_947462815.1. Lineage (GTDB taxonomy): Bacteria > Bdellovibrionota > Bdellovibrionia > Bdellovibrionales > JAMPXM01 > UBA2339. Next base: position 19,577 of record CANHQR010000019.1, read on the forward strand.
AATCTATCCGGAGTTGGGGACTTCGCGGGCTTGAAGCTTTGAAGTTGGCGTTGGCGGTGAGCCTCGCCACGCTGGTTTTTCGAGCAGGGCTTGATGCCATCCTGGAAGCTCGAAAGCATTTCACTTCACCTGTCCTGTACGCTTTGCTCGCCTCATGGCCGCTCCTTGCGCTTCTCTCACGTCCGTCGCGTGAGGGCTCTTGGTGGGATGGGATTCGGCAGATCACGGATCCTTGGCTGGGGCATTTGGCCGGAGCGAGCCTCGGACGCGAGGGCGTGGGCTTGCGAATCGGCGAGTGGCTCGCCCTAAAATTCAGTGCCCACTCTCGGCCCGTCGAGGTCTCAGGTCTTCAAGCAAACCAGAGGCATCTTCGCCACCAAGATCTTCAGGCTCTTTGCTGGGCGGCAGGTTTCACGGCTATTTTTCATACACCCTTTGCCGCTATGGCTTGGGTCATGAGTGAAATTCGTCCTCAGGCTCGATCGATGTCGCAGTGGCTTGGGCCTAGCGCTTGGGCGGCCTTTGGGAGCGGCCTGGCTTGGCTCGTGGCGGAAGCCTTCGGCTTTCACCTTCACAGGTGGCCGATCGGGCCCAAGGCGGTTGAGGGTGTTGGACAATTCTTGTGGCATATCAGTTGGCTTGTGCCCGCCACGGCCTTGGCAGCTCTCGTTTTTCTGCGCGTGAAGGCTTTTGTGAGCGAGCGAGCGGCGGCACCCGCGACCTTGGCAGGGCTTTGGGCGGCTGCGGGTTTGTTGGTGTTTGTTGGATTACAAGCGGGCGGCGGGCGGGGCCTGATGGGCTTGGGCCTCGAGCTATTTCCTATGGTGGGAACGTCTGGCGTGGGTGGCGCGTCGATGATCGAACTTTCGCCCCGGATCGTGGTCGTCAGCGAGGTTGTGTTGAAGTTGGTGTTGACGGCCCTTTTTGTGGGCGGCGGCCTTCGAGGAGGCGAGGTGACACCACTGTTGATGTGTGGCTCGGCTCTGGGCGGTTTCATGGCAGGCCCGATCGGTGCAGGATTGGGTTTCGTCACATTGTGGGGTGCTGTCAGCGGTCGAGCTTTTCCGGCCGTGGTGATGGCCTGGGAAGTCTTGGGTCTGGGTGCGGGCTCTTTATTGACCGTGTTTTCTGCGGTGGTTTTGGCCCGAAGGCTTCTCGGATTATTCGTCGATCTCAAAGCCAATAGCTAAAATAAAAAACGCGCGGAGGTCGTGGCCGTCCGCGCGTTCATTCGTCGTTTTCGGCCGAGCTTATTTCGCGAAATTCTGAGCGGCAAATTTCCAATTCGCGATCTTAAAGAAGGTCTCGACGAAGCCTGCGCGATTGTTACGGTAGTCGATGTAATAGGCGTGCTCCCACACGTCGACTGTCAGCAAGGGCTTGTGCCCCTCTGTCAAAGGGCAGCCTGCATTGGATGTCGAGACGCACTCGAGCTGACCTGTGTTTTTGTTCACCACCAGCCAGGCCCAACCGGAGCCGAAGGTCTTGATCGCTGTTTCCGTGAATTTTTCTTTGAAGGCTGCGAATGATCCAAAGTCGCGCTTGATCGCATCCGCCAGTGCGCCGGTCGGTTCGCCGCCACCGTTGGGGCTTAAGCAGTTCCAAAAGAAGGTGTGGTTCCAGACTTGAGCGGCGTTGTTGAAGACGGGTCCCGAGCTCTTTTTGATGATCTCTTCGAGAGTCAGTTTTTCGAACTCAGTTCCGGGAATGAGTTTATTCAAGTTATCGACGTAGGCTTTGTGGTGCTTGGCGTGGTGGAAGTCAAAAGTCTCCGGTGACATGTGCGGCACAAGAGCGTCTTTTGCGAAGGGGAGTGCGGGAAGTTCGATGGCCATTTCGTGATCTCCTTAGAAGTTACACAGATTAGCAGTGACAATGATTAAACAGTTCGACTTAAAAATTGATGATGAGTTATCCACTGTGAGTTGATGACCAAAAAAGAGACTCTGTTGTCGAGGGCTCGGGGAGAGAGCAACGACCAGGAGTCTTTCCCTCTGTCGCGCCGATCACTTTCGATAAGCTCTTCAGCACCCCTCCTGCAGATCTCCGTTTCAATTCCTTATTCAAATCCTGATTCAAATCCTGATTCAAATCCTGATTCAAATCCTGATTCATTTACTGGTCCCAAGGTGCCAGATGTGAGTGGCGCGCACCAGCCTCGACGCCGAGCGGTTTACGCTTCCTTGGACGTGGTCCGCGCTGCTAGTCTTGCCCGGTGAACTCCGTCGATTCCTCATCTCAGGTCAACGTTCAGCCCCGCGATAACCCCAGCGCATCCTCCGCCGCGCCTTCGCGTTCTCTTCTCGAGTCTTGGCGTCGGCGGCATCCCGTCCACAACTGGCTCACGAGCGATCAATTGGCTCGTCAGTCGCGCACCTGGCTGATTTTGGCCCTATCCTTGATCTTGCTTTCGCCTCTTGTGGGTTACTTTTTCGATGCGTCGGCCAAGGATTTTTTTGAGCACAACCCGTGGCGCAATTGGGCCAAGCACATCACGGGCGTGGGTGAGGCGAGCGCTTACCTCACCCTGAGTTTGGGACTTTGGGTGATGGGTCAGGGTATTTTACCCAAAGTGCATAGCCGTCGTTCTGAGTCTTGGCGGCGCATGGGTCGCGTGGCGGGATTTTTTTTGGCAGGCTTCCTCCTGAGCGGTCTGTATGTCCAAGTCGCCAAGGCCTTGATCGGCCGTCGTCGGCCCCTGGATCCGGGGCTTGAGCGAGTGTTTGAATTCTCACCTTTCAACACGCATTGGGATTTTCACTCTTACCCCTCGGGACACTCACAAGTACTCATGAGTTTTGCCGTCCTCACCTCACTTTTGTTCCCGCGTTACGCTTGGGCTTTGGTGTTGCTTGCGGTATCGGCGGCGTCGACCAGAGTCATGGTGTTGCAGCACTATCCAAGCGATGTCATGGCGGGTTTAGGAGTGGGGATCTTGGGCGCCTTGAGTTTGCGTCGGATTTGGATTTGGCGAACTCAGGCGCAGGCTCCGTCATCAGCCGGGCGGACCTAGAGCATCGTACCGGTGAGCAGAAGCTTGGCGACGCTGAAGTAAATCACAAGCCCCGTCACGTCGACCAAAGTGGCGACAAAGGGCGCTGAGGCGCTGGCCGGATCGAGCTTTAAAGAGCGAAGCACAAAGGGCAAGGTCGCGCCGACCATACATCCAAAGAGCACCACACCCATCAAGCTGATGCCAACCGTGAGGGATAAAAGTCCCCAGTGTTCACCGAAATGTTCGGTGCGCGTGGGCCAAAGCGCGATCCGCATCGCACCCACGACGGCCAAAATCAGACCGAGACTGGCGCCAACCATTGCTTCGCGACCGATCACTTTCCACCAATCGCTCAAACGCAACTCGCGAAGCGCCAGGGAGCGAATGATGAGAGTCGAAGCCTGTGAACCCGAGTTTCCGCCGCTGGAGATGATGAGGGGGATGAAGATGGTGAGTACAACGGCCTTGGCGATTTCGTCTTCAAACTGGTGCATCGCGGAGGCCGTGAACATCTCGCCGATGAAGAGCACCAGGAGCCAGCCTCCGCGCTTTCGGACCATTTCCCAAAGCGGGACCTCTGGGTAGGGGGCATCGAGAGCCTCCTGACCGCCGAGCTTTTGAATGTCTTCGGTCGCCTCTTCTTGGCTGACATCCAAAATGTCATCGACCGTGACGATCCCTTGCATCTTCCGCTGCGAATCTAAAACCGGCAAAGCGACGAAGCGATGCTGTTGAAAAATTCGGCTGACCTGCTCTTGATCCATCTCATCCGGGATGGTCACCAAATCCGTCTCCATCACCTCGGAAATGCGGCGCTCGGCGGGACTTACGAAGAGTTGGCGAAGTGAGAGCACGCCCAATAGGACTTGCTGGGAATCCAAGACGTAGACGTAATGAATAGGTTCGACGGCTATGGCTTGTTGACGGACGTAGCGAATGGCCTCGGCAACGAGCATATCGGGACGCACGCGCACAAAGCGGGGATTCATCAAGCCGCCGGCCTCGTCTTCACGATAAGACAGCAGCGCCATGATTTCGCGGCGCACTTTCTCGTCGATCATCTGCAAGGCTTCGGGTCGAACATCGTCGGGAAGCTCTTGGATCATATCGGCCGCGTCGTCGGGCGCTAGAAATCTCAGCCAAAGCCGGCGCTCCGCGCGATTCATGTCGAGATAGAGTGCGGCGTGCTCGCGAGCGTCGAGCAAAAGATAGAAGTCTTCGCTGTCGTCCGGAGAGAGACCTCGAAAGGCCGACAGTTTTTGCTCTGAAGTCAGATCGCGCCAAGACTCTTGCAGCCTCTCGAAGGGCGAAAGTTCGGGGGTTGAGTCTGAGTTGGGGCGTTCGACGTCTTCGCTCACATCTCTACGATTCGATGAAAGTGCAGACGGGATCAAGCAATGATTGCGTGAACCGGTCGAAAATTGCCCCGACAGGCGCTGGGTATCGGCCGCGCTGGCTCAGTGAAAGGCGCTGGGCTCGACGAGGAAAAACGACGGAATCTCCGCGAGGAAGCTTTCGCCCGCTTGCAGATCCATCATTTCGTAGGTACCACGCATTTCACCCGTTGGCGTTCGCAGAGGGCAAAAGCTCTCGTAGTTGAACTCTTCGCCGGGGCCGAGTCGCGGCTGTTGGCCGATGACTCCTGGACCTTTGACTTCTTCCACGCGACCTCGGCCATCGGTGATCACCCAATGCCGATTCAAAATCTGCACAGGATGATCGCTGAGATTGCGAATGCTGATTTGATAGGCGAAGAGATACTCGTTTTCGGCCGGAGAGCTTTGCTCCGGAACAAATCGAGCCACCACCTGCACGCGCACGCCGCGAGTTTCTGCGATTTCTGCCATAGATCGAGGTCGCCACAGGCCATTCTGGAGGTCAAGCCCTTCTCATTCTGAGACACGGACCTCGGCCGGCGAAAGTTCACGCCTCGATCCGCCGATAAGTGGGGCGTAAAGCGCGCGTCGAGGAGGTCGGTCAGGTCATGCAAAAACTCTCTATCGCCCTCACAGCTGCAGCCCTATTGCTTTTGAGCGCCTGCTCAGAGAGCAAGCGTTCGCCACCCGATGACGGAGACGAGTTCCACGCCTCGCGCGTGGAGGCGGATGTGTCTGCCTCCAAAGCGGATGCCTTCAGCACGGGTGCTGATCAGCGCTGGTCCTTCTGTGTCGCAGACACCCTGATTGCTACGGATCAAGATTGGTCCGTCGAGGCCGTGCAATTCTTCAAGGACTCGCCGCCCTGGAATCGCTCGACTCACCTCCACATGAGTGAGAACTTCACGTCCGTTTATCAGTACCTGGATTCGCACTGCGCCGCGGAACTTTAAGACTCATCCGAATTTAGGCTCGAAGATAGATCACGTGTTTTGCCGAGCGAGGCCCGCTCACTCGAACTCGAGTCGATAACCCACTCCATAAACGCTCTCAACGCGCGCGCCAAGAGCCGCGATCTTGCGGCGAACGGCGCAAACATGATGGTCCACGCAGCGTGCGGAAACATGGGTGCGATCACCCCAGACTTCTTTGAGGATCAATTCTCGAGACACGGCCGCGCGCAAAGCTTGATGGAGATCGGCCTTAATCCTCTCCCTGGTGAAGAGTAAGAGCAGGCGAAACTCCACCGGAGTGAAGTCCAACTCTCGGCGATCCGACCCCTGAAGCTGATAAGCTCGCTGCCGATCGAGGTCGATCTCCAAATTACGAAGCTTAAGAATTTGCGTCTGCGGTGCGGCCTGAGCGGCGAGGGAGGTCGAGCGCCCAAACTTCAGTCGCGAAGCGATGCGCACTTGAAACTCACGGGGATCGAAGGGCTTGGCGATAAAGTCTACGGCTCCCGAAGTAAAGCCTTTCACACGTGTATCCACCGAATTAAAAGCCGTGAGCAAAATGGTTTTTTGGCCGACGGCCTCGCCACCCAGTTCACCGCGGCTCAATGCCTCAACGCCGTCGCCATCGGGAAGATCCACGTCCAAGAGCACAAGGTCATACTCGTGGCCGCGGGCGGAGAGCTCGAGTTTGGCTTCGCTCAAGGACTTCGACCAAGTGATGCGGTGATCTCGACCCATGAGTGCGGCCACCATGCGGTGCACGTCTTCACTGTCATCGATCAAGAGAATCTGGCTTGAACGACTCGAATCGGCGAGATGAGATTTGATTGCCGCTGTCATGTCGAGAGCCTCCCGATGTCCTCATTGAGGTCGAGGTCATGCCTCGGATCCTCTAGGACTTGTCGGCTCGACGAAGGGAGGAATTAAATGTTCAGTTTCCTGTCGAAGAATTCGACGGTAGTTCCAGGCCTAACCCTAAGAGCACGAGCAGGCTTTGCCCTGGGGAGAATCGATGGATGAAATCAAAGCGGAAGAACACGGGTCCAGAGACTTGCACGCGACCTCCGCCCCCGTAATGCCAGCCGCCACTGGGTCGGTACGCTGTCACCTCATTGTAGACGTCGAGCGAAGTGAAGTAGTCACCATGAAGTCCCAAGAGGAAGTGGGCATGGCCAAAGTCATTCCGCATGTTGACTCGATACGAAACTAAGAAGGTGTTGTAATTCAGTCCTTCGCCGCGTCCATTGAAGGCGAGCGTTTCAAAAGTACCTTTGTTCGTCGGAAAGCTTCCGCGTAGAGCCCAGCCGTTGAGGATTTCGCGCACCCCCGCGATACGACTGGGAAGAAAGGGGCCAAAGCCGACACTGGCCTCGATGGGTCGTTCATCGTTTTCTTGAGCGAAGCCTATTGGGGACGCGAAAGTGACTAAGCCGATCAGGATCCAACCTGTCACGGCGGGGCCCGCGGATTTCGCCCACGCTCGCAGGCTTTGCCGAGTCGACCAGCCGACGTAGACGGCGATGGCAATCGCCGCTCCCGCCATAGTTTGAAAGTGCGCGAAGTACCCGACACGATCGGCCCATTGTCCGCTGATGAGATTCGCCGACATTTGCGACACCACGACAATTGAAGCTTGCAGAGTGTAATCCGAGGCCGAATGCAGCGGACGACATCGATCCATCATACAAGCAAACAAAGTGACCGTGGCCAGACCGCTCGTGAAGTGGTCGAGGCCTGTGGCTGCGATCACTTTCCAAGTCGCGTGTTCGCCCCAAAGCGGGAGAAGATAAAAGCTCACCCCCAAAGCTTGAGCGATGGCGAGCGTCGCGAGAGTTTTCAGTCGACCTTCTGGCGTGCGTGAAGCTATCCCGCCACCGATCACCGCACCTGCCAGTCCGCAACCTGTTCCCACTAAACCCAGCAAGGTTCCAATTTCAATCAAGTTGTAGCCGGTATCGACCATCCAGGGCCGAAAGATGAAGCTGGAGCTTTGGTGTGCAAACTTAAAAAGCAGCAACAAGACCAACCATGTCCACATTCCCGGCTCACGAGCGAAGCTCCAGACATCTCGCCAGGCCGGCGTTTCTCGGGGAGCGCGAACGCCCTCCATCGGCGGTTCTCGATCGAGCAAAACGGGAATCGAGGTCAAGGCTAGCGTCAGTGCCATCGCACCCATGGCCATCGACCAACCGTACTTGTGCAGCACAAAGAGTGCGCCTGCACCGCTGATGATCATGCCGACGCGATAGGCCCCCACTTGGAGGGTGTTGGTCCAGCCGCGAGCTTGTGCTGGCAAACGGTCAACCGCCAGGCCATCGGTGGCGACGTCTTGCATGGCTGCAAGAAGATTGCAAAGCAGCACGCCCCACATGATCGGTCGCAAGCCGTCGTTGGGATCTTGGAGGCCCAGCCACACGAGCACGAGCACAGAGGCCCATTGGATCGGGATCAACCAACTTCGTCGAAGACCTAAGCTTTGAAAACCATAGCGATCGACCAACGGCGCCCACATAAATTTGAGCGCCCAAGGCGCGACCAAGAGGCTCGCGCCGCCAATCTCCGCAAGGCTCGCCTTCGAATCGCGAAGGATCACCGGCAAAGTTTGGGTGAAAAATCCGTAGGGAAGGCCCTGAGCGAGATACAGGCCGCCCAACAGGGTCCAGAGCTTCCACCTTGAGGTCTCAGCACCCCTCATGGAGTTCCCCCGTCAGCGGGATCATGGGGGGATGCTGCGGAAAGCGTCTTCCACCACCCGGGTGCCAAGTGTCCATGATTGGTGAAAATCCAACCCACGCCGCGAAACCATTCGCGCGCCAGAGAGTTGGGACTGGCGATGAAGCCAGCCCCCAACATTTGCCCGCGAGCGCGATGCAAGCGAATTCGCCCGTTCGTCAACAAGAGCCATTGCCCGGTCAGGGCGGCCCAGTTTTGCTCGAGGGCGAGTTGCGAGGCCTCGACAACATTCGTTGTTGCCACTGGCACACAGCGCTTTGAACCAAAGTGAGGATCTTGGGCAAACTGCGTGAGGGTTTTGAGATCTAAGGACATCACATGCCACTGAGCATGATCGCTCAGCGCCTGACGGACGAGTTCCCGTTCCTTGGCTGACCAAATTTCGGCACCACCTTTGATCTCGACAAAGAGATGGGCGAAGGGAAAGCGTGAAGCCACTTCGGCGAGGGTGGGAATTTGCGGAAAGCCACGCCGCAGATCCGCAAAGTTGGTCTCGGCCAATCGACAGGCTCGTCCGAACACTCGCTCCGTGTCGGGATCGTGATGAACGACGGGGACTCCGTCGGCGGTCAGGTGCACGTCAAACTCAAGCCCTTGGCAGCCGCAGTCGATGGCCCGCTGGAAGGCGGGGAGTGTATTTTCAAGAAATCCTGCTTCGAGCCAAGCGCCTCGGTGCGCGATGAGCAGGGGGTGATCTCGTCCGGGATCCAGCTGGAGTTTCGCGTTCAACAGAGACTTCGGCCAAAGCGCGATGCTCTGATCGGCCGCCAGCATCAATTGATCTTCAAGTCGATGTCGCAAATCCTTGAGCCCCTGAGCCAGACTTCGACCGGTCCCCGGTTTGTGGTCCTTCGTGTCGCTCGACATGCGAGAGGCTCCCTGTTGATCTCTGCGATCCGCCGAGGCCTCATTGTTTCAATCCCGCGCAAGCGGGTCAATGGCCGAAGGGCGAATCGGAGAAAATCAGATGGAGTTCGGGCAGCTTCGAACGCAAGTTTCGTACGTCAGGCGTAAGGGGGCCGCCTTACACTCAGGTGTGCCAAGGTGTCGGACGACACTCGCATCGGAGTTTTTGGAATTGAGCGTTTTGTTTTGAAACTTAGCGCGGCAGGCCTGCACGGCATGCTGGCGAAGACCGCGGCCCATGGTCCCATCGTTGGTCAAATAATCGCGCGCTCGCATTTTGTTCACACCCACGCCGCCTTTTGAGGGCGACGACTGCATGATCGTAAAATCAAAACGCTTCACATCGATGTTGGCGAGTGTGCACTGGGATTCAGATTTGATATTGACTAAACCAAAGGGATCTTCGCCGACCACTTCCGTCATGACGACATGGCCAGGGATTGAAATGATATCGCCTGGCTTCAGTGACTCTCGAGGTGAGAAGCTCGCGTGATTCAGGCAGCTCAGGCCGTTGCTCTGCGGCTCAGTCAGCATGGTTGAGTTCACGCCGTGAACCAAGGACGCGCGAAGACTGGTTTCGCGTTTAAACTTCAAGCCTGCCAATGCATAAGCCGTATAAACGAAGGCCGAGCAGTCGATCCCAAGTTCCTTGGTGCCGGTGCCGGCGTCTGCAAACAAATCCAAGACCGATTCATCGCGTGTGCTGGTGGAGGGTTTGCCGCCGTAATCGTAAATGGGGGGAGCGGAAGACACGTTGAAACAACCTGAGGCCGGCGCGCGCCACGCGTGCAGGTAGGGATGGTCGCTCAGGAACGCGCTGAGGTTGGAGATCACACGTTTATTGCCCGCACCGCTCGAGTGTCTTCCGACAACGCTGATCCCGTCGACATCGCGATCGCTGGCGCCCATAGGCTGTCGCGTGCCCGCCGCACAACTCTGATAGGTGACCGCGATGGTCTTGAGTCCGCCGAACACCGCTGGAGCATGACGACTTTGCCAATCCTCAAAGAGGTTGTTGGTCGTCGACCCTCCAGAAGGTGGCGCCGATGCGGGAGGAGCCGAATCCGTTGGCGGTGCAGCCGCGTCCTCGCAAGATTTTCTTGTCACCGACTGCATCGACTTGAGGGCTTGCAAGGACTGAAGATCCTCACCGAGGCCTTGCATTTGCGCGCGCAGCTGATCCACAGCGTGAGATCGCTCAGGGGTGCTTCGATCACCCAATTCGAGTGCCGCTAAAATTTCTTTAAGTTCTTCGCGATCGGTGGGGTTCTTCGCCAATGACTGCACGATTTCAAATTGTAAGGTTTCAGCGAGCTTAGCATAGCGATCCGCCACTTTGGCCTTCATCGCCCGTGCCTGCCCATCGCCTTTCATCGCGCGCGGAGCGGCGGCCTCGAGACTTTGCTCAATCAGCGTCCTCGCTTCATCGGCGAGCGGGAGTCGCCCGCGATCTTCCACGGAAGCCTGCAGGCTTTGCCAGAGTTTTTCCTGCGTCTTTTCGAAGTTCGCGCAGGTCAATCCATCTTCCAGCGAGGCCGACGAGTTTTGTTGAGTCATCGGGCTCATGCCTTGGCCGCAAGCGCTTTGCAGGGCCACGAGAGCGAGCAGGGAACTGGTTCGAGCCAGACGAAGCTTCGCAGGCTTTTGCATCCAAGCTTGAACGAGAACCTGAAGTGAAAGTTTGTTTCGCGACATGCTCTTAGGATCGGAAGCTTTGCGCGTTTTCGCTTGCCCTGAGACGTCTAGCTCGACTGATTTCAGTCGGATGTCTTGCTTCTGTCTCAGAAATGCTGTGCGAATGTTTGGAAATTCCGGCAATTTTTGCCGGTGCGAAATTCCACTCGGCCCAAGTCCGTAGGGAAGTGTCGAACTTCGAAACAGCCGTTGCAGCAGCGGCACCGAACGGAAAGAGAGTTCAGCAAACTCTAAAAAGCAAACGGCCGAGTGTCCTCGGCCGCTCAACATCCACGCCGCGTGGCGGGTGGATCGCGATCTTCACAAAGGCTTCACAGATCGAGAGCCTTCACGTGTGAATTCTTACCAGCTCGACTTCGTCACGCCCGGAATTTGACCGAAGCTTGCGAGACGGCGGAACTCGTTTCGGCAAAGACCGAAGTCGCCGATAAAGCCGCGCGAACGGCCGGTGAGTTTGCAGCGATTGCGCAAGCGAGCCGGAGCCGAATTCTTCGGAAGCTTCTGCAAAGCCACGCGAGCGGCCTGACGCTCTTCTTCAGAGAGCTTCATGTTGACGCTCTTGCTGCGCAGATCTGCGCGCTTTGCCGCGTGCTGGGCCACCAGCTTGCCGCGTTTAACTTCCTTCATTCGCATTGCCAATCGAGCCATGAATGTCCTCTCCGTTGCGATCAAATCCCTAAGGATTATTTTAATTTTAGTTTCTAATTCAGATTCTAATTTTCAGATTCTAATTTTCAGTTCTTAATTCTGTTTGTTCTTACGTCCAAAAAGCTCTCGAAAAAGTCGGTCCAAAACATGTCGATCTCAAGCGCGTCGATCTCAAACACTTTCAAGTTCAGCACTTGCAAGTTCAGCACTTGCAAGTTCAGGTCGGCCACTTCAGGTCAACGTGGGCTCGGGGGTGAGAACCTCAAGCTCGCGACGGATCAAGACCTGTGGATCGGCCTCGATCCAGGTGTACTCAGCGTTAAACTCTTGCGCCAAGAACCCTGAAGCCAACGACGAGGTCGGTGTATTCATCGACGCCGAGTTCGACCACCGGGTCAAATTCGTCATGTTCGTCAGAGTTGAACTTTGTCGGCTCCGACCAAGTCCAGCACCTAACGAACTGCCCAAGGATCCGCTAAACGCTCCGCCTAAACTGCTGCCGTAACTTAAGCTGAGGGCTGACTCGGGCGCAAGCCCGCGAAATACTCCAGCAAAAGCCCCGAGATACTGGCTGATTTTACGTTCCGGGTCAAACCCTACGAGTTGATCGGCAAAGCCCTCGGGGCTCGCCAAAAGCACCCAGAGATCTCCGTCGCGGTTGAGAAGCGCGGTGCAGGCCTCCGCAGCCGGCCAAGGTGCCTGCAGGACCTGGATGAGGCCTGTATTGCAACTATATAAAATAACAGGGTTTTCAACAGCTTCACCCCGCCAGGTGGCGGTCTCGGGAACGAACATCACTTCCGTCGGCGAAAGCCTCGTCATGCAGCGAATGTGATCAACTTGCACGCCCTGGTGAGCGGCCAAGTGATTGAAGGTGTTGAGCAGCTGGCCCTTTAGGTCAAAGAAGGCGAGGCCACCGCGCTGATAGACTTCGGTTTTAAAGCCCCATCTCGCGGCCGAGCTGGGGTGGTAGGCCACAATCAGCATCCCGCCATGCATCGCCGCGATCTCCACGGGTGCTGCACCCAGATCAAAGCGCTCTTCGACTTGTCCGCGGCGATTGATGATCCAGGCGTTGGGGCCTTGCGCGGACTGAGGATGGGTGTCGACCAAGAGGAGGCGGCCGTCGGGGAGGGCGCGCAGGTGGGGAAAGTCGGGATTTTTCCAATCGGGTGGCAATTCAAAATGTTGGTTTTCAATGACCAAGAACTGTCCACGCTGATTGCCTTGAATCGACACCCATTCGCGACCACCCAGCGGCATCGAATCCCAATTCGACAGCGAATTCATCCAGGTGCTTCGCGGCGCGAGCGGGTCTGGATCGATGTCGAGCACAACACCGATATCCAAATCAAAGCGAATGGACCGAGCCCGCACGGGCACGGAGCTGATGCTGCGCCTTAGGGGGCGAAAGCCTCTGTTCATGCGACTCTTCTGGCGTCGCCTTGCACCAGCGTCAAGCGCCAAATACTTGCCGCCACCTCGTTGCGCGCTCATCTGAGCTTTGCGCGAAAAATCATCAATCCGCGTGCGGCACAGGTTTGGCTGTCGGGCTCGCGGGAGTTCGCGCGGCCGTCGGCGTAAAGCTTCCCCAGAGCCCTGTGGCCTGATCTTGAGCCGGCAGTTCCAAGCCCAAGGCCACGCGCAACACGTCGGCGACATCGTCCATCAGCTCCACGCGCACAGCTTCCAGCACTTCCGGTGGAACGTCTTTCAGGTCGCGTTCATTCTTTCGCGGGATCAACACGGTTTTCACACCCGCGCGATGCGCGCCCATGATCTTTTCTTTCACACCACCCACCGGTGTGACTTTGCCGCGCAAGGTGACCTCGCCGGTCATCGCCACTTTCGTGTCGACGGTTTTACCCGTCATGAGCGAAGCCAAGGCTGTGACCATCGCCACCCCCGCACTGGGTCCATCTTTGGGAATGGCACCTGCCGGCACATGCACGTGAAAGTCGCGTTTTTCGAAGTCGACTTTCTCTGCGATGTGCGGCAGTCGAGAGCGAATCAGCGACAGAGCGATCTGCGCGGACTCCTTCATCACATCACCGAGTTGACCCGTGAGCGCGAGCTTACCGCTGCCGGGCATGCTGGTGGCCTCAACAAACAAAATTTCGCCGCCGAACGGTGTCCAAGCTAGGCCCGTGACCACGCCTGCGGGAGCAAAGCGGTTGGTCTCTTCGTGCTCAAATCGTGGGGCGCCGAGAGCTTCATCGACCATGTCGAGTGTCGCGCTAACCGCACCGGCGGATTCTTTCTCTACGACGCGAGCGGCGAGATTGCGGCAAAGTGATGCGAGCTGGCGCTGCAGGCTTCGCACGCCGGCTTCGCGCGTGTGGCGATGGATGATGTGCTGAAGAATCTCGTCGGGGATCTCTACCTGCTCGGGTTTAAGACCATGCTCTTCCATTTGCTTGGGCAGCAGATGATTTCGCGCGATATGCAGCTTTTCCGCTGAGGTGTACCCCGATAGATCGATGACCTCCATGCGATCCAAGAGGGGGCCTGGAATACCTTCGAGCGAGTTCGCTGTCGCGATGAACATGACTTTGGAAAGGTCATAGGGCACATCGAGATAGTGATCATGAAAAGTCGCGTTTTGCTCGGGATCGAGGACTTCCAAGAGGGCGGCCGCGGGATCACCGCTAAAGCCGCGCGAGAGCTTGTCGATTTCATCGAGCAGGAAGACCGGGTTCATCACGCCGGCGCGCTTGATCCCTTGAATGATTCGACCGGGCATCGCACCCACATAGGTGCGACGATGCCCGCGCACTTCGGCGTCATCGCGCACTCCGCCGAGGGCCGCACGCACAAATTTGCGGTTCATAGCCTTGGCAATGGAGCTTCCAAGCGACGTCTTGCCGACGCCCGGCGGGCCGATCAACAGCAGAATCATGCCGCGCTGACCGCCGCGAAGCTTGAGTGTCGCCAAGTGTTCAACGATGCGTTTTTTAACCTTATCGAGGCCGAAGTGATCCGCGTCGAGCGAGGCACGGGCCGCTTTGAGATCAAAGTCCGGTGTTTCCTTGTCGTCGATCTTCCAAGGAAGCGCCAGGAGGAGGTCGAGGTAGTTGCGGATGACGTGCGTCTCGGGTGACTGATTGGAGAGGGCTTCGAGGCGCTTCACCTCATCGCGGGCGATCTTTTTGACATCGTCGGGCATCGCCGATTCTTCAATGCGACGTTTGTAGTCGTCGGCCTTGTCGCTTTCGCTCTCGGCTTCGCCGAGTTCCTCTTTGATGGCTCGCATTTGCTCGCGCAAAATCGCTTCGCGCTGGTTTTTACCGAGCTTGTTGGTCAGCTTGTCGCGAATTTCGGTCTTCACTTGCAGCTCAGCTTTAATCCGCGTCATGGCTTCGAGCATGCGCTCAGCTCGAGCGCGCACCGAGCGCTCGGCGAGATGTTTTTGCTTCTCCTCAATGGGGAGATCGAGGTTGGCGGCGATGATGTAGGTGAGAAAGCTCAAGTCCTCGATATTCTCGACGACTTGGGCCACCTGATCGGCACCTTGTGGCAGATGATGAGCGAGATCTTTGGCGGCTTCTTTGAGAGTGAGAAACACGCGCTCCAGGCTCTCTGTGCTGGATGTCATCGCGCCGTCGTTTTGATCTGTCCAGGCTTCGTAGCCGGCTTCCAAATACTGGCCGTTATCGACGGTGTCTTTGAGACGCACGCGCGTCACGCCCTTCAAGATGAGTTGCAGGCCCTCGTTCTCATTGCCGCGCACTTTCTCGATCTCGCAGAGCACGCCGATTTCGTTCAGATCGTTGGGTTGCACGCGATCGATCTGCGCGTCGGGGTTGGTTTGCAGGGTGGCGAGAATTTGGGCTGTGCCGGGGACGCTTCGCGCCTCGCGAAGTGCGGCTAAAGACTGGGCGCGGCCGACGCGAATGGGCACGCTGAGGCCAGGGAAGACCACCAGATTGCGGAGCGCCAGCACGGGCCTTCGCGTTTCACTCGGGGCTGGGTGCGGGGACGCAGGCGTTTCGGATGTCATGGCGAACTCCTTAGGCGCGCACCTCGAATTGGCGCAACCTTCGCTCAATTTGGGTCGGCTCCGCTTCCCGTCAAGGCGGTTGGCATGAACATGTTGCGAAAATCAGCTGCTTAAAAATTAGGTTTGTCTCATCGGCGAAAACAGGCTTTTGTGAACTCGTGGGTTACAATCCTCGCGATCACTATTTTAAAAAAGCCAAGAAGGAAAACTTCGCAGCGCGATCGATTTACAAGCTCGAGGAGATCGACCAGCGTTATCGCGTGATCAAACGCGGAGGCACGGTGCTGGACTTGGGCTGCAGCCCAGGAAGCTGGTCGCAGTATGCGAGTCAAAAAGTGGGCGAGAATGGTCGCGTGTTGGGTGTCGATCTGCAGCCGGTGACGGTGAGCCTGCCGAATGCCGTGTTCATTCAGGCGGATCTTTACGACTTGAATCTTGAAGAGACCTTTCAGCAGCATGGCTTCACGCCGCCTTTTGATGCGGTGATTTCGGATATGGCGCCGAAAACCACAGGTATCAAGTTCACCGATCAAACGCGCTCAACGCAGCTTTGTGAGTTGGCGATCGCGACCGCCGATCGCTTTTTGAAAAAGGGTGGGCATTTTGTCTGTAAGTTCTTTCACTCCGGCGACTTTGGCTTGATGAAGAAAGAGCTGAATCGCCGGTACAAGCGCGTTGAAGTGGTGAAGCCGGATGCCACTCGCGAAATTTCCAAAGAGATTTTCTTTGTGGGGCTTGAGAAGCTCTGAGGGTCGCGCCAACTTTCTCGAGTTCTGCGTTAAGACTTTTTTGACCTACTGATTGTCTCATTCTGAGATGGTTGCGGATTGAGACCTAAAATCGACACTTTAGGTCGAAACCCAAAAAAAGTTTTAAGAAATTCCGTTCCGACTCGTTGTCCCTTTCGAAGGGCTTGATGAGGCTTGAGATCCCGCGAGGGATGGAAAGCGTCAGGCCGTAACAGGAGAAGGTCTCGCTTGGATTCGGCGAAGTGGCTCAAGACCATGGTTCGAGAACACGAAGGCGCGCTGTTGCGTTACGTGTCTCGCTACGTGGACCGGGCCACAGCCGCTGAAATCGTCCAAGAGAGTTTTCTCCGACTTTGGAAGGAGGACATGCAGGAGCTTCAGGGCCGCGAGAAGGCTTGGCTCTTTTGTGTGAGTCGGAATATGGCGCTGGATCAACTCAAGAAAAAAGGTCAGCTCGGGAAGGACGCGGAGAGTTTCGATGAAGCTTCCGTCGGTGCGGCCAGCGGGCAAACTTTGCGCTCGTCGACACCCGAAGAAGACCTCGATCGTCGCCAACAATTGGCGGCTTTGCAGCAGGCGCTCCGTCAACTCGCACCCAAAGAGGAGGAAGTCGTTCGTCTCAAGTTTCTCGATGGATTTAGCTACAAAGAGATCAGCGCGATCACGGGGCTTTCGGTTTCCCATGTCGGCGTTTTGATTCATCAAGCCATGAAGTTCCTCAGGTCTTCAGCTTCGGCGTCCATGTTGGGCACCGAAGTGGCCGTGACCGCTGCGGCCGCATCGAAAGGAGGTCGTCCATGACGGACTCACGCGACCCCAAAATTCTTGGTGTTGACGATCCACGACTAACGGCCTTTGCGCTCGGTGAGCTCGAAGGCGAGGAGGCAAGACTCATGGCTCAGGAAATCGAGAAAGATCCGGAGTTGAAGAAGCAAGTCGAAGAGATTCACGAGATGGCCGGCGATGTGCAAAACGTGCTCGAGCGCGAGCAGCGCGCTGCACCCCTCCTCAGTGTCGCCGAGCGCGAGCGAATCTTTGAAAAGACCGTGGATCGCGCCGCAAGTGGCGGATCGCTTTGGTTCAAGTGGGCCGGCTTTTCTGTTGCAGGCACTCTCGCCACGGCTGTTTTGGCCTATCTGATGATGCCGGATTTTCAGCGTTTTCATGGCTCACCGGCCGTCGAGACGCAGCCGGCTTTGCAAGAGCCGATCTCAAGTTCTGGTGTCGTGGCCGCTCAAGACGCGCCCGCTCATGACACGCAAGGTATCGCCAGTGCGCCGGTCGTTTCAGAAGCGTCCGTCGACAGAACCGAGAGCACGCAGCCGTCGGCGCAAACCGTAGCAGCCGCTGAGAAGGAGTACGCACTCGAAGAAGGCGATGCGAGCCTCCTTGATCAGAGCATCGCGGCGGCACCGCCGCCTTCAGCGAAGATGGCCGCACCCATGAGCCCCTCAGCTTCGCAACTGGGTGGTTTGAGTCGCACGCGCGAAGCCAAGCGCGATTCAATGATGGCCGGCCCCAGGCCGGGTGCTCCGGCGAAGATGAAAGCCGAATCGCGCGCGCAAATGGCGCTCGATGTACCTCACAACACCGAGGCCTACGCGCCGATCGTGGAGAACGAGTTTAAGTCGGTGAAGGATCAACCGCTTTCGACCTTTTCCGTCGATGTGGACACCGCGAGCTACGCCAACGTTCGCCGTTTGCTCGTGGCAGGACAGTGGCCGCAGCCTGATGCAGTTCGGATCGAAGAGCTGGTCAATTACTTTACGTATGAGCTTGCGCAGCCCAAAGAGGGGCGGCCCTTTTCGGTGACCACGGAGATTTCACAATCGCCTTGGGCACCTCAGCATCAGTTGTTGAGAATTGCTCTTAAAGCTCGAGAGCTACCGGCCTCTGAGCGCCCGGCCTCAAACCTGGTCTTTCTCATCGATGTGTCGGGCTCCATGGAAGATCCCACCAAGCTTCCACTCGCTCGTCGCGCGCTGAAGCTGCTCGTCGATCAAACGCGAGCCAAAGATAAGATCGCGATCATCGTCTATGCAAGCAGCACGGGGTTGGTGTTGCCGCCGACTTCGGGTGAAAACAAGACACGTATCCTCGAAGCTCTGGACCGCCTGCAGGCGGGTGGCTCCACCAATGGCGAAGGCGGTCTCCTACAGGCCTATGAGGTGGCGCAGGCGAACTTCATCAAAGGTGGTATCAACCGCGTGATCTTGGCAACAGACGGTGACTTTAACGTCGGTGTTTCGAGCGAAGGCGGCATGCAGCGCCTCATCGAAGAGAAGGCCAAGTCCGGAGTGTTCTTGAGTGTTCTGGGCTTCGGCATGGGTAATTACAAGGACAGCATGATGCAGACCTTGGCGCAAAAGGGAAATGGTGTCGCCGCCTACATTGACTCCATTCGCGAAGCTCGCCGCGTGCTGGTCGAACAAGCCGGTGGCACGCTCAACACCATTGCCAAAGACGTGAAGTTGCAGCTCGAGTTCAATCCCGCACAGGTGCAGTCCTATCGCTTGATTGGTTATGAATCACGAATGCTCGCTGCTGAAGACTTCAACGACGATAAGAAAGATGCGGGTGAGATCGGTGAAGGGCACACCGTGACAGCCCTCTACGAGATCGTCCCCGTGGGTGTCACAAGTCCTGTGACGTCGCCCAAAGTGGATGCGCTGAAGTATCAAGCGGGTGCCTCGGCAGCTTCTGGGACACCGGCCATGTCGGGCTCGACCGAGCTGCTCACCGTGAAGCTTCGTTTCAAAAAACCAGACGGTGACGTGAGTGAGAAGATCGAAGTGCCGGTGCAGAAGTCGAGTAAGTCCTTCAGTGAAGCCTCGCGCGATCATCGATTTGCGACGAGTGTGGCGGGCTTCGGTATGATTCTTCGCGGGTCCCAGCATCATGGCGATTGGACGCTGGACCAAGTTCTGCAAACAGCGGGGGCGACCTCGTCAGGAGATGAGTACCGACAAGAGTTCGTTCAGCTCGTGAGGCGTGCACAAAATCTGCGATCCAGCCCGCCCGAGCGCTGAAGGCGAAAACACTTTGAATCTCATTGAATTCTCAATCATAGGGCGGCGAGGCGAAAGCTTCGCCGCTTGGTTCGGATCTCGCTTAGCTTTGCGGAACCAAAATCCCAATCAACTCAAAGCCTCGTCCCGGTGCACAGCGCTGACCGCCGCCGCTGATAGCGTCATCAGCGCCCGTCACGGGCCGGGAGCTTGCATAATCACTGATGTAGCGGGAGCCCACGCGAATTTCGACATGCCCACAGTCCTCGCGTCCACAGAGAATTCGCCGCGCAGGCGGACAATTGCCACCGCGATAGACGAGGACGGCGCCATCGGGCGCATCCGCGGGCGTGCGAAAACGATCGCGACACGCGGGCTCCGTCATGAGGTTCACAAAACCAAATTGCGACAGATGCGTTTCCGCATCGCGTGCGGCGGCTCCGATGCCGGAGTAGGGAATGGCGCCCGAGCGATGAAGAGCATTCTGTACGGCGCTGTAGCAGCGGCCTCCCGAGGTGCGGATGCGGCCACCGATGCGCTCAATGTGGCGCGTGATGCTCTGGCTGGTGGGACTCGACTGAAATCGATCGGCGATCGCGCAGCCGCGAGCCGACCCCGATGCGCCATGTGCCGGCGAGGCTGGTCGCGGCGATGTCGTTTCGGCGTGGCCGTTCTCGGAAAAAGTCTGGCAGAGGCTGAGGATCAGGCCGAGTCGGAGGCCGAGTTTGAGGCTGAGCCTGAGGCCGCGTCGGAGAGGCGTCGCAAGATACGCTTTAAGCTGAGTTCGCATACCCTATTGTCTCAGATTGGAATTTGAGCTCAAGCCCGAACCGGGTCGAGTTAGGTCATCAAAAAAAGTTCGGCCTTCGACTAATAAAATGGGGGCCTCAATCGTTGTTGAGATTTCGATGCTTTGCATTTGGACGCCTTTGATACCTTCGAGGAGGTTTTCGTGAAATCCACGCCGACGTCGATGTCTCAAAACGATCCAGACCTTCGTCTGCCCTCAGGCTTGAAGGCTTGGCTCGAACGAGGATCAAGATGGATGAGGCCAACTCAAATCGCGAAGGATCCGCTCTTGAATCTTCGCGTCGCCGCTCCTTGTACCGAAGACTGGAGTCGCATGAAGGGTGATGCGCGGGTTCGCGACTGCGGCAGTTGCCATATGAAAGTCTTCAATCTCTCAGAAATGACGGCCGACGAAGCACGCGCCCTCATCGCCCGATCTCTCAAAGGTGAGCGAGTCTGTGCGCGTTTCTATCGCCGCGCCGATGGCAAAGTGATGACGCGCGATTGTGGTCCCGGACGATCGCGCCGACAGAGCCTACGTCTCAAGATTGCCGTCAGTGTGTTGGCTGCTTGGGCAGGGAGTCTGGCTTCGTTGATGGGAGCTTCTGCGCAAGGCAAGAGTCGACGCGAAAAATCTGAGATTCATTTTATCACCGGAAAAATTGCGGCTCCGGCCGCGGACGACACACCTCAGGCCGCAGAGGCGCAAGGGCCGTCGGTGCTGATGGGGCAGATCGTCGAGCCCTCTGTCATCATGGGTGAGATCGCTCCGGATCCTGGCCCGCAACTTCCTCAGCCGGAATTGCCGCCTCAGTCCGGAGGAGCGCCCTGGGCGCCGTGGAATGCCAATCCGCCTCCACAGACTTTGCCGGCACCGCTGCCATCGCCTCAACCGGTAGAGCCGCCTCATCACGATCGCGAAACGCCTTATCAATTCGACGAGCGCTCGTCCGATTCCACGAATTGAGTCCTCCATGATGACGCGACGGAAAAACTGCTGAATCAAAGGGCAGAAACTCCTCCCACCGACATCCGTGGAGATCTGCGAAGGGCCCGAGGTTCATGTTTCGGGCTGAATTTCTATGATTTTCTTTCTGGTCTTCGCTAACGTCCGCGCATGGAAACAAGCGCAGAGGTTCTCGATCTTCTTGAAGTGAGCAGCTTTCAAACCTGGAGTGCGATTCTCTTTGCAATCGCGGTGCTGCATACGTTCGCCGCCGCAGGTTTGAGGCATCTGGCTCATAAATTCCCCGCCGAAAGTGTGCGCCACAATGCGCTACATTTGCTTGGTGAAGTCGAGGTTGTGTTTGGAATTTGGGGTTCGATCCTCATTGGCTGGGCGATTTTGAATTTCGGCTTTAAATCCACAATTCAGTATCTCGAGTCGCGCAACTTCACCGAAGCCATCTTTGTTTTTGCCATCATGGTGACCTGTGCAACACGCCCTGTCACCGGTGTGGTCGAACGCGCGACACGTGGGATTGCGAATTTACTTCATGAGACCCTGCATGTGCCCGCGGCCTCGGCCAAGCTCTTCACGATTTTGTTTTTAGGTCCGCTCTCAGGAAGTTTTATCACTGAGCCCGCAGCCATGACGATTTGTGCATTACTCTTGCGAGATGACTTCTTCGCTCGCACGCGATCGACGCGACTGAAATATGCCATGATCGGCGTGCTGTTTGTGAACGTTTCTGTTGGCGGTACGCTGACCAATTTTGCAGCGCCACCTGTGCTGATGGTGGCGGGACCTTGGGGATGGGACACTTGGTACATGCTCACGCATTTCGGTTGGAAAGCGGCGACGGCCTGCTTCCTCAATGCTCTTGGTCTTTGCTTCATCTTTAAGAGTGAGCTCAAGCATATGAGCGGCGATGCAGCGGGAAAAGCGCAAGCCCAACAGGGTTTGAAGACGCCGATCTGGTTGTCGTTGGCGCATTTTGGTGCCATCGGGCTGTTGGTGGTGGGTGCTCACTACCCCGTGATCGTGATGGGTGTCTTCATGATGTTCCTTGGGCTGACGTTCGCGACAAAAAAGTACCAAGGCTCTTTGCAAATCAAAGAGGGAATGTTGGTGGGTTATTTTCTTGCGGGACTCGTGGTCTTGGGCGGTGGTCAAGGCTGGTGGGTTTCACCGATCCTGCAGTCGATGGGATCAAACGCACTCTTCTGGGTGGCCACCGCGCTTACCGCGATCACGGATAATGCGGCACTCGCTTACCTGGCAACCTTAGTGCCCGATCTATCCACGGCGTCCAAGTATTCGGTAATCGCAGGTGCCGTGACCGGCGGGGGCCTCACGGTGATCGCGAATGCGCCCAACCCCGCAGGCTATGGAATTTTGAGTGGTAAGTTTGGCGAGTCCGGAATCAAGCCTCAGTACTTATTCTTAGGAGCGTTGATCCCCACACTTGTCACGGCCACATTGTTTGTTCTGTTCATCAACCTGTGGCCGCATTGATAGGTGACTGAGCGATGCTTCCGCGGTCGCGCATCGCGGGCTTCGTAGCGGGCGAGATCGCATGTTGGCGACTGGTCGATCACCCAGGACTGTGAACTTGCTGGACAGATGTTAGAGGCGCATACAGTGGTGGCTTGTGAGCTCAGCGTAGTTCGTCCTTTGACCATGACGGAGAGGGACCTCGATTTGCTTCTCTAAGATCGAGAAGATGGGGGTCTCAAATTGAGACGAATTGAAGTTCAACTCAAAGATTTGAAGTTTCTTCGATCGACCTTAGGGGCGAGCATTTTGTTTTTTGCCGCCCTCATGACTCAATCCGTTCATGCTCAGCAACTCGCCATGATTGCAAGCCTCGAGTCGCAAAATCGAGCTTGTGTGGCTCGTGCGCCTGCAAGTGCGGAAGGTACACAGCGAAGTGGAGTCACGGTGAGTGGCGCTCGCGGCGATGAGCAGCGTTTGGTCCATTCCGCGATTGCTCGAATCAACGTACTCGCCGGCGGTGGTCGTCTCAGTGAACTTCGTGGATTGCAGATTCGTTTCAAAGAAACGCTCGGTCGACCGCGCACCGATGGTGGCTGTCTGCCGGCCTCGCAGATGACGGGTGCGGTGGAGATCGCAAGACGATGTGCTCCGGGTGCGCGCGTGCAAGAGAACAACATTGTCGGCAGTTACGGCACAGGGCTTTTGATCCATGAGATCGGACACTATGTCGGGAATCGCGGTGGCTATCGCGGCTATCCCGGTGGTTGCCGGATTTCCCAGTATTGCACGCATTCGATGTCAGGCCGAGCTCACTCGGCTCATCAGCAAAAACGCGAGGAATTTGCTGAGGTCTTTGCCGCGTACGTGCTGCAACCGGATCGCTTGCGACAGCATCCTGGTTGCCAGGCCGCTTACCAGCACATGCGCCGCATGTTCGGTGGTCAAGAGCCGGGTCGAGATTGTGGTTCTGGATCTGGCCCTGCAACAATGATTGCCGGATCGGGTCCCGCTCAGCCAGGGGCGATTCGTCCGCAAGGGCGACGAACTGAGGTGGCTCAGCTCCCGCCACCGTCTCGTTCAGCTCGGGCCCCGGCCGCAAGTTTGGCGGCTCAAGCTTGGCCGTATCCGGGTGTCGATCCGGACTCGGCGCATGGTTTCTGGCTTGGAGAACAACTACGTCGCGAGCAAGCGGCACGCGCGAGACCAGCGGGTCGAGCTACAGCGCGATAGCTCGATCAGGACGCCTGTGTCTGTGGTCGATGCAGTGGCCACAAACGATGCGCCGTCTTTTCCCATTCAAATTTTTCGGCCCGCCAAATTCGATTCATGACGGGTACGAGCGTCGAGAAGATCAAGAGTGACCAGATCAAGCCGTTGGTGCGGAACAATTTAAACTGAATGTAATAGGCTCCGCCTGCGACAAGAGCCGCGAAGAGAATTCGCGCTGGTCGAGCAACGGGCGTTGTTCGTGGATCTGAGATCATGAAGAAGGTGAATAAGAGTAGTGCGCCGTTCTCGAGACGATTGAGTTGGATGGGCCAAGGCTCGTGGAGAACCATCATTCGGTAGCCGAGCGCCATTGACCAAAAGGCGAGAAAATAAAGACTCACATCACTTCGCAAGGCGCGGTGTGAAACAAAGCCACCGGCGATCAGCACGATAAAGGCGATCACAGCGAGAGATCCCCATTGTCCCGCGGCGATCCACACCTCGCCCCCACTGAGGAGGAGACATGCACCGAGGGCGAAGTTCGCTGGGTTGTAAATGTGTCGTCCGTCCCAGCGAAGTGCGAACTTAGAGAGCATGGCGATGGAGCTCCCTGCGATCCACCAGAGCGGGTTGTTGGATCGAAGTAGCAAGCAAAGTGAGAACGTCGTGATGAGAGCGCTTCGCCACTCGATCTCCGACCACCGCTTTTTGGCCCAAAGTATTTCTGCGAGAACTTGCGTTCCAAGTCCCGCGGCGATCGTCAAAAAAACTTGCAGGGGCGAGAACTCAAACCCCAGAATCAAGAATCCCAAAACCACAAAGCTTCCGAGCATGACAATTTGGTAAGTCCGCGCGTCAGTCATCATACGTCGTCTCCTTCAGGTGGGGAGGCCTGGATCTCGGCAAAGCCGAATTCGAGCTGTCGAGTGGGGTCAAAGAGTTTGTCGACTTGTTGGAGGTCCGTCGGACTCAGCACGCGAGATTTACCTCGGCGTTCGATGCTGAGGCCCTCTCGAGGGCAGAGCGAGAGACAGGGTACGGGTTCGATTCGCTCGACATCCAAGGCGTCGCGGAGTTTGAGAATGAAAGACCGCTGCTGATCTTCGTGGCCCTGGAGAAAAAGGTCAGCCCGCGCCTGTTTGAGGCAGGTGATGCAGAAAAGTCCGTTTGGTCGAAGCCGCTGACGGCGCTGCCCCATATGAGCATTGCAGCTTAGTCTATACGTAGAATCAAGTGATGCCCAAAGTTGCTGCGAACGGGGGTGGACAGCTCACCTATTTTGAGTGCGATGAGGGCATCGCGAAATCGTTCGTCCAGCCGATGCAGATCCCGACTCAGGTCACCTAAATCACCACCCTTGCGGCCGGATGAACACTGCGAATAGCGCTGCGCCAATTCTTGAAACCGCGCCTCCAGCGCCTGGCCTTGCAAGCTTTCCAATTTGCGAAGTAGATCCTCGGCCTCGAATCGCTGTTCGACAAGAATATGGCGAACTCTCATAAACTGAGCTCCGTGCGGGGCTTCTTCGATTCAAGTTTCGCTAACAGGAGGTAGATACAGGGTACGACAAATAGCGTGAAAACCGTCGACACCAGGCTGCCGCCGATAATGGTTAAACCCATCGGAGTTCTTGTCTCTTGCCCGATGTCGTTACCCAAAACCAACGGCAGGGCCGCTGCAATCGTCGCCACGCTCGTCATCAAAATCGGTCGCAACCGCACGGGACAAGCCTCGACGAGGGCCTTATGAACATCGGGCTCTCCGCGAGCGCGGACTTGATTGGTGAAGTCCACCAACAAGATCGAGTTCTTTTTGGCGATGCCCATAAGGACGATGATGCCAATGAAGCTAAATAAGTTGAGCGACTCACCAAAAACCCACAAGGAAAGCACTGCACCGGTGAGTCCGAAGGGCAGAGCCATCAGAACTGAGATGGGGTGCAAGAAGGAGTTGTATTGAATCGCGAGAACCATGTAAGCCACGACAAAGCCCATGATCAAAGCCGTGAGCAAGCTTTGAAATCCCTCAGCCAATCCAGCCGCGGCTCCATCCAGTCCAAAGCGGTAGTTCTCAGGGAGATACTCCTTGGCAAGAACTTGAGCGCGCGCCAGAGCGGCCTGCTGAGACTTTCCTTCGCCGACATTGCCGAACACTCCGATGGTTCGCATACGATTGACTCGCGTGATACTTTGGTAACTCTTCGCTGTTTCAAAGCTCACGAGATTCGCAAGGGGCACCTGATTGCCAAATTGGTTTCGCACCGTGATTCTGCGCACATCGTCGAGGGTGCGGACAATTTGGTCGCGAACTTTGATGCGAACATCGTAGCGACGACCCTCGTTCGTGAAGCGATTGACTCGCAGTCCGGCGATCGCTGTGGTCAGCGTTCGCGCCACCGCATCGATGCTCACTCCAAACTGCGCCATTTTCTCGCGATCGGGCTTGATGAGAAGTTCAGGGATACCCAGTTTGAAGTCTGTGTCCAGATCCGTCGCGAGACCTTCTTTCTCGAGCTCTTCTTGAATCTTCTTGGCGGCATTTTGCAGGGTTTCCAGATTTCCGCCGCTCAGATTAAAGGCTACAGGATAGGAACGGCCGCCGGTGAGACCCCGCGAGGACAAGTCTCGCATGGTGATCCGCGCCCCTTTGACCTCTTTGAACTTCGCGCGCAGGCGTTCCATGATTTCCAGATGTGTTTCATCCCGTTTGGTTTTGTCCTTGAGGAAGGTTGGAACCGAGAATTGATTCACCTCCGCATTCGGGCCGCCTGCGCCGACCGTCACGAAATAGCGTTCGATTTGGGATTCTGCTTTGATGACCTCTTCGGCCGCAATCGCCGCTTCATAAGTTTTTTCGAGCGAAGTTCCCGGGGGCGCTTGGCCGCTGATGAAGATCAGATTCAAGTCTTGTGAAGGTACGAGCTCCTTATCGATCTTCTTGAAAGAAATCAGCGAAGCCGCAAACAGGAGCGTCGCGATTCCGGTCACCCACCAAGCGCGACGAAGGGCGGCTTGCAAAAGCTTTTGGTAGAAGGCCGACCACTTTTCAAACGCGTGATCCAGCCAGAGCTCGAATCGATTGGGTTTTGGCGAGGTCGACAAAAATGCCGCCGCTCGCATTGGCGTGATCGTCACCGCCTCAAGCAGCGACAGCATGACCGCGGCCGACATGGTGATGCCAAACTGATAAAAGAACTTACCGACAACGCCACCCATAAAGATCACGGGAATAAACACTGCGACGACCGCCAAAGAAGCCGCGATTGCGGCTCCCAAAACTTCCATCGAGCCATCATAGGAGGCCTGTTCGGCGCTTTTGCCCATTCGGTGATGGCGAACAATGTTCTCCAAGAGCATGATCGCATCGTCGACCACGATCGAAATCGCCAGAGTCAGGGCGAGCAGCGTGAAGAGATTGAGCGTAAATCCGGACCAATAAATAATCGTGAACGTGCCGACGATGGAAGTGGGAATCGAAAAGAGAATATTGAGGGCTGCCTGCCAGCTTCCCAAAAAGAAAAAGCAGACGAGAATCGTGACCAGACCGGCAACCCAGAGTTTGGAATACGTCGATTTGACCGTCGCTTCTGTTGATCGAGTGAAGTCGACATTGATGCGAAGCAAGTAGCCTTCCGGCAGCTTGTCTTGGAGCGCGTTCACCCGGTCCGTGACAGCTTTGGAAACGCGAACCTCGTTTTGCCCGCGTTGTTTTCGCACCAGAAGTGACAAAGCCTCTTTGCCGTCGACTCGCGCCATTCGTCGAATGTCGCTCAAACCGTCCTCGACTTCAGCGACATCACCAATGCGAATGACGGCATCGTGAATGATTCCGCCCCCACGCCTTAGAATTCGTACGTTGGCAAGCTCCTCGGGTGTCGCAGCTTCGCCGAGCCAACGCACACGGCTTTCAACTCGCCCGTCACTCAGCTGACCCGCAGCGGTCTCGATGTGTTGGGTTTGTACGGCATCCAAAACATCGATCAAAGTGAGATCATAACGGCGCAACTTTTCGGGATCGGGCCAAATCCTGAGGTTCCGAACAGCGAAACCGCCGATCGACACCTCGCCGACACCCGGAAGGAATCGCAGTTCATCCAAAATGACGTCTTCCGTGTAGGCGATGACTTCGCGAATAGGTCGCGGCGCAGCCACCGAAAGGAACATGATCGGATTCTCTTCGGGGTTTTGCTTTCGCACGACCGGACTATCGACGCCCGTCGGCAGGCGGACCTGCGAAAGAGCGGTCTGCACCTCTTGGAGCGCCACATCCACATTTCGTTCGATATCGAATTCCAAAGTCACAGAGCCGCCGCCTTGGCGAACGGTCGACCGCATTTGCGTCACACCTTCGATCGCCAGCAACCCCTGCTCGATGGGATCGATGATCTCAGCTTCGACAACTTCGGGAGCTGCGCCTTCATAACTGACTGAAACCGTAAGAACGGGAAAATCCACATCGGGAAGTTGGCTCACGCCCAGTCGGTTGGCGAAGATCGCACCAAAAATGATGAGAGCACTCATCAGAACCCAAGCAAATACGGGACGTCGAATGGAGAGAGCGATCAGATTCAGTGAGCTTGGCTTTTGTGACGTTTGCGACATGACTCAGCTCAACCAATCTTCGCCATAGCGTCAATCTCGCAAGCCTCATTTTAATCGGATCGAATCAGCCTAGCGCCGAGAGGGCGAAGTCTTAGTGAAAAGTAGAAACCCAAATATTGAGCTAAGGCCAGAGGACACCGCCACCTTGATCCAAAACGGCGGTTGGTCTCGCATCCAAATGAACCCGATCGAGCTCAAGATGATGAGAGCGGCCACGAGTTTGTGCCGCAAGGAGACAGAGCGATCGCGTTGCCAGTTTTCAATCAAAGGCCCAAATTCTCTGTGCTCATGAATCCACTTGTGCCAATGGGGCGACGACCTGGCAAAGCACCAGCCTGAGAGCAAAATGAAAGGTGTGGTGGGCAATAGAGGGAGAACGAGGCCCGCAAATCCAAGTCCCAGTGACACCAAGCCAACAGCCTTCAAGGCCTTGGCTCGCAATCCCGAGATACCCTGCGACGCGTGTCGGGAGCGAGGCTCGGGTTTCACCCATGTTCCCGATGAGTCCGTCTCGGCCAAAGGCTCTTGTTGCGGCTTTTGCTCTCGATGTTGGGGTTTGGTTTCCGAATCGGCCAACGCAGGGCTCCTTGAAGAGCGCTAAGTTAGTCGACCGTCCTAGGTCTGTCAGCTGGAAAGGGAACAGGGAGACTGTCTTATGAAGTCTGGGCGGCTTTTTCTTTCGCATATTCTTGGCGAATCCAGGCCCGCAGCTTTTGTTGAATGCGTTCCACAGAACCGAAGAACACGAATTCGTTAATCCAGGTCCCGTCGCTCTGGCGTCCGGAACCGACACATTTGACCCAGACACCGAGATCGCCAAACTCGAGTGCGTCGGAGAACACCCGGAGTCCCGCGCCTCTTTGTAGGGCGAAGGGCATTTCCAACTCGAGTCCGTATTCCGCGAGGCTGGTACTGGGATAGGCCTGAGTCAGTGTGGTCGGCATGTGAATGGATGTGAGACGTTCTCGGGTGGCCGCAGGGTGGTGAAAGGCATCGGGAGCCACATCGAGAAACAACTGCGCGATGAGGTGTCGATCATAGACTTTTCGATGGAAGTAGATCTGCACTACGGCTGGCCCATCCTTCTTGTCCTCAGAAAGGCTTTCGAAGTCCTCAAATCCGACGTCCAACTTTTCGTCGACCAAGACAATCAGCGGAGGAACTCGACCAAAGCTATTGAAGATTTGTCGACTCTCGAGTTCACGATGCAAAGTCCGAAGTTTGAGAGCGCGCGATGGGGCATCGTCTCCGAGAAGATGCAGATCAACGGCAACGGCATCGACGATGACACGAGAGTTTTCATGGGTTCCTGCCATCGCCCCATAGGATTTGTCGACGGAGACTTGATCGGTTGTGCTCCACTGGATTTCAAAGCTCGCTGTCGCTTCTCTTTGGCCAACCTCGAGTCGCAGCTGGATCTGCCACTCGGCTCCTTCAGGGCGTTCCAATGCCGCTTCGAATTGGGCAGGGAGGGGGAGGATCAGTTTTAAGTTGGCGTTCGAGCTTTGACCCGCCGATTGCGCACTCAGCCATCGCAGTTGCTCTTGCCATTCCTCGAGGTCCTCGCGAGCGAAAAGTTTTTCCCACAATTTGGCTTCGCCACACCAGCGATCGAGACTTTGTCCCTCAATCGACTCTGTGTCCCCTGCCTTGAGTTCAAGCACAACCTCGTCGGCAAGTCTTAATCTCCCCTGCAGGGGACCCTTCCAAAGTGATGCAGGTGCAGTTACCAGGGAAATGATATCGATATTTGCGTCTGTCGAGCCCGAAGCCTGCGTTGTCACAGACGGACTTGAAGGCGGAGAAGGCGAAGAGGCGGGCGCGCTAGCAGTCTCGGTCATCGGGGCTGCCGCGACGGCAGGCGAAGATGCCGTCAGTTGTCCCGAGAATCGCCGCAAAAAACGACTGACACTGGGGAAGCTCTGCAATCTAAGTTGAGCAATCTCTTCAAGACTGGAGGCCGCGAGCTTTGCCGACATAGGATCTGGATCGATGATGGCGAGGTGAAAGGGCATGAGCTCTCGAGTCGGATCGCCATGTGCGGGGGAAATTGTGGCGGAGTTCGGCAGCCGCGCTTTTGCTGGGCGGACACTTTTATGTTGTCGGCCCCGCTGATCTTTCATCAAGCGTCGAAAGCTCTTGAGTTGTGTGCTGGTGATACCGATCCAGCGCAGAGAGATGCGGTAAGCGGAACCTTCAGGTTCGACATCGATCACCCTTCCCGCAAGTCGACTTTCGCGTCCCGGTCCGAGTTCAGCGGCATGGAGCCATACAATCTTGCCTCGCTTCAATCGGCGAGGATTCAAGAACTCACCACGAATCTCGTTGATCTGATCGAGTACGACATCTTTGCCGAGCAAGATTCTCTGCTGGGATGCGCGCCGGAACAGATGCTCGGGCGAGACCTTTTTCCCCTCAGGGGCGGACCAAAACTGCAACTTTTGCTTGAAGAGCGATGGATCAATTGGCGTCGAAAATATATCGGCGATC